>CADCBP010000011.1 GCA_902799705.1 uncultured Bacteroidales bacterium
GTCGGTTTGCGGCTAAGTACGCAGGGAAACGGAAACGCGAGATGGCATCTCGCACAACAGACGACGTTAATCGGCATAGCATGCCGGAAAATAAACAAAATATTAACCCGCCGGATACTATCCGGCACTAACAGACAAAGCGTAACCTCCTGGAGGGGGAGAGAAAGTTGAAAGTTTAGAGGATTAGAGAGTTAGAGGATTAGAGAAACTGCCCGCATGGATTTTTGGACATTTTTGTGAGCGAAGCGTATTTTATATGTTTTTTTCTATCAAAAAGATTTGCATATATCAATTTTTTGTAGTAATTTTGCAGTCGCAATAAGTCAATTAACCGTTTAACATCAATTAATACCAATTTTCTAAACACAAAATCTTATGAATGATTTAACAGTTTTGATGTATGTCGTCTTAGCGGCATCCGTCTTAGCGCTTGGTTTTGCGTACTTCTTCTACCGCTCGATGTTGGGCAAGGCCGAAGGTACCGACCTGATGAAGACCATCGCCTCGCATGTGCGAAAAGGTGCGATGGCTTATCTCAAACAGCAGTACAAAGTGGTGACAATCGTCTTCGTCGTGCTGGCTGCTGTCTTTGCCGTCATGGCGTATTTTAACCTGCAGAACGGTATCGTATGGTTCGCCTTCCTGACCGGCGGTTTCTTCTCCGGCCTGGCTGGTTTCTTCGGTATGAAGACCGCGACCTACGCGTCCGCCCGCACCGCCAACGCAGCCCGTCAGAGTCTGAACGCAGGTCTGCAGGTAGCCTTCCGCTCGGGTGCAGTGATGGGTCTGACGGTCGTCGGCCTCGCGCTGCTCGACATCGCAGGATGGTTCCTCGTACTGCAGAAGACCGGTCTGCTCGCGCTCGTTGGCGCTGACGGCGACCTGATCACCATCACCACCACCATGCTGACCTTCGGTATGGGTGCTTCGACCCAGGCGCTCTTCGCTCGCGTGGGTGGCGGTATATACACAAAAGCGGCGGACGTAGGTGCGGACCTTGTGGGTAAGACCGAATATAACATTCCCGAGGATGACCCCCGTAACCCTGCCACCATCGCCGACAACGTAGGCGATAACGTAGGCGACGTAGCCGGCATGGGTGCCGACCTCTATGAGTCGTATGCCGGTTCTATCCTCGCTACGATGGCGTTAGGTGCATCCGCCTTTGCGTTGGTGCCGGAGATGCAGCTTAAGGCGGTGCTCGCTCCGTCGCTCATCGCTGCCTGCGGCGTGCTCCTCTCCATCATCGGTATCTTCCTCGTGAAGACCAAAGAAGGGGCGGGCATGAAAGAACTGCTCCGCGCCCTGTCTATCGGTACGAACACTGCCGCCTGCCTCATCGCCGTAGTGACCTTCGGTATCTTCTACTGGCTCTTGGGCGACAACCCTGCCGCGCCGAACCAATGGTGGCAGGTCAGCCTCTCTGTCGTTGTGGGACTCGTTGCCGGTATCATCATCGGACAATCGACCGAATACTATACCTCGCAGAGCTATAAACCGACGCAGAAAGTGAGTGAGAGCTCGCAGACTGGTCCCGCCACCGTCATCATCAGCGGTCTGGGCCTCGGTATGCTCTCCACGGCAATCCCGGTTATCACCGTAGGTGTCGCTATCATCCTCGCTTATCTCTGCGCCAACGGTTTCGCTATCGAGTTCAGCGCACAGAACCTCTCCATGGGTCTGTACGGTATCGGCATCGCCGCTGTCGGCATGCTCTCGACCTTGGGTATCACCCTCGCTACCGACGCCTACGGACCTATCGCCGACAACGCCGGCGGTAATGCGGAGATGTCGGGTCTGCCCGCAGAGGTACGTCAGCGTACCGACGCACTCGACGCACTCGGAAACACCACCGCTGCTACGGGTAAAGGTTTTGCCATCGGTTCCGCCGCTCTCACGGCGCTCGCACTCTTGGCTTCCTACGTAGAAGAGATAAAGATTGCGCTCATCCGTACGGGCGAAGCTCTGCCGAATGGGGTAGAGGCGGCGAAAGCAACACTCGTGGACTTCATGGACGCATATAACGTCAACCTCATGAACCCCATCGTGCTCGTAGGTATCTTCATCGGCTCGATGATGGCCTTCCTCTTCTGCGGTCTGACGATGAACGCTGTCGGACGCGCGGCACAGAAGATGGTGGAAGAAGTGCGCCGTCAGTTCCAGACCATCAAGGGTATCCTCGAAGGCAAAGCTGACCCCGATTACGCACGCTGCGTAGCCATCTCCACCAAGGGCGCACAACATGAGATGTTGCTGCCGTCCATCCTTGCCATCATCGTTCCGATCATCACAGGTCTCGTCCTCGGCGTAGCCGGCGTAATGGGACTGCTCATCGGCGGACTGGCAACAGGCTTCGTCCTCGCTGTCTTCATGGCGAACGCCGGAGGTGCGTGGGACAACGCGAAGAAATATGTCGAGGAAGGACACTTCGGCGGCAAGGGCAGTGACTGCCACAAGGCTACCGTAGTAGGTGACACCGTCGGCGACCCGTTCAAAGACACGTCGGGACCGTCACTCAACATCCTCATCAAACTGATGTCGATGGTATCCATCGTTATGGCCGGACTGACTGTAACATACCACTTGTTATAATATGAAGATTTACAGAGGAAACATTCTTTTCACCCCCACTCCGGAACAGTTTACTGTTCTGGAGCGCGGGTATGTGATCGTAGGCGATGACGGCAACATCATCAAGACCTGCCAGGACCTGCCGGCGGACTGCAAGGACGCGGAAGTGGTCGATTTCGGCGACCAACTGGTCATGCCGGCGATGAACGACCTCCATGTTCACGCGCCGCAGTACCGTAACCTCGGCATCGCCATGGATATGGAGTTGCTGCCGTGGCTCAACACCTATACCTTCCCCGAGGAGTCGAAGTACAAAGACCTTAAGTACGCGGAGCGCATGTACCGCCGTTTCGTGCACGACCTGTGGAAGTTAGGCACGATGCGCGCGGCGATCTTCGCTACCATCCATCCCGACGCTACTTGCCTCCTGACCGACCTGCTTCATGAAGCCGGCATGGGCGGCATGGTGGGCCTCGTAGGCATGGACCGCAACGGACCTGCTACGCTGAGCAACACCGTCGAAGAAGCAGTCGAAGGCACCAAGCGGGTCATGGAACACACCAAAGACATGCCCCTCGTCTCCGCTATCGTCACACCGCGTTTCGTACCAAGTTGTACACCGCGCATGATGACCGCTCTCGGACTCCTTGCTAACGAATACAACCTGCCGGTTCAATCCCACCTGTCGGAGAACCAGTCGGAGATAGCGTGGGTGGCGGAACTCGAACCTGAGTCCACCTGTTATGGCGACGCCTACCGCCGCTACGGTATGTTCGGACAGACGCCGACACTCATGGCGCACTGCTGCTACACCGACGGCGAGGAGTTCGAACTGATGCGCAAGAACCATGTCTTTGCCGTCCATTGTCCGACGAGCAACTGCAACCTCGGGTCGGGTATCGCGCCTATACGCCGCTTCCTGTCGGCTGGCATCCCCGTCGCCTTGGGCTCGGATGTCTCGGGAGGTAGCGGTTTCTCTATCTTCCGCGTGATGCATTATGCGTTGCAAATGGCGAAAATGCAATGGGTGCGTACCAACCACAAAGACCAGTTCCTCAGTCTGAGCGAGGCTTTCTGGCTGGCTACCAAGTCCGGCGGTTCGTTCTTCGGCAAGGTAGGGTCCTTCGAACCCGGCTATGCCTTCGATGCACTCGTTGTCGATGACAGTGACCTCAATTTTGATAACTATACCATCCAGCACCGCCTAGAACGCTATATCTACTTAGGCGACGACCGCCAACTGACGCATCGTTTCTGCCAGGGGAAAGAGATATCCGCGCCGAGAATTGAAAGGTGAAAGGTGAAAGGTGAAAGGTGAAAGGTGACGATTGTTCATTTTGAAGAAGGACTGACATTGACCGAATACCTGCAAAAGGAGCAGGAACTGGTAAAGAGCGTCGCAGAACCGATGCTCTTTACTTGGATTGTGTCCCCTACGGTCATCTACGGCCGGCATCAGGACGCGGCGGTGGAGGTGAACGAGCCTTATTGCCGAGAACATGGCATCGCAGTGGTGCAACGCAAGAGTGGGGGAGGATGCGTCTATGCGGACGAAGGTAACCTGATGATCTCTTTTGTCTCGCCGAGTACCCATAGCGAAGCAGTGTTTGCGTCCTTCCTGGCGATGGTGGCGCAGGCGCTGCATGCCAAAGGACTGCCGGCGGTGACGACGGCCCATAACGATATATTGGTTGACGGAAGAAAGGTCTCCGGCTGCGCTTGCTTCACCTCTCCGACAGGCACCATCGTACATGGCACCTTGCTCTATGACGTGAACCTCGAGGCGATGCTCGCCGCTCTCACACCCGGCACGGACAAACTCGCCAAACACGGCGTGGCGTCCGTAAGACAACGCGTAGCCAACCTCAGAGAGTTGACCACGGCGTTCGATGATATCCACGCGCTGCGCGCGTATATAGAATCGTTTATGGAAAGCTTATAAAGGCAGGTAGATCACTTGTTTGGTCTCAAACCACTTGCCTTTGAACCATTGACTGCAGGGGGTGACCTCTGCTTTTTTTATGAAGGGCGCTATCTCTGCCTGCAGGTCGCCGCCCTTGAGCACCACCAAGCCATTGGGCACGGCATTGCGGTGCTTGTCCGAGATATTCTTCCGGACGAGTTTGACCAAATCGGGTAGGGGCATCACGGCACGAGAGACCACAAAATCGAATTTCTGTTTCTCTTCTTCCGCGCGTTCCTGCTTGCATACCACGTTCGTCAGACCCAGAGCTTGCGCCACTTCCGACGCCACCTTGATCTTCTTGCCGATAGAGTCTATCAGCAGAAACTGACACTCCGGAAACATAATCGCCAAGGGGATACCCGGAAAACCGCCACCCGTACCGACATCCATAATCGTGGTGCTGGGTTGGAAAGGCAGCAACTTGGCTATCGCCAGCGAGTGAAGCACATGGTGCTCATAGAGGTGGTCGATGTCCTTGCGCGAGATCACATTGATCTTCGCGTTCCAGTCCCGATACAGCGCGTCAAGCGCAGCGAATTGCTGCGCTTGATGCTCCGTGAGTCTGAAATATTGTTCTATCATATCGGTATATCGGTATATCGGTATCCCGATTTAGTCTGCCATATTGGTGAACACGTTCTGTACGTCTTCGTCCTCTTCGATCTTGTCGATGAGTTTCTGTACCGATTCGCGTTGGTCTTCCGGCAGTTCCTTGGTGTCGTTCGGGATACGGACGAACTCAATGGACTGGATCTCGAAGCCGTTGTCCTCGAGGTACTTCTGCATGTTGATCGCCTCGTTGAAGTCGGAGTAGATGACAATAGTGTTCTCCTCCTCGTCCACGCCGAGTTCCTCTACGCCGAAGTCAATGAGCTCGAGTTCGAGTTCGTCCAGGTCGATACCGTCTTTCATCGTCACGGTGAAGCATGCCTTGCGGTCAAAGAGGAACTGGAGAGAACCCTGCGTTCCGAGCGTGCCGCCGAACTTCGTGAAGTACGAACGGATATTCGCTACTGTACGCATGTGGTTGTCCGTCGCCGTCTCTACGAAGATAGCGATGCCATGCGGACCGTATCCCTCGTAGTTGATCTCTTTGTAGCCTTCAGACGACTTATCGGTCGCTTTCTTGATAGCGCGGTCGATATTATCCTTCGGCATGTTCTCGCGCTTGCACTGCTGGATGAGTGCACGCAGACGAGGATTCGAGTCCGGATCAGGACCACCCTCACGGGCTGCAATAGTGATTTCCTTGCCTAATTTCGTAAATGTGCGGGACATGTGTCCCCATCTTTTCAGTTTTGTCGCTTTGCGATATTCAAATGCGCGTCCCATATAAACTATTTATGATTTATGATTTAAACTTTCACTCTTTAAACTTTAAACTTTCACTCTTTAAACTTTCACCTTACTTCGCCGGTGTAGGATCCGCGTGGTCGAGGATGGTCTCTACATGCACCTCCTCGAAGGTGATGTTGAACTCAACGCGGCGGTTCTTAGCGCGTCCGGCCTTGGTGCTGTTGTCTGCGATAGGTTTGTCAGGTCCGTAACCGACAGCCGTCATACGATCTGCGGGAACACCCTTCTTAACCAGGTAGTCCTTCACGGCATTAGCACGCTTGTCTGACAGTTTCCTGTTCACTTCATCCTTACCGGTGTTATCGGTGTGACCCTGAACCTCAATGATATAGTTCTGGTTCTCGATGAAGGTAGCTGCAATTTGGTCGAGCAGCGGGAAGGATTTCTTCTTGATAGTCGCCTTGCCGGTCTCGAACTCGATACCTTGCATTGCTTTCTGCAGCAGTTGGCGTACTTCGCGTTTTACTTCCGGACAACCCTTGTTGGCCTTAAGACCCGGCACTGACGGGCACTCGTCCTTATAGTCAGGCACGCCGTCTTTGTCGCTGTCGAGGTCACAGCCGTTCTCATCTACGAAGCCGAGGGCTTCAATCGGGGTATCCGGGCACTCGTCGAGGTAGTCGGGCACATCGTCCTCATCGGTGTCGAGCGGGCAACCGTCCTCGTCCACAAGGCCCCAAGCTGCTTCCGGAGTATCCGGGCACTTGTCGAGGTAGTCAGGCACGCCGTCGCCGTCGGTATCCAGCGGGCAACCCTTCTCGTCAATCTTTCCGTATGCCTCTTTCGGGGTGTTCGGGCACTTGTCGAGATAGTCAGGCACACCATCGCCGTCGCTATCCAGCGGGCAACCTACGCTATCCACCTTGCCGATAGCCGCTGCCGGTGTTCCAAGACAATGGTCGAGATAATCGGCGATGCCGTCGTGGTCCTCATCGATCGGACAGCCTACGCTATCTACGGCTACGCCGCGCGGGGTCTCAGGACACATGTCGATCTTGTCCCATACGCCGTCTTTGTCTGTATCCTTGCGGTTCGTTCCCCAGCAGATCGAGAAACCAAGGGCGAGATTAACCATCTTTGCCTTGTCCGGCAAGAGGTATTTGGGTACACCGTTCATATCAATAGCCGCATAACTCGTCGGGATATAGTCCATGGCGAGCGTCATGTTGATACCATCGTAAGGCATGAAACTCAGACCGGCACCGATATTGCTGTACTTACCGTTGTTCATCAGCGAGTAAGTTGCCGCGATATTAAACCAGCGCACGGGTCGGAAAGCAACACCGAAGGTGACCTCTTCGTACAGACGTGCATTATACAGACGTGTCGCGGAAACGATACCTACACCTACACGGTTGTCCCAGAAATTGGCGTCCAAACCGAGGTTGAAGCGTGCGGAAATCATCTTCGCGTAACCGTTTCCGGCTTGATGGAGGATGATGTTGTTCGCCAAGCCTTGCAGGTTCTTGAGCACGGAGTCAAGCACCAGTTGCGTGTCAAAATTACCGTCCTGGTTCCGGAAGGCAGGATCGTTATAATCAATCCGGCCTACGCCGTTGAAGGTCGTGTCCATCGAAGCCGTGTATTTCTTGGAATTGGTCCAGTAGATGAATCCGAGGTCGTTGATGGCACCGGTCACCTGGAGGTTCTCGATAGGCTTCCATGCAAAACCGAAGTCGATGGCGGCACCATAACCGCTGGGTTTGAGCAAGCCCGGTATGTTACGCAGGTTGATGATGGAGTCCATGGACATGGGTTGACCTCCCGTGCTCCCGTTCTTGAAGTCGTTGATGACATCAATCAGACGTCTTCCGTCCATTGGGGGCAGGGCGTTGAAGTTCAGAGGTCCTGCGCCTTCCACTGCAAGGTCACCCTTGATACGCCATACATCTGTACTGGCGTCAATGCCGAGGGTCTTTGTGCGCACGGTCATATCCATGGTTCCCAAGAGGAGCTTGAGTTTACCACCGACTGTCCAATGCTCATCAATGCGGTGACTGTAACCGGCACCGATCTCGGTGAACGCGGTACCGCCTGCACCCAGTCCGGAGAGGTTGAACGAGTTGATCATACCCGGGTTGAGGGCCTTCATACCACCGCCGAGCACGAAGTCGAACATAGGCTTGGGAAGGGTACCGCCCGCGTCAATGCGCTCGTTGATACCGATCATCAAATAGCCGTTCTCCTTGATACGGAAACCCATGTTCAGCCAACTGAAGTTCATGCTGGCGTCCATGAGCGTCATATTACGCAACGTGCGGAGGAAAGCCTGCTTGTCGGCATCTGGGTGAAGCGGCGTGATCGTTTTTCTCGTTGCGGGGTCCACGAACAAGACGTCACTCACCGTCAGCGAGTTATTGCCGACACTGAGACTCATCCAGCCCAGCGGGGAGAAGTTGATATATCCCTGGCTGACAGGTTGGAGAGCAGGGTTGAGTGTATGACGCATCGGAGCGTTCTCCAGGAAGTAGAGCGTCGTCACCTGTTGTGCTTGTACACTAACTGCGATGAAAGCCACGAGGGCTACAAGAATCGATTTGATACGTTTCATAATTCAGCCCTCCTTATTTCTTACTGTTAAAGTTCAAAACTGCGTCTATTTGCGCCGTGAGTCCGATATTCAGCTCCAAGTGTTGCTCCGAATTAAGCGGTGCCTCCGGAAGACCCGGATTCGCTTTGAAGGCATAGTTGAGCGCCTCGTTATCTACAATCACCCTGTAGGCTATACGCTTAATGTTAGGCACAACCTTCAATTTTTCTTTGCTCATGTGTGCGGTGAAAACACTCTTGCCGGGCTCTACCGGTACCCACTTTCCTATGGAAGTATTTTTCTCAAAGCGAGGAGGAGCAATGCGGATGGTATCTTCGAGGAATGGGTTGAAGAGCTGGGACGGGTCGGAAGGATCCTTGATGGGTTGATTGAACTCGTCCAAATATTGGAAGACAGCCTTCACCGTCATCGGTATCTCACTCAGCGCGGTGAGGTACAGCGTCACCTCGCCCGCATTGATCGTGTCGAAGAGCTGGGACTCACGGACCAACGAATCGATATTTACGGCGCTGAGATTGACATCATTGATGGTATCCGAGTAATCCACGAATAGTCCCTCGCGGAATTTCATCGGCAGTTTGCAAATAGCATCGATGGAAACCTTCGTATCCGGCAAAATACGGATTTGCGGACTCTCCTTGCTGTTGATATCTACATAGAAATCATAGCCTAACTCCTTCGGCATCTTTCCGAACATGCGGTCAATAAGTCCGTACTCAGCTGATTTGTTGAAATGCACGGTATCTGTAATGGAATTGCCGATAGCGCTTCCAGGTTTTGTGGGATTCGGGTGCATCCATGGATTCATTGTGAATTTCAGTTTGCGGTTACCATCAAAAGAAGCGAAAACGGAGTCACCTTCGTTGTTAAGCACGTACACGTAATTACCCGTTAACATCATCGCACCGGCTATCTTCGTTGTCACAGCTACATCGATCTGGGGATCGGTAAACGGAATATTTGCATTCTTGAGGAATGGCAATGAGCCTAATTCTTTTTCCAGATCTACCTTTACGGTCTTCGATATCATGTCTTTACTCGGGTCGAAGTAACCCCAGATAGCTACGAAGTCAATGAACTCCACCTCCATTCCGTAACTGAATAATGCATTCGGCTTGATCTTGATCTCACCGGCAGTTTTAGGAATGGTTATCATGAAGTCCACGCCGAATGTGAAGATGGAATCCACATTCTGTGCATATTCCACGATGGAGTTTTTCTCAATGCTGTAGGTCTTGTCTTTCATCAAACTGATGGAGAAATTGTCAATGTCGGTGTTGAACTTCTTACCGAAACCACCCGCCTGACCTTTCTCATAGACAACTTTGGTCTTACCGGCTTTGCGGCACACCTGGTTACCCAAGTCCAAGACAACCTTGTCTATCCATTCCCATTTAATGGGCAGGTTGGAGGTGTCGATGATCGAGGAGAAACGCGCATTGGATATTATCGCGCTGTCTAAACGCTCTTTGCCCACTTCGGTGTTGATGCCGTTCAATTTGATCGGTATATCGAAGTGGATGGTTATAGGAACATCCACATCGATGATGATGCCTTCCGGATCAATCGCACCTCCCATACTCAATGCATCGTACACATTCAAAGATGTATCCTTCTTTGAGATGTGCTTCTTAATGTCAAAATCGTGATAGGAGCGCTCGTCAATGAATGATTTACGCAAAGTGATCACTCCTTCGTGTGCGGAGTCAACATACAAATCCGGGATCTGCCCGACAAAGTCGCCGAGCTGGGCACGTACGCTACCTATCGGCAATGCAACTCCCATCTCCAACTGAGACGTGGTGTCCACATTCTTCAGGTCGATGTCCGAGTGGCAAGCCATGAGCATGCCGCACGCAAATACCATTAATAAAGCTTTTTTCATTGTGTTATAGAATGAGATTATTTGTTATAAAGCAAATCTGCGTGCAAAGATACGAATTATTTTGCATATACGCAAGATTTTTTAATAAAAAAAAATAATCGTACCCTTGTAGCGAAGAAATTGATGATGTATGTTTATCGAAGTAAGTATATTTTTTCCGTCGCGCGAGTGACGGCGGTGTAGAGCCAGCGGAGATATTCCCGCTTCTCATGTTCCTCTAATCCGCTAATCCACTCATCCCCTAATCCGCTGTCGATATACACGTGAGCCCATTGCCCGCCCTGCGCTTTGTGGCACGTCACGGCATAGGCGTAGCGTATCTGCAACGCATTGTAATAAGGCGAGTCATACACGGCTTTGACGAGCTCTTTCTTGTTGCGGATCTCCGGAAAATCCTCGGCGATGCGGGCAAACAGTTCCTTCTGTAGCCGATAGTTCGCTTCGGGGCTGTCTGTGGTGAGGGTGTCCAGCCATACAAGCGCCTCTATCTCCCAGTCATAATCTACTGACTTCAGTTCGGCTTTTGCAAAGTGGAATCCGTACAACTCTTGGGTGTTGGTCAGACGTTGGATCTCTAACATATCGCCGTTGGCGAGAAACTCCAAGTCCTTGTACTCCTGCGCCCAGAAATAATTGTTCTTACTAATCATCACACGGTCGCCGTTGGACAACTCGTCCTCTTTCCATAGAATACGTGCACGCACGCCTTGGTTATAAAGGTTGGTCATCTTATTGCTGCGCGTGATAATGAGTGTCTCTTCAGAGCCCACGGTGCGCCAACTCTGCTCGATGGTCTCTATCACTTCTTCACCGGGTACTTTGACGATGTCCACGCCATTAGGCTGGATCTGAAAGCTCTTTCCATTATGGATGGAGGTGGGGCCGGCTTGTTCTTCGCGAATCCTCGTAGCCTCGGATAAAATACCGCTGTCGAGGGCTTGACGAGCCACTTGGGTCAACGCGTACGTACTCACGTTCAGATTGTACTGCGCCATGTAATCCGGTTCCAACGCAGGACTGCTGACGCTGCCGACAGGAGGTAACTGAGCGTCATCGCCCAAAAGAAGAAGACTGCATTCTTTCCCATTATACACATACTTCACCAAATCGTCAAGCAGACATCCGCTACCAAAGGTAGGGTTATCCCGCACACCGGAAAGCATGGAAGCCTCATCAACAATAAAAAGCGTACGTATGTGCAGGTTGTCTGCCAGTGAGAATGCACCGACCTCATCTCCGAAAGTCGATACTCTCGACTTCTGGCGGTAAATCTTCTTATGAATCGTATAGGCGGGGAAACCCGAATACTTGCTAAGCACCTTCGCGGCACGACCGGTAGGGGCGAGAAGTACACAAGGCTGTTTCAAACCATTCAACGCACGTACCAACGCACTCATCACACTCGTCTTCCCCGTTCCGGCATAGCCCCGTAAAATAAATGCCTTCCGAGCCTCACGAGACACTAAAAAACTGCCGAGAGCCTTGAAAAGACCCTCCTTCTCCTCGTTCGGCTCGAACGGCATTTCTGCCTTGATACGTCCTATGATAAAGTCTTCAAGCATCTTTCTCATGGGTATATCGGGGTCTCGTCGGATCTTTACCATAGAATGACCATAGAACTACCAGATGATGACCAGATGATGACACCGTAGATAACAGAAAAATCGTGCAATTTTGGCGCTTTTACTATATATATACATAGTATATATATACTTTTTTAATTTTATTTTTTATTTGCGTATGTCAAATATTTATTGTACCTTTGCACCCGAATTTGAGAGTTAATAGGTAGGTGCTATACGACCAGCTCCCTCTGAACTCCCCCAGGTCTTGACCGAAGCAAGGGTAGGAGGTTGTAGCGGTGCGATGTAGTTAGCCTACCTTTTTTTTGTGCCCGTTACTGTACTATCATGCCTTGCGCGTTATACAATCGCTCTCCCTTCTCAATCAACAGTTGGCCGTCACGCAAAAATTTCTGACAACTGACGCATGAAGGCTGAATGTTTTCTATTCCTTGCGGTATATTCATTTGATATGCTTTCCACGCGTCGGGAATACCATAACCATACTTGTAAAGATCCGTGTCGGGGGTGTTGTAGCGATCCGAAGAACGGAGAATTCGTTCGCGTATCTGCATGGCGTTCTCGTCAGGTAGCGCGGACCACAGGGACGCTGCAAATCCGGCTAAGAGAGGAGTGGCAAAACTGGTTCCATTCGCGCGTACAATGGCATTGGAATGGATTACCAACGTTGCTTTCACACCTACCGCGCACACCTCGGGCTTGATACGCCCGTCAGAGGTGGGACCATAGCTGGAGAAATAACCAGTCATACTGTCAGTATTGACGGCGCCTACGGTAAAAATACTGTCTGCGTCACCGGGAACACACAGCGTGTGGGGAGGAGCGCCCTCTTCGTCGCCGTCATTACCTGCGGCAATACATACCAGCATACCTTTGCGTGCAGCGATGGTAGCAGCATAACTGCAACGAGTACTCTTCCCGTCAAAAGCAGATTTGGGAATATCCCATGAGGAATTGTCAAACTTGGAGTAGCCTAATGAGCAGGAGAAGATATTCACGCCCAAGGAGTCGGCTTTCTCGAGAGCGGCTATCAGGTTATCCATCTCTTTCGGACTCTCGGTGTCGTTCTCTTCGGTGCGCATCAGGTAATATTGTGCCTTGGTGGCAGCCCCGTAGAAGTCCTCTCGAATACCGGAAATCACACTCAAACACTCTGTACCATGCTCGCCTTCACTGCCGTAGAACGAGTACCCGTACTTGTCATCATCCGTGAAGTCATAATGACCGAGTTCCAACTCTTTCTGACGGAAACAGGCAACCGTATTGGCATTATAAAATCCTCCGTCACAAACGCACATGAGAATACCTTGACCTTCGAATCCCGCTTTGTGCAAAGTCTGTAAGTTATACAAAGCCAATTGTGCATCCGTCTCCGCTTGAATGGCCTCTATGGCTTGTTCTTTCTTGCGCGAAAGACGTTTCGCCAGAGAGGCATCGGGTTTACTGTTGTCACGCGTCATCTCTACGCCCGTCACACATTTTAGAGCCAGTACTTTTTGCGCGGTCTCTTCATCCATCTCTACTGTCGCACCATTGAACCAACGGCTCCAATGCAATACTTTTCCGCCTGCCTTGCGGACGTTATTGAGGTACATCGGGCTGACAGGATAGTCCCTTTCATCGGTAGGGATATTCCACTTGGCACGTTGCTCCACTGCACGCGGGGACAGTTGGGGAGCGGTTTTCTCCGGTTTATCCGTGAAACTCACGAAATAAACATGTAACAAAATCATTAAAGCTATCATCTTAATTCCAATTGAACGACGTTTTCTACATGTTGGGTATGGGGGAACATATCTACTGGTTGCACTCTCGTGACACGGTATTTGGCATCAAGCAAAGCCAGATCACGGGCCTGCGTAGCTGGGTTACAACTCACATAGACGATGCGTTTCGGCGTTGCATTCAGAATAACATTCACTACATCCTCGTGCATTCCTGCGCGGGGCGGATCGGTGATGATGACATCCGGCCTGCCGTACCTGGCTACGAACGCATCATTCAGAATATCCTTCATGTCTCCTGCGAAGAAGAGGGTATTCTCTATGTGGTTGAGCTTCGAATTGACTTTGGCGTCTTCTATCGCTTCGGGCACATACTCAATGCCGATGACCTGTTTCGCCTGGCGTGCCACGAAGTTGGCAATAGTGCCCGTACCGGTGTAGAGATCATACACCAAAGGCAGTTCACCATTAAGCGCAGCGTCACCATTGATCAATCCATCATTATCAAACGCAAACTCGCGCGCCACTTTGTATAACTCGTATGCCTGCTCCGTGTTAGTCTGATAGAACGATTTGGGACCTACCTTGAACTGCAGGCCTTCCATCTCCTCGATGATATGGTCCTGACCGAAATAAACCTTTACGTCCAGATCGCCGATGGTGTCGTTGAACTTGAGGTTTTCCACGTAAAGCAGGGAGATAATCTCAGGAAACTCCTTGTGCAGGAACTCAAGGAGACTATGTGCCGCATGGCGGTTCTGCTCCGGTTCCAAACTGGCTCCGAACGATACAATAAGCATCAGTTCGCCCTTATGGTTGTTGCGCAGAATGAGTGTACGTAGCAGTCCCTCGTGCGTATGTTCGTTATAGAACGTGAGTCCGTGTGTACGCGCATACTCGCGAACACTATTACGGATGCGGTTATTGATGTCCGGCATGAGGTGACACTCCTCGATGTCTAATACCTTGTCAAAGCAGTTAGGGATGTGAAATCCGAGGCCGTAACTGCTATCCACATGATCCAGGCCGCCGGCAGCTTCTATGACTTCCCATGGAAACCATTTGCGGTCAGCGCAGGTGAACTCCAACTTGTTGCGGTACTCATACACATGCTTCGAACCAAGAATAGGACTGATCTCCGGCAATTCAATCTTTCCTATACGGGTGAGGTTGTCCACTATCTGTTGCTGTTTGTATTTCAACTGCTCGCTGTATGGCAAAATCTGCCATTTGCAACCTCCGCATACACCGAAATGTTTGCATCGCGCCTCGCAGCGAACTTTGCTCGGTTCTACGACCCGCAGCACTTTGGCTTCCATGAAGGAGTGTTTCTTCTTCGTGATCTGCAAATCCACGATATCTCCCGGCACACAGTTAGGGACAAAGGTGACGATGTCGTTGATGCGCACCAACGCCTTGCCTTCCGCGGCTACACCGCTGATCTCTACGTGCTCGAATACAGGTAAGTTCTTCTTTTTCATTTGTTCATTAACCACTCGACAGAGTGTTTGTATATACTCTCATAGTTGCGGACGGCTTCTAAAGGGAAACCATATACCAGGGTGGTGTGTACACCCTTCGCATTCGTATAACCCACGGACGCTCCGCAACGCATATCCATGTATTCTGCGATACGTTTGGAACCCGTCCCTTCGGGTTTCAGTCCTTCGGGCGTACAAGTGAAGAGTTGCTCCTCGTTTGGCTCCAGAAACAACTGATAGGACCGGTGTCCGGGAATGAGGATACGTCCGCTCCTTGTCGCTTGCTTCGCGTAGTACGAGGCATGCAGGTTAGTTCTTAACCATTGAGGATCCACGGCACTGAGGTGGTCGCTGCTGAGTAAGAGTTTGCCACCTTGGCGTAAGTAGTCTGTTAACTGCGACCGTGTACGCGCGCTCAGCAGCTGGCGTTGCCTTCCGCATACAACATCCACCAAGGTATAGGTGCTGTCAATCTGCGCAATACCTTCCGTGGAACTCGTATAACTGATTTTCATTGCTTGAAGGGCATTACCGTGCAGGGCACTCCAGTTATGCGTGTTGCCTACCGTTATTTGTCCGGCGTGGTCACGGTAACAAGATCCCCAACCGCAGTTATCGTCATTGATCCACTCGTCGGTACGACGGAAATTCCATTGTGCTCCGATATAGGCACAACTGAAACCGTCCTCACAGGCATAACTGCCCGGCACTATTCCTGCGAAAGTAGAGTCGGCAAACCATTCAACACCGTACACGTCATTGAAACCATCCACGATAAGGGCAGTAGGAGTCTTTGCTTGTTCACTGATATAGGCGCTGACTATCGGACTCGGGAAACTCAGACCGCCGGCATTACCGGCTACGACGTAGTAATTATACCGCACGCCGGGTTGGAGAGTCGTCTGTAACTGGCATCCTTTATTGACTTGCTGTACATCCCATTCTCCGCCGTTCTGCTGGATATAGACCATGTAATACGTAGCCTTGGAATCAGGCTCTATACTATCCTCTTTGGCTTCCCATCGCAGCAGTCCTTTAGCATCAATCGCAATCTGCTCTACCGGCAGAGGTTGTACAACAGCCGATTTGCCGTTCATGTAACGCAATATACCTTTATATACCGCGCGTGCAGCTGCAAAACGGAATTTCGGATCTAATCCGTACCGCATATCTGCCATGTTCTTATGACTCAGCAGCTCAAGAATGATACTCGGTACAACGGGTACACGGCTCTCGCAGTAATTGGCTTCCTTGAGTTGGCGACGTGTCCATTCAGGCGCGAGACGTTTCAGGTCTTCCGTCACCTGTGTCTGGATATAATCGCCCAAGTTACGGTTCACCTTCTCGCGGTTCCTACCGTCGCGTAACTCATGACGGCCCTCATCATCTTTGCCGGTATAGATAACCAGCGTACCGATGATGGTACTGTCATTGCCGCTGTCTTGTCCGTCTGTGTGGAACGCCAGGCAGAGGTCGATAGGAGTCTCCTGTGCGTTTACCCATAACGGCCGACATTTCATATCATCTTTGTACTCATTGCCGTCGTAGAGATTCCATAAGGTGGAATCGACCCCCTTGCCTTGTAACCAGTACCGTGCCCCTTCTGCCCAGCGTGGCATACCCGAGACACCCGCTTCCTGGTTCTCCAACCCCGCACGGGGCATATGTACGGTGGCACCTGCGTTCTCTAACATGCGACGGATAAGCTTCACGTACTCCTGACTGTAGAGGTCTTCCACCGTCGTCCATAAGGTAGCACGTTGCCATATCCACTCGTCTCGATCGGCGTTGTAGTACATGCCATGACTCGGCCATAACGCGATATTGCGTTCTGTCAGGTCTTTCTGTTCTCCCGCAGGTATAACTCCCTTCGCCAAATCAGTTACCAGCTCTTCTATACTGGTCTTCCCGGTGAAAAGACTCACTTTGCCATCCGGATGACCCAGCACCCACATACTCACTTGCCGCTTGACTTCCGCAACGTTCTCCGGTGTCCAACGTACGTCATGAAGAGTGAGATTTGTGCGTACGGTCACATGGTTGCCATTTACGCGTAGTTGCTTGACCCGCACGGAAGGAGACCATACACTGGAAAAACCGGTGTAGGCAGTTAATGAGTCCCCTAACTCCCGCATACCTATTGTGGCGTAAACCAGTGAGCTGCAGAGTAGGGAGAGAACGATGAAAATGCTCCTCCTCACCTTAAAAATCGGCTTAGCCATAAATGGCACGATTATTTTTGATGTATCAGAAATCTTCGTCACTTAAGTCTGTATTATTCTTGCGGTTTGCCAAACTGGCCTCTTGGTAAGACTTAAGCAGGTCAGCTGCCATCTTCGCCTGATAACCTTCGGCGATGTCATAGTCCTTGGCATCGTTCTCTTTATAGACCACGCGAATCTTCGTAATGGTCGAACCGCCTTCAAGTTTGGAAATGACCTCCGGTGAAACTTCATAAGTCGTCTCGGTCCAATACTTGGTGATGGTCGCACGTGCTACTTTTTCCGTCACTTTGTTCTTCTTCACCTCGCTGCCGGCCACGCGGTTGAGGCGGACGTTCTTCCCATCGGCGAACTTGATGAGGATACGAGAGGCGTCTGTGAACTCGTTGTACTCATTGGTGTTGACCGTTTTTAGGAGTAAGGTCGTAATGTCCGTACCGTTTTTATGCTCTTGGCAAAAAGCGATTTGGGGCTTGAGGTTCTTGTTTACAGAACTGTCCACATGAATAAACTTGCCGCGTTCCGCAGCGTTCATTACTACGACTGACATCATTGCCAGCGCACAATACATAAATAATTTTTTCATACCTTATTTTTATTAATTTTAAGTATTCTGTTTACCGGTCGTACACGGTAACCGGCAGACCGTAATTGTTCTAATAAGCCTTTTTCTCCTCCTAAATAGATGGCATTGAGCGTAATAAAACAGCCGCCTTGGGCAAGTAAGGGTTGTAGTCGTTTGACCCACTCTTTATTCCGCTGGCAATACACCTTGTAGTCCGAGTATGAGATACTCGTTTTGTTGTTAGGTCCCTCTACCTGGTACGCAATGTCAGCCAGGCGGCCGTTGAGGTACATCTCTTTGATGGTCCGTTCCTGCTTCACTTCGTTCTCTGGATACTCAATCACCTTCAATAACTCCTGACACTGCCAGTGGAATGGTTCGCGGTCGAAGAGCATATACATCGTCTCGCCGATATTATCCAGTCCCACTACAGGGATATCACGTTCCGCCGCCACCGACTCGAAGAAACTCTCCATTGAATGTTGTTCATCGTATTGCAACCACTGTCTCATCAATTCAGTGCGGAACATCTCCGTCAAGTACGAGGGTTTCATGCGGCATAGTTTGTCCAAACCCATTCCTAAATTGATACGCAGGGAGTTGTCTATATACTCGTATTCGCTCTCGCTGTAAAAATTGGAGAGTTTGACGGAGTCGGGTAGAATCGCTGCCTGCCGTAATGCCGCCAATGCTTCATAGTCCTGCATCGCAAATTCCGTAACAACCTTCCTGCATTTGCTGAAACACTTGAACACGTTCGGAATAGTATCCAGAAACTGCATATTCACCAGGCGGTTCGTCGCTAAGATATATGATTTCTGCTTGGCAGACCTGCCACTGACTTCATACAATACCTGTGCCTGCACCTCAATAAAACATAGGGCGCAAAGCATCAGTACTACTATGTGTCGTTTTTTGCTCATTTGAATCGTGAAATCATGTTATACGCTTGGTAAATTCCTAATTCTCCGGCTTTGCTCAAATCGGCCAGTCCTTTCTCTGTGTCACCGGTATAGACATACGTAAGTCCCCTGTTGAAATATGCTTCGGCGAAGTCATTGTCCAACTCGATGGCTTTGGTGTATTGTTTGATGGCCTCTTGGTACTCACGCTTGGCGCAGAGGATATTCGCTTTGTTGTAATAGGCGAACGTAAAGTCCGGGCGCAGGCGTAATACATGGTCATAGTCGCGCAAAATCAGTTCATAGTCCGGGTCCGCCATCCGGTAGCGCCAGTTTGCGCGGCAGAAGACCACTATTGGTTCTGTGCTCCCGTCTGCTAACAATAACGCTTTGGTGCAGTCATCCACAGCACTCGCATAGTCCTTGATCACTGCGAACTCCATGGCGCGCGCCAAGTATAATGACAAACCGTCCGATTGGTCCATCTGTTGAGTCAGACGGCGAATCTCCGAGAAATGAAAATCTACCATGTCTGCCGTAAGTGTCAACTCCTGGGAGGTGAACTTCAGGGCAGCAGGAAGGATCTCATGTCGATTCATATACTCTACCAGCGGATGGTAATAATTGGTGCGTCTCAGACTCATGTCTTGCGTGTAGTAACTGAGCACTATATTGGGCTCGTTGACGACGTTCTGGTATTTCTTCTGCACCGCTCCGCGAGTCTGTGATCCGTATTTCTGTTCATCCTCCGTCGGCTCTGACTGGTTCTGCGCCGCTGTTGCGGAGAACGCCTTCCGATAGTCTTTCTTCGGCGGCTGGGCATCGGCAATGACCATCTCCGTATTCGGCTGCGCTGCCTGCTGTGCTTGTATAGCATCCTTGCGTGACTCAAAGTCGTGTGCTTTCTGTCTGTAACGATAGGCGGCCGCTTTGTTGCCTTGCTGCGTCTTGGCTTGTGCCGCTAAATAGTAACTGGGCAGGAAATATGGATAACGGGCGATGAGGGAGTCTAAGTCACGCACGACATCTTTCCATTGTTTGAGTTGCATCTCCACCAAGGCGCGTTGATAACGCATCTCCACTTTCTCCGGCTCCAGGTCTATGGCTTTGTTGAAGTCCTCCAAGGCGCGGTTGTAATCTCCCACCTCCTGACGCATCACGCCGCGATTGTAATAGCAGTCTGCTTCCTTTGGGGCAATCTTCACCGCCTGGTCATAGTCCGCCAATGCACCGCGGTAGTTATGACGGCGGTAATGCAACAGACCACGGTTGATATAGTCGCCTGCCCATTTGGAACCGAGATTGATGGCTTGCGTCAGTTGGGCGTACGCTTCGTCTTCGCGGTTGAGCATCAGATTGGTCACACCCAATGCCGACCATGCTGCAGGGTTCGCTTTGTCGTACTTGACGGCCTCTGAAAAGGCTTCCAAGGCGGGCATGGTATCGCCTTTGAGAATGCATACGCGTCCGCGTTCACTCCAACCCGAGGCGGATTGGGGTTCGCGGCGCAACAACTGGTCAATATCTTCCAGCGCTTCATCGTAATGCTTCATCAACGCGCGCGTGTCTGCGCGTAAAATCATATAGGTGCGGTTCTCCGGAGAGAAACGCAATGCTTCGGTATAATCCTTCTCTGCCAACTCCAACTGGTTCAACTGACGGTAGATGTAACCGCGGGCATAATAACACCCCGGAGAGAACGGATTTCGCTCGATGGCCGCATTGCAATCACGCAATGCGCCTTGATAGTCCTCCAATTGTATCTTGGCGATGGAGCGGTAGAAATAGGGCTCGGATAAATACGGCTTGAGATGGATGACCTGATTGAAATACTGAATAGACAGAACATAATCCTCGAAGTACAACGCATTACGTCCAATCGCTGTGATACGATCGGTGTTCAACTGCGCGAAGCAAATCGAGAACTGAAAATGGAAAATTGAAAGGACAATTAGTCCCAACAATCTCCTGTATATGTTCCTTTCACCTTTCACTTTTCACCTTTCACCTTACTTGCATCCTTCGTTTGGATCGAACCAACTTGGAATGTCAAACTGCTCGTCAGGACTGTAACCCAACTCCTTGTCTGCCAGTACTTTCTGCATGTACAATGCGCAGATAGGTAGAGCCATTGATGCACCTTGTCCTTCTGCCATATTATCAAAATGTATGCCACGATCTTCGCCACCGACCCAAGTGCCGCATACCAACGATGGCGTGAAGCACATAAACCATCCGTCGGAATTGTTATTTGTTGTGCCGGTTTTACCACCCATCGGTGCGGTAATGCCGTACTTGAAACGCGTGCGCACACCTGTACCATGGTCGAGTACGGCGCGCAGCATATAAATCATCTTATAAGCGGTGGTCTCACTGATGATCTCATGTGTCCGCGGACTGAAGGTACCGATGACATTGCCGTTATTATCCTCAATGCGTGTCACGTATAATGGTTCTGTACGGATACCTTTGTTGGCAAAGGTGGTGTATGCATCAACCATCTCTTCCACACTTACTTCGCAAGGACCCAGGCAGAGCGACACCACCGGATCCAACTGACCCTGGATGCCGAAGGACTGCATCATCTTCACGAGTTGTTCCGGTGTGAAAAGAGTCATCAGATAAGCGGCCATCCAGTTGGAGGACTCTTTCAGTCCCCAAGTGAGGGTAACAGTATCACCCCAGTGTTTCTCGTGCGTGTCACGCGGAGCCCAGCGGTCGCCGTTGGGCAGAACGACAACAACCGAGTCGTACACCCATGTCTCGCAGGGCCACATTCCTTCATCCATAGCCAACGTGTACAGGTACGGCTTTACGGTCGAACCCACCTGCCGTTTGCCTTTGGTACACATGTCGTATTGGAAATGCGCAAAATTAGGTCCGCCTACGTATGCCTTCACATGACCCGTGTGAGGATCAATGGACATGAAGCCGCAACGAAGATAACTCTTCAGCCATTTGATGGAATCGTACGGAGAAAGCACGGTGTCAATCATCCCACGGTCGTAGGTGAAGACCTGCATCTCGCGCGGTGTCATGAAGGCTGTGCGGATGGAGTCGGTACTACAGCCGGCTTTCTTCATCATTCGGTAACGATCCGTTTGACGCATTGAACGCCCCATAATGCCGTCTATCTCCTCTTGCGTTAGGGTGCGGGAGAACGGAGCGTTCTTTTTGCGCTTCAACTCTTTGAAGAAAGACTTCTGCTGCTCTTGCATGTGTTCGCTTACCGCTTCTTCCGCGTAGCGTTGCATGCGCGAGTCGATGGTCGTATAGATCTTCAATCCGTCTTGATAGATGTCGTATTTGCTGCCGTCCGCTTTCTTGTTCTTCTCGCAAAAACCGTACAGAGGATTGTTGTCCCACTGCCATTGGTCTAACTTGTACTGCTGTTTGTTCCATTCTGGATAATCACTCTCTCGAGGCTCTTTTGCAGTTAACGTAACGCGCAGATATTCACGCAGATAAGGAGCTATTCCTTGCTTGTGATCTACGGAACTGTAACGAATCTCTATCGGTAATGCTGATACCGAATCGCATGTCGCCTCGTCAATGTATCCGTATTTTTCCATCTGACTCAGCACCGTGTTACGACGTCCTGTTGCCCGTTCCGGGTGACGTACAGGATTATACAGTGATGGGTTCTTGCACATACCCACTAACATGGCGGCTTCCTCTAACTTCAAATTCTGCGGAGTCGTGGAGAAATATACTTGTGATGCAGACTGTATGCCTACGGCATTATAGAGAAAATCGAATTGATTCAAGTACATCAATAAGATTTCGTCTTTACTGTACAAACGCTCCAGTTTCGTAGCAATCACCCACTCAATAGGTTTCTGCATGGCACGCTCGAAGATATTGTTGGCGCGCGGAGACCATAACTGCTTGGCTAACTGTTGTGTCAACGTACTACCGCCTCCTGCGCGACCTAACTTCAGGATTGCACGGAACATGGACTTGAAATCCACTCCCGTGTGATCGTAGAAACGTACATCCTCTGTTGCAATCAACGCATCAATCAGATTCTTCGAGAGATCCGTGTATTGCACACCGATACGGTTCTCGTAGCGATAATAACGCCCCAAGGATTGCATATCTGATGAGATCACTTCACTCGCAAAGGTGTTCTTCGGGTTTTGCAATTCTTCCAACGGCGGCAAGTATCCCAATGCACCTTTTGCAATCAACCACATGATGAGGAAGATGAACAATAAACCTCCGAAGAAAATTCCCCAGAACCATAGTAAAAACGGTTTATACCACTTTTTTGTGTTCATATCATCAAATCTTCAATTATCCTGTTCAGTATATGAATGCCTTGTTGCGTAGCAACGATGCGGTGATCGTCTGTCTCCCGCAACAGGCCGTTTTGTATTTTGCTATCGATAATGGACCAATGTTGGACCGGAAATGAACCGGAGATGCCCTGACGGGTTCGCAAACCCAACATGATCCGTTCATTATACAGGTCTCTTTCTGTCAGTGTCTCCTGTTCTCGCACGGCTTCGCCGCGTATATACACCTCCAAATCCGAGGCGTTCCAACTCCGCACATTCCCTATATAACTATGCGCGCCTGCACCCACACCTATGTAAGGCGTGCCATCCCAATAACTGCGGTTATGCTTCGCCTCAAAGCCCGGCAACGCAAAATTACTGACTTCATAATGCACGAACCCGGCTTCCTTCAAACGCTCGCACAAGTAGTCATACATCGCGTT
The DNA here is from genome assembly GCA_902799705.1 of uncultured Bacteroidales bacterium. Taxonomy (GTDB): domain Bacteria; phylum Bacteroidota; class Bacteroidia; order Bacteroidales; family Paludibacteraceae; genus Colicola. Next base: position 23,530 of record CADCBP010000011.1, read on the forward strand.
CTCCGTATCCTCGTCGATGGCTTCCAGTGTCCCGGCTTCCACGCGTTGGGTCATCACTGTACCTTCTTCGTACATCAGACCGTAACACGAGATATGCTGTATTTCCAAGCGCAAGGCGGTCTCTATATCCGTTTTCCACTGTTCCATGGTCTGTGTCGGCAGGGCGTACATCAGGTCTATGGACAGATTGTCAAAACCCGCTTCCTGCGCCATCTGTACCGCCTCAACCGCCTGCGAGGCATTATGCCTTCGTCCGATGAGTCGCAGCAGGTCATCCTGAAACGACTGGATACCGATGGACAGACGGTTGATGCCTGTTTTCCGCAGCGCTTGCAGGTAGGATGGTGTCGCATCGCCTGGATTCAACTCCATAGTCACTTCCTCTGCATCGTGCGTACCTGCAGCCTCCAACAAACGGTGTATGTCTTGCGCTTCTAACGTACTCGGGGTACCTCCTCCGATATAAATCGTCCGGATAACTTCACCCGCCTCGTCTCGCCGCGCTTGTATCTCTCTGAGTAGTGCCTCTACATATGCTTCTCGCCGCTCCAGCAGGGTGGTGGAGAAGAAATCGCAGTACAGACATCTCTTCTTGCAAAAAGGTATATGTATGTATAGTCCGGCCACTAATCTTTCTTCCAAAATACGGTACCGGCCAATTCGTCCGGTAAGTACTGCTGTTCCACCCAATGTCCCGGGAAGTCGTGCGGATACTTATACCCGTCCGCATAACCCAACTCTTTCATCAGACTTGTCGGCGCATTCCTCAAATGTAGAGGTACGGGTAAGTTCCCCGTCTCGCGCACTTTCGCCAACGCAGCGTCTATAGCCAGATAAGCCGAGTTGTCCTTCTTGCAGGTGGCCAGATAAACAGTCGTTTCCGCCAAAGGAATACGTCCTTCCGGCCAGCCGATCTTGTTCACTACATCGAAACAAGTGTTTGCCAACAACATCGCATTCGGGTTCGCCAACCCTATATCTTCGCTCGCCAAGATGACTAATCGCCGTGCAATGAACTTCGGATCCTCACCGCCTTCAATCATACGCGCTAACCAATAGATGGCCGCCTGAGGGTCGCTGCCGCGTACGGATTTGATGAAGGCGGAGATGATATCGTAATGCATCTCCCCGTCTTTGTCATACGCCACGGGGTTTTGCTGTAACTGCTTGGTAATGGTCTCATTGTCAATCACCCTCACCCCGCTGTTTGCTACCAGTTCGATGATATTGAGCAACTTGCGTGCATCGCCGCCGCTGTAACGCAACAAGGCATCGGTGTCTTTGATCTGCAAATCCAACGAACGGATATATTCGTCTTTGGTCAGCACGCGGTGCAGCAGTTCCAACAGGTCTTCTTTGTCCAGCGACTTGAGTACATACACCTGACAGCGGCTGAGTAGGGGAGTGATGACTTCAAAACTCGGGTTCTCTGTCGTTGCGCCGACCAATGTGATCGTGCCTTCTTCCACCGCTCCTAACAAGCTGTCCTGCTGACTCTTGCTGAACCGGTGAATCTCATCAATAAAGAGTATTGGACTCCTTCCGTCCGTAGGAGCAAAGAGTCCGCTGTTCAGACTCGCATTGCGTTTTGCCTTGTCAATCACATCACGCACTTCTTTCACGCCGCTCGTCACGGCACTCAGCGTGTAGAATGGCCGCTGTAACTGATGGGCTATGATCCTTGCCAAGGTCGTCTTACCCACGCCCGGAGGACCCCACAGAATGAACGAAGCGATATTGCCACTCTCGATCATCTGGCGCAGGATTGCTCCTTCGCCAACCAGATGTTTCTGTCCTATGTATTCGTCCAGTGTCTTTGGACGCATTCTCTCTGCTAATGGTAACATAGTAATTCTCTCGCTGTTTTCAATGCGGCGTCTGTGACGTTCTTGCCGCTTACCATCGAAGCAATCTCCGTCACGCGTTCTTCTTCGTTCAATAGACGGATATGTGTCTCGGTGCGTTTGTCCGTGTCGGCTTTATATACTTTATAATGGGTCTGTCCCAGCGCTGCTATCTGCGGCAGGTGGGTGATGGCGATAATCTGTCGGCTCTTGGACATCTCACGCATGATTGCAGCCATCTGTGTGGCGATGTCACCGCTCACTCCGGTATCGATCTCGTCGAAGATAATCGTCGGCAGACCCTTCGTACTGGCAATAAGCGCTTTTATGCATAGCATCAAACGGCTGATTTCTCCGCCCGATGCCACTTCGCTCACGTTCCTTAAACTCTGGTTCAGGTTTGCCGCAAAGAGAATCTGAACTTCATCACATCCGTTAGGCGTGAAGTCTTCGGTTGCCAGAACAGGAATCTCCACTTTGGCATGGGCTACGCCCAAGCGTTTCAACCCGTTCACCAAGCGCTCGCATATCTGCGGCACTACCGCCTTCCTGCTCCTCGTCAGTTGGTCTGCGGACGACTTCAATGCCGCGCGTTGAACAGCGACCTCTTTCTCTGCTTGTGAGATGTCAAAATCAAAACTGTCCATACGGCTCACTTGTTCGGCTAACTCATCCCGCAAAGCAATCAACTCTTCTATCTTCTCCGCACTGAACTTATGCAGCAATCCGTTCAGACTGTCCATCCGTTCTTCCACCCACACCAACCGTTGGGGATCCATCTCCACGTGGCTCGCCATCCGTTCCGCTTCTTCTGCGATGTCTTGCAACTCGATACGCGCACTCTCGATACGTTCCTGCAACTCCGGAGCTGCTTCCTCAAGTCGGCATGCACGGATTGCATCCAAGGCACTGCCTTGCTCCCCGTTTAAGGCGGCTACAGCCGTCTCCAATGCAGAACGAATCTCTTCCGCGTGACTCAAACGGTATTGTTCTTGCTCCAACTCTTCCAGCTCACCGGCCTGCAGATCCGCTTCATCCAATAGTTTGTAGCGGTACTGGATATAATCCGCATCCTGTTGGCTCTTTTTGGCCAAGTCCTGTAACTTGCGCAAACTCTCAACGGACGTTATATACGCCTCATAATGGGTGCTGTAGTCCTCGCGTAAAGGATTGTTCTGCGCAATCGCATCCAGAACCTCCAACTGAAAATCGGCATTCTCAATCAGCAGATTGGCGTGCTGACTATGTATATCAATCAGCTTGTTTGCCAACCCCTTCAGTTCTTGTAGGGTCACCACGCTGTCATCCACGAACGAACGACTCTTGCCGTTGGCGTATAGCTCGCGGCGAATAATTCCTTCGTCAAACTCCGCCTCTATGATACATTTGTCCTCGCCGTCCGTGATGGCCTTACTGTCGGCACGGGCACCCAGCACCAAAGCCAGCGCGCCGAGAATAATACTCTTACCGGCGCCTGTCTCACCCGTCATCACCGAAAAGCCTTGACTGAAGTCAATATCCAAACGACTTATCAGCGCGTAATTCTGTATGTGTAAATGTTTTAACATTTACCTTTCAATTTTCAATTTTCGTTTATTCTGTCGTACGTCCCAACCCTCGTCGGGTCAATATCCGTCAGTATTTCGTAAACCGCCTTTTTCTCTTTGTCTGTACCTTTGCGGAAGATATCTACCAACTCTTCTGCCTTGGCGTCCAGAAAGGTGTTGATCACATACGTCGCAGGACGGGAGCGGTAAGCCTCTTTCAGTACAGGCAATCCTTCGGCAATGCGTCCCCTGCCGTTGGCTACGTTATTGCTCATCTCGTCCAATCCCAGACGGTGGTACTCATAGTAAAAATTGCGGTATTTCTTGAAAGCATCATCTACCAGGTTATGAATCAGCGCATAGCGGTTACGGTTGCTCTCGAAGGCCAGCCATCCTGTCTGTTCATGACCGTCCATCGATGCCGTCTGACATACATTGGCGATCTCCTCGCTTTGCAGGAAATAAGGGGTGCCGCCCAGACGCTGAAAACTATCCTGGTCATGGCCGATGATTAGATAGCAGTAGTACGCTAACATCGCCGTCAGGTTAGTCGTGAACTGGTTCTGTTGCCAGTCCAGACGGTCGAACTCTTTGTACGTGAAGTTAAAGGCCCCGTCTTTGAAATTCAGAAGAGGCGTCGTGTAAGTCGTCCCGTACACCGGACGACGGCTCTGTAACGTCATCTCACAAGTGTACATCTCGCCTGCTACCTGCTTCACTACGATAAGCATGCTGCACTCTATCTTCTCCTGAGCCGCGTACGTCATGTTTGTCCAGCGGTTCTGGTTCATGTATTCCTCTATACTCTTTTTCAGCGTCTCGTACACTTGTTTGTTGGTACCCTCGATCATGTCCGAATTGATTGTTACGGTGCAGTTGATCTCTTGCGCTGACAATGAACAAAGGACGAATAGCAGAAAACCCGATACAATATATTTAAATTTAATACGTTCTATCATCTTACCTTTCAATTTTCACTTTTCACCATTTACCTTCCAGTCACTTTGTGACAGACACGATGTTGCCGGTCTTCTCATTAAACCGGATCTGCGGTAACTCTTTTCCGGTGAACAAACTCTGCGGAAGGGGTACATCGATACCCAATTGTGCCACAGGTATAAGGCGCTCGCTTAACAAACGGCCCTTGTAGATAACACGAATCAACGCGCTACCCGGCAGATTGTAAGAAATCTGAGAGAGAGCCTCGTCTTTTTTCTTGCCTCTCTTGTCCAGGTCTGTTACTTTGTATTCATTATTGCGGCGATCTATCCAGATGGTGATGGAGTCTGCATCGACATTCTCTTTGTTTGTAAAGCCGTTTTCCTCCGAGAAATACAGAAAATCTTTCAGAATTGCGCTCTCACGGCCTGTATTCTTGGTGATCTTGTCTATGAGAATGTGTTTGTGTTCCGTTTGTTTGCTACGTTTACCGACGAATAGCTCCGTCAACTCGCGTTCCTGTTTGTCCAACTCTTCCAGCACTAATTGCATCGCTTTCCCGTCAGCAGGTGCATGCTCCACTTCTCCACTCAGCAGATACATTCTCGTCTCGCGGATGTGGAAAATCTGTTTCGCAACCTCGTAAGCCTGTGCCCGTGGTGAACTCGCTTTCAGTACTTCCTCAGGATAAGGTGCTACGTATATGCTGCTTATCCTAGACTTTGCTCTTTCTTTTGTGTTGCTTTGATGCTTGTTTGCTGAGGATTTTACAGCCTCTTCAGGGATATTATACCCCACAAGTAAATTTTTATCGTTCAAGCGCAACAGTTGGATGTCCAGTCCTTTTTCAGGAACTACCTTATGCGGACGGGAGAGATCTGTCTCGGTCTTAGTTCGGATGGAAACGCCCTCCAAAGTGAAAACGGTCTTGTTTTCTTTCACGAAATCAGTCGCACCTAACATGTCTGCTGCGAATTGCGCATACGGACCCATCTCCTGTTTCTCTACCGTGTACGTGAAATCAAGGCCTAAAATCGTCTTTGGCGAGTAGTACACTAACGCGGGTTCATTCTTTTCGATGACTTGGGCATGAATATAGCAAGCCATCATCATTACTGAGAGTACAAAAAATAACTTTTTCATAAAATAGTTGTCCTTATTTTGTCCTTATTTTGTCCTTATTATGTCCTTATTATATGCTTATCAAATGCAGGTTTTATGCTGTTCCCGATTCCATATCTCCCAGGCAGCTTTCGCTTGACCCAACAGCATCCCTATGCCGTTTTGAATGGTAGCCCCTTGCGCCTTGCCTTTCTGTAAAAACAAAGTCTCTTCAGGGTTATATACACAGTCAAAGAGCAAATGGCGTGGTGTGATCATTTCGTACGGGATGGGAGGACAACTGTTTACATCTGGTAGCATGCCTAACGGCGTACAATTGACAATCACGGTGTGTCCCACCATAATTTCCTCATTCAGTTCCTCATACGACAACATGCCTTCTTTCGGAGTTCTGCTCACCAGAGTAGGGGTGACTCCTAACTTTTTTAACCCGTAACATGCCGCTTTCGATGCACCGCCGGTACCTAAAATCAGCGCTTTGCAGTCGTATTCACGCAATAATGGTTTCAACGATTCCATAAAACCGATACAATCCGTGTTATAGCCTACGCGCTGATGAACCACATTCACCGCCCCCACTGACTCAGCGGTCTCGTCCAGACGGTCTAAATACGGAATAACCGCTTGCTTGTACGGCATCGTTACATTCATACCGTCCAAACTGTCTAACAGACTTTCAAATTTTAACTTTAAACTTTCAACTTCTGTAGGGTACAACGAGTACTCCGCATCAATCTTTTCTGTCGCAAATTTCTCATTGAAATATTTCGCTGAGAATGAATGCAATAACGGATATCCTATAATACCGAAGTGACGCATAATTTTCCTTTCTTTATCGTTGCACGATGGGTCTTTGACGTGAATACTTTACCTCCTTCTCCACGTTGCAACGCATCATAAATTTTATCTATTTCTGCGAAATTATATTCGCGAAGTTCTTCATACAACCGCACAATTCCCGCTTCGCGCGTATTTTTGCCATCCAACATATCGGCGTAGCCTTGCATATATTCGGCCGTTTGAGCCATGTGCTCAATCTCCGATTTGCTGTATTGCTTCAACTGCTCGCGGATGGCATTTCTAATAATAGTGGTGTCGCTGTTCGTGCTGTCCACAACCCATTTCAGATGCCGTTTGTCGCGCAGGTAATGTTCAATATAATCCCGTGTGGTGCATAGTAAGGGACGAACTATCGGTACACCGTCAGAAGCCATCGGATTAGCACTCTTCGGACGCATTCCAGCTAAACCTCTCAGGCCTGTACCGCGCCTTAAATTCAACAGCAATGTCTCTGCCTGGTCGTTCTGATGGTGAGCCACCGCTACAGCTTGGCATCCGTTTGATCGGGCTACCTCGTCGAACCATGTGTAACGCAACTCCCGTGCCGCCATCTCTACGCTTATCTCATGTGTCTGCGCGTAATTTAAGGTGTCAAAATCCTTTACATATACCCGTACCTTCATCTGCTTGCAGAGCTCCCGGACAAACGCTTCGTCACGGTCACTCTCCGCCCCGCGCAAATGAAAATTGCAATGTGCTACAATACACTCATATCCTGCGCGTACTAATACATCCAACAACCCAACGCTGTCTGCACCACCGCTCACCGCTACCAACACCGGCTTGTCTTTTTCCAACAATCCTCGCTGCCGAATATATGTGCTGACACGTCTTAACACCTCTAATCCTCTAATCCCCTAAACCTCTATACTTAACTCGTTTCGGCTCGCAAGCCTCTTCACCAAGACGCATTTTCTTGTTCTCCTCGTATTCGGAGTAACTTCCCTCAAACCAGAACACTTTGCCGTCGCCTTCGTATGCCAATATATGCGTGCAGATACGGTTCAGGAACCAGCGATCGTGACTGATCACTACGGCACAACCGGCGAAGTTCTCCAATCCTTCCTCTAATGCACGCAGCGTGTTCACATCGATATCATTCGTCGGCTCATCAAGCAGCAACACATTCGCCTCGCTCTTCAAGGTCAGCGCCAAATGCAATCTGTTTCGTTCACCGCCGCTCAATACACCGCATTTCTTCTCCTGATCGGCACCCGTGAAGTTAAAGCGGCTCAGGTAAGCGCGCGCATTAATCTCTCTGCCGGCTACACGGATATATTCTGTGCCACCGCTGATGGTCTCAAAGACCGTCTTGTTCGGGTCAATGTCTGTATGTTGCTGATCGACATAACCGATCTTCACGGTTTCGCCTACACTAAACGTGCCCTTATCGGCTTTCTCGCTGCCGATGATCATACGGAAGAGGGTTGTCTTACCCGCTCCGTTGGGACCAATCACACCCACAATGCCGTTCGGCGGCAACATGAAATTGAGGTCCTCAAACAGTAACTTGTCGCCAAACGACTTTGCTACACCCTCGGCGGTGATGACTTTGTTTCCCAAACGTGGACCGTTGGGGATAAAGATCTCGAGTTTCTCTTCACGCTCTTTCTGCTCTTCGTTCAACATGCGGTCGTACGACTCCAGACGGGCTTTTTGTTTCGCGTGACGGGCTTTCGGCGCCATGCGAATCCACTCCAACTCGCGCTCCAGAGTTTTTCTGCGTTTGCTCGCTTGTTTCTCCTCCTGCGCCATGCGGTTTGTCTTCTGTTCCAACCACGAAGAGTAATTGCCCTTCCAAGGAATACCTTCACCGCGGTCCAACTCTAAGATCCAACCTGCTACGTTATCAAGGAAATAACGGTCGTGCGTGATACAGATCACCGTTCCGGCGTATTGTTGTAAGTGTTGCTCTAACCAGTCAATACTCTCCGCATCCAGATGGTTCGTCGGCTCGTCCAACAACAGCACATCCGGTTGTTGCAACAACAGACGGCATAATGCCACGCGTCTTCTTTCTCCTCCGGAGAGGGTTGTCACACTCGCATCATCCGGCGGACAACGCAACGCATCCATCGCCCTGTCTAATTTCTGGTCTATGTTCCATGCGTCTGCTGCGTCCAATTTATCCTGTAACTCCGCTTGTCTCGCTAACAACTTGTCAAAGTCTGCGTCCGGCTCTGCGAACGCCATGTTGATGTCATCGTACTCTTTCAACATGTCCATGATGGGTTGCACGCCTTCCTGTACTACCTCACGCACGGTCTTGTTCGGATCCAGTTTCGGGTCTTGCTCCAAATAACCCACACTGTAACCCGGGCTCCAGACAACTTCTCCCTGGTACTCTTTTTCTATACCGGCGATGATTTTCAGTAATGTACTCTTACCTGCACCGTTTAAACCGATGATGCCGATCTTGGCACCATAGAAAAAACTCAGGTAGATATTTTTCAATACCTGTTTCTGGGGACCGAAACTCTTATTCAGTCCCACCATTGAGAAAATAATCTTCTTATCGTCTGCCATATTTGTTCAATTTCATAATTTTTCTAACGAGTTACTTTGAAGGGAATATACGGGCGTATTCTGCAAAGGTATAATCGTAAGGGTTCTTATCGTCTGCACTATGCCGTTCAGCACTCAGTTGTTTCCATATCTTCGGATCAATCTCAGGGAAGAAGGTGTCGGCATCGTCCCACGAATGATGAATGTGTGTGATGTATAACTTGTCCGCGCGTTCCATCATCTGGCGGTACACCATTCCTCCGCCGATGACGAAAGCCTCTTCGTCGTTGCTTACTTTTGCTACCAACTCGTCTAACGAATAAACCGTCTCGGCGCCCTCGAAGGTCTTCCCCTTCACGTCTGTCAGAACGATATTACGACGGTTAGGTAGCGGATGTTTGGGCAATGAGAGGAACGTGCGTTCTCCCATCAGCACCGTTCTGCCGCTGGTGATCTCTTTGAAATGTTTCAAATCCGACGGCATGTGACACAGTAGGTCACCTTTCTTGCCAATGGCATAATTCTCTGCGATTGCTACTATAATACTGATCATACGCTGACTACTCCGGCAATGTGAGGGTGGGGATCATAATTCTGAAGACTGAAATCCTCGAATTGAAAACTGAACAAGTCCTTTACCTCAGGGTTAATAATCATTTGCGGCAACGCTCTCGGTTCGCGCGTCAACTGTAACTTCACCTGCTCCAAGTGATTCAGGTAGATGTGTGCGTCGCCTAACGTGTGTACGAAATCACCGCACTGCAGGCCCGTGACTTGTGCCATCATCTGAAGGAGTAGGGCATAGCTCGCAATATTGAACGGTACACCCAGGAAAATATCCGCACTACGCTGGTATAACTGCAGGCTCAACTTCCCGTCTGCTACGTAGAATTGGAACAGACAGTGGCATGGCGGCAGAGCCATCTTTTCCACTTCCGCTACATTCCATGCACTCACCATCATGCGACGGCTGTCGGGATTCTTCTTGATCATCTCTACGATATTGGCTATCTGATCTATCGTACCGCCGTTGTAATCCGGCCACGAACGCCATTGATGACCATACACTGGTCCTAACTCGCCGTTTTCATCGGCCCACTCATTCCATATACGCACGCCGTGTTCCTGCAAATACTTCACGTTCGTATCGCCTTGCAAGAACCACAACAACTCATAGATGATGGACTTCAAATGCAGTTTCTTTGTGGTCAGCAATGGAAAACCATCCTCCATCTTGAAGCGCATTTGGTGACCGAATACGGATATTGTGCCCGTTCCTGTACGGTCATGTTTTACCGTGCCTTCCTCTAACACCCGCCTGCATAAATCCAAATATTGTTTCATATATCCTTAATTATCCTTTCAACTTTCAATTTTCAATACAGATTGTACGTTGTCTTCACGACTTTGAATTCTGTACGTCTATTTATTTGATTGCAAATCTCCTGTTTGTCTGCCGGCAAACTTAATACAAATGTCTCGTCCAATGCCTGGTCTATTGGCAGCCATGAATACTGCTTGTTCAGTGCTTTGTCCACGATGACTGGTTTGCTCTTACCGTACCCAACCGGAGTCAGACGTTCTTTCTCAATGCCGTGCGCTATCAGATAGTCGCAACAACTCTGGGCGCGTTTTTGGCTCAACTCAAGGTTGAACTGCTCGTTACCGACCAAATCCGTGTGTGCTGAGAGTTCTATAGTGATATTCGGGTTGTCGTTCAGTAACTTCACCAGACGGTCTAACTCTGTCTCGGAAGCTTTGGTCAGTTCCCATCGCCCGAATTCATAGAAGATATTATCCATCTTAACCGGACGGCTGACGGGACTCAACGCAAAATCCAACGTATAGGTCTTACTGTCCTTCAAATCCAAAGTGTTCCATTGTTGCTTGGCATTCAGGAACCCGCGAGCGGTCGCCAACATGACGTATTTCACGTCTTTCTTAAGCTTGATCTTATACGAGCCGTCGCGGCGGGCGTTCACCTTACTGATTGTTCCGTCACTGCCAACTAATCGTAACTTGGCATCAGAAATCGGATTGCCTAACTCGTCATTCACTGTTCCCTCGGCGATAAACTCCATTTCCGGCAACCAGAACCGGTAGATCTTGTCAAGTCCTTTTTTGTCTCCCTTATTGGAGGAAAAGAAGCCCTCTTGACTGTTTCCGGCAAAGGTAATTCCGAAATCGTCACCGACACCGTTGAAGGTCGGGCCCATGTTATATAGAACCCAAATGGTCGTGTCCGTGCGTGTCGTGTCTTTGAATGCCTTGAAGATATCTAAACCGCCGTACCCGGGGTGACCGTTGGATGCGAAGAACAATGAACCGTCTTCATGCATATATGGAAACATCTCATCAGCCGGAGTGTTGATACCTTTCCCCATAGGTTGGACATTGACCCATTCATTGCCGTCCAACTCCGCCATCCATATATCTTTTCCTCCTTCGCCTCCCGGTGCATCGCTTGAGAAATAAAGAGTGTCAGCCGTCGCATTCAATGCCGGATGACCCACGGTGATGGAACTGTCTGCAAAAAGCTTCACTTCCTGCGGCTCGCTCCATTCACCGCTCGCACGCTCGCTGCGGTATATCTTGGCACCTAAATCTTTTCCGTTAATTGGCTTGGAGTATGTGAAATACATGGTGCGGCCGTCTTTCGTAAAACTGCATATACCAATCTCGGCATTGCCGGCTTGTTTCTCGGTCGAGTCATTCTGTTGTTGTTCTCCTTCCGCTGAACCATACAATCCTTCAGCCAATGTGATCTCGCCCCATTCGCCTGCTGCATTCTTACGCGTCTGGTACAACTGAAAGAGTTGCTGACCTGTTACGTTGCTCGGTCGTTTGAATTTCTTTGCACCTGTCTGCTTCTCCTGACGGTTGCTGGTGAACATGAGGGCGTCTGTTTGATTTCCGACAAACATCGGCGCGAAGTTGCCCGTGCGCCGCTGGTTAAACTCCTTCGCCTCGGAAGCTTTGTATCTCGAACCCTCTTTCTTCCACTCGTCAATCTTGTTGCACGCATACTTGCCTGCCTGAGCAACGTAACTGTCCGGATGCGATTCCAGATAGAGTTCGTAACTCTTGGCCGCGTCTTTGTATTTGCCTTGATACTGCAATGCCAGGCCTGCATTCAAGAAGATGATAGAGTCCTGTGTTTGGTATTTGCAGCGTAATGCACTCTGGTAACAATTGACGGCACGGGGGTTGTTCAGAATACGATAGCATTCGCCTTGTTTGAAGGCTACGTATCCCTTCAGCGCACGGTCGGTTTTCGTATTAAGCCGGCTGTAACACTGTTTATAGAGATCAGCGGCGGTGTAGTACTCGCCGATAGCGAACTTCTTATCCGCCCGCTTCACACGCTGCTGAATACTGCAACCGGACAGAGTCATTCCCACAATGCATAGTGTGCAAAGGAATAATATGTTTCTTCTAATTTTCAATTTTAATTTTTAATTTAACTCATGAACAACCAGCCCCGAGCGTAACTTCGGTTCAAACCAAGTTGTCTTGGGAGGCATGATATTTCCGCTGTCAGCGATGTCAATAATTTGCTGCATGGTAACAGGGTAGAGTGCCAGCGCCATGCGCATTTCTCCGCTGTCCACTCTGCGCTTTAACTCGCCGAGTCCGCGGATACCGCCTACGAAGTCAATGCGTTTGTCGGAACGCAAATCCTTTATACCCAATATCTTATCCAGGATCAGATTACTCGAAATCGTAACATCCAATACGCCGATGGGATCGGCATCATTATACCTGCCTTCTTTTGCCGTTAGCGAATACCAACACCCATCCATATACAACGAGAAATTATGCAACCTTCTGGGCTTTACCTCGGAGAAATCATTCGATATTTCGGTGTTTCGATATTCCGAAATCTCGAAATCTACTTTCAACTTCTCAAGGAACTCTTCGCTCGTTAAACCGTTCAAATCCTTCACCACCCGGTTATAATCGATAATGTTCAATTGATTGTCCGGGAAACACACCGCTAAAAAGTACTCGTACTCGGGATTATTAATTTTTAATTTTGAGTTTTTAATTTTTAATTCCTTTCCTACACCTGCTGCGGCTGCACTTCGATGGTGACCGTCCGCAATGTACATCGCAGGAATTTCGGCAAAGATTGCTGTGATTTGCTCGATAGTCTTTTTGTCTTCGATTACCCAGAAAGTATGTCTGAATCCTTCCGGCCCTGCCACGAAATCATATTCGGGTGTACCCGCACAAACGCGCGCAATAATAGCGTCTAAATCGTCACGGTGTGGGTAGGCGAAGAAAACAGGCTCCATGTTTGCATTCAGGACGCGTACATGTTTCATGCGGTCTTCTTCCTTGTCGCGACGAGTCAACTCATGCTTCTTGATTCGCCCCTCCAAATAATCATCGACCCACGCGCCGACTACCAAACCGTATTGCGTCTTGTCATGCTGACTGCTGATGGCTGAAGGCTGATTGCCTAATATCGTCTGTGCATACACATAATACCGTTCCTCCTTGTCCTGCACTAACCATCCTTCCGCTTTGAATTTCTCAAACTGCTCTTTGGCAGCCTCATATACTCGCGGGTCATGCTCATCCGTGCCGGGCGCAAAATTGATCTCCGGCTTGATAATATGATACAGACTCTTCGGATTGCCGGACGCCTCTTTGCGTGCCTCCTCAGAATTCAATACATCATACGGACGGCTGCTCACTTGTTCCACCAACTCTTTCGGCGGTCTGATTCCCTTAAAAGGCTTAATTTTCATGATTGCAATATTTGTACTGTGGGTATTTCGGAGTTATATTAGGGTTATATCGGAGTAATGTCGGAGTAATATCGGAGTAATGTCGTATCCTGCCAACCCCTATATATACTTTGTATATATCCAGTGATTTTGAAATTACTTCTTCTCTGCCGGCTTTTCTGCTCCTGCAGCGCCCATGGCGCACGAACCGTTGAATAATGCACCGGGCTCTACAATCAAGGTCTTCGTCATCACTTCACCGTGGATTTTGCCGCTTGCGCGCAAAGATAACTGCTGATGGCAGTTGATCTTACCTTCTAACAAACCAAGAATCTCTGCGTTCTGGCACACGATCGTACCTTTGACACGGCCTGCCTCACCAATAACGACTTTTCCGCTACAATTTAAATCACCCTCAATCATTCCGTCGATACGAAAATCACTGTCTGCTGTGATACTTCCGACAATCTTACTGCCTGCGGTTAATGCATTGAACATCAATCCGCTCTGTTGTTTCTCATTTGCCATAATATTCCAGTTTTTAATGTATTTCACAAAATTAGCGTGCAAAGATACGAAAAATGTTTCATATACGCAAGTACGCGCGCATTATTTTTGAAAAAAAGTGCATTTCATGCCGAAAAATGAAAATCTTTCATCTTTTAACTTTCATCTTTCAACTTTTCTTTGTACCTTTGCATGCTATTTTGTGTGCATATATGAAAATTATACTCGTCATAGCCTTGGTCGCGGCAGCGATGTTACTCCTTTCGGTGGGGGTGATCTTCCGTAAAGACCATTCCTTTCGCTCGCAACATATCCATGAAAACGAACGAATGCGAAAAGATCATATTCATTGCTCCACCGCTCAGGATAAAGAGTTACGACGCAAGAAGTTGAAACAAATAGACACTAAAAAATTATAACACGTATGAACAAAATTACAATTATCGTAGAGTCGATTTTAGCGGCAGCTGTCGTTGCCTTGTTTGTGCTTTTCTTTACTGCTAATCCGCAAGCAAAAAAAGCGGATAGCCAGGAAATTATTGCGTCAGGAGAGCTTCTCCCGATCGCTGTCATCAACACGGACTCGATCCTCAAACACTACACCCTCGCGGTAGAGGCTTCGGAAAAACTTATGTCAAGTTATGAGGAGTCTACCGTAAAATTGGACACCAAGGCCAAATCCTTGCAGAAAGAGGCAGAGACCTTCCAAAAAGATGTCATGGACTTCCAGCGCAAACTCGAGGCCAACGCTTTCCTGAGTCGTGAGCGTGCGGAGAGCGAGCAGGCTCGTTTGCAAAAGAAAGAGCAGCAACTCATGGCAAAACAGCAGGATTTGGAGAACCTCCGTCAGAAACTCAGTGCTGATTTTATGAACGAACAAGCTGCCCTTACACAGCAACTTCAGGACTCTGTTCAGGCTTACCTCCGCGAGTTCAATGCCGACGGTCGTTACCATCTCGTGCTCAACGACGCCGTGCTGATGAACAAAGTAGCAGGTTATGACATTACTGACGAGGTGATCGAAGCTCTCAACGCCCGCTATAACAAGTAAATATTGAAAACTGAAAATTGAAAGGGAAAGATTATGAAAAGCGTAAAACTGTTATCAATAAAATGGCAGGGCGTAATGGTCCTTTCATTTTTCATTTTTCATTTTTCACTTTCCTTCGCCCAGCGTATCCCGCAGGCCATCGAATATACGGAGATTTATGACTTCCTCGAGGAACTGACCACAGACGGTGTCATCCGCTCCAATTCGGCTGTCAAACCTTACACACGGGATTATATCGCGCGTCTGTTGGTTGAGGCGCAGAGTAAGGACTCGTTGCTCAATAGACGGCAACGCGATGACCTGCAGTTCTACTTGCAGGACTATGCTTTGGAGTGCGACACGCTTCCTGTTTATTACAGTTACGGTCATCGTCATGTCACACAATGGATCACGCCGGTATCGAATCTCTCGTTGGCGGATCCATCGCTGCACATCTTGACCAAGGACAAGGTATTCAAGATGCGTGTACGTCCGATCTTGGGAATGGACTTGTATGTGAATCAGAAGGGGTTGCTTCAACACCGTTGGTTCGGTCTTGATATCCAAATGGACATCGCCAAGCACCTTTCTATTTGGGGGTCTATCCGTGATAACAGTTGGGGAGGACAAGGCATGCAGGGCTCGAAGATTCATTATGGTTGGACGCGGGTAGGGAATACGATGGCCGGTACGCCGGCGTTGAATAATATTCCGGGAGTGCAATACAAGGAAGCTACTTATGGAGGTGACTTCTCTGATTCACGCGGTGGCCTTTCTCTATACACATGGTGGGGATCCATCGGTGTACAACGCGAGCGTATCACGTGGGGAGACGCACAGCACTGCTCGAATATCCTTTCGGCTCACAACCCTGCAGTGCCGATGGTTACCCTTCAGCTCACCCCCTGCAAATGGTTCCAGTTCGACTATTTCCACGCATGGCTGCCCAGCAATGTTGTGGACTCTACGTATTATTACGTAGAGCGTGCGGATGAGGGAGTGGAGACACGGCAATACCGACCCGCCAATAAATTCATGGCGGCGAACATGTTTACGTTTATGCCTTGCAAGTATGTACAGTTCGGTTTTGGTAACTCCATCATTTACGCAGAGCGTAACGTACAGGCGGCGTATTTCATTCCGATCGCGTTCTTTAAGTCGCTGGACCACCTTTTGACAAAGGGCATCAACTCCGAGAACCAGAACTCGCAAGTATTCGCCACCATTACCGTCCGTCCTACGGATCACCTCCGTCTCTATGGATCGTTCTTCCTCGATGAGTTCAAGTTTGCGCGACTATCACCATCGAATCCTGAGCGCAATCCTATCTCCTATCTTGTCGGATTTAACTGGAGTGGATGGCCGGTGAAGGGACTCGCTCTGCGGGGAGAGTTTACGCGATCGTACATCGCTTGCTACACGCATTCAATAAAGGTACTGGACTACACTTCCAATTCCTTTAATATGGGGCATTATATGGGTGACAATGCGCAGAGTATCTTCGTGCAACTGTCCTACCGTCCCACGCGCAGTCTGCGACTCATGTTGGATTATACAGGCGATACAAAGTATCGTGCCTACGATTATATCCGTAATTATATCCGCTCTACTGGAGGTACGAAGCATCCCATACTTGCGCAGAAACCGTTCAGCGAGAAAATATGGCGCAGTGATATTATCGGTTTCCACGCGGTCTATGAGGTCTTCAATAACTGCTATGCGCACATTGATTTCGAGTACTCGAATATCCGGGCGTTCGCTCCTGCCTCGGAGCGTATTCCTGCGGAAAACCGCGGATGGTACGCGGATGGTACCTCTATGAACCTCGCGGGTGATGAACTCAAAAACTATTACCTGAATAAATACACCCCTGTCTATCTGCAGGGACAAAAATTCACTTTCACATGTGGACTAAGTTTCGGTTTCTAATTTTTTTAGCGGCTTCGCTTTGCTTGAACGCGAATGCTGCTACTTTTATTTATAACGCCGATGGCACGCAGTCGCAAACCGTAGATGGCATCACCGTCAAACTGGAAAAAGGCGGTAATACAAGCAATGCGCCGGCGTATTCTTCCTATAATGGAATGAAAATGTATGCCAATAACACGATTACCATTGATGCGGCACAAGCCTTCAAAAATGTGCAGTTGGTCTTTTCCAAAAATGAGAATAAGGACTACTTGGCAATGACGGCATCTGTGGGAGAACTCGTCTCCGGTGGAACTTCGACAGCACTCGGTGATAAGAAAATTGACGTGTGGAATGGAGAGACTAATCATTTGGTTTTCACGATGGGGACAAAAGGTCAACGAATAATCTTTCAGATAGTTGTGGACGGAGACCCTATATATATTAACCCGCAGTCAGATGTCGTGGCAATAGATACTGCCGAGTGGGATCCTGACTTTGCCTGGTACAGCGAACCTACCGCTGTCATCACGCCGGATACGAATTTCTTCAAGAAAGAGTATATCTTTGTGAGCAGTAATATCCGCGTGCATTGTACGCAGGGCTCCATCCTCAGTAACGATACAGCCTACTATTTCAATTGTAACGCAGGCCAAACGATCTCTTTTGAGGCAGCGAAGCCCATCAAGGGATTAGTCATCAACGGCGCGGTACGTAAACTCTTCCAAGCTACCTCAGACCAAGGTTCCATGGCTTATATCAGTCCTGACGCTTTCTACCCGGAGGATTATCAGGAATGCGAATCCGCGGTGATAATTACGGACATCGATGCAAAGAAGGTAACCATTTCCTGCGAGAAGCAACTTCGTTGCTATAGTGTCTATTTCTACTTCGATGCCAACCCTACGCAAGAGATACGGGATTGTGATGGCGGCACTTCCGGCGGCGAGACAGTCTTCCTGAACTTCGACACAGCGGACGCCGTGTATGAGTCGGAGATCTCTGCGGACGAGGGAAAAACGAACTATACGATATACCTCTATAATCAGGCTTCGCCGGATTTCCCCTATCTGACGCTCGACTTGTACCCTGCCGCACAAGGTGACCTGGCCGGTATGTATAACATGGAGGACGGTTCTTTAGGTGAGACTACGTGGTATCAATACGGAGAGAGTGCCTATGACCGCGCGTGGATGGAGACGGAAGGACAACTTGTAATCAATAAAGAAGGCGAAGTCTATTCCATCAGCGGTTATATCACCTGTGATGATAACAACACGTATAACTTTACCTATAACGGCGTCATGCCTTTCTACGAGGATACAGAGTATTACAGTACCGAAGATATAGAGACAGTTCCTGCGATGGATCGCCATGCCCCGTTGTATGACGTTCTCGGACGAAAAGTAAACGACACCTATAAAGGCATCGTTATACAGAACGGGCATAAATACGTATTGAAGTAATCAGTACGCTTTCTTCATCTTACGATAGTCTCTGCGGGCTTGGAAGACAGCCTTGAAGGCTCCCCAACGGCCCTGCAGCAGATAGAAACAGGCGGCGACATAGTCCAGTAGCCCGCGAATGAACAGCACTCCGTACGGGTGCTGTTTGTTTTTATAGATCATCAGCAGGTTATTACGGTGGTTCAGGTAGGTCTTACGCGGACTCTCATAATTTAATGCACCGCCTCCGAGGTGATATACCACACTCTCCGGCACACATACCAAACGCCAACCGGCATTACGCATCCGCCAGCATAGATCGATCTCTTCCATGTGCGCAAAGAACGCTGCGTCCAGTCCGCCGCACTCCTTATATACTTTCGTCCGCACGCACATACACGCACCGCTGGTCCAATCAACCTCTGCCGCCGTGTCATATTGTCCTTTGTCTTCTTCTACATGCCATAAAATGCGTCCGCGGCAGTAGGGGAAATACAACTTGCTTAAGTAACCTCCTGCCGCCCCTGCGTGCTCAAAATGAGAACGTCTGAGCCAACTGCGTATCTTCGGTTGAACAGCCGCCACATCGGTGTGGGTATCGAGATAAGCGAGTAGGGGATCCAACCATCCTTCCGTCACTTCTACATCGCTGTTCAGGAGCACGGTATATTCACTGTCCACCTGTGCGATGGCGCGGTTATAACCCTCTGCAAAGCCGTAGTTTTGATCCAGAACAATGGTCTTGACGGACGGGAACTCCTTTGCTAATACCTCAAGGCTGTTATCGGTACTGCCGTTATCGGCCACAATAACTTCGAAGTCATAACGCTTGGCGCTCGACTCTTGGCTCTTCACCACCGACGGAAGATACCTCCTTAGCATTTCCGCCCCGTTCCAGTTTAATATAATTACACTCGTTTCCATTTGAATCGGTTATGTGTCCACAACCATAACTCCGGCTGTTCCTGTATATTCTTTTCCAATATCTGCGCGTAGGACTTGGTTATCTCACCTTCGGCGGTCGTTTGAGGCGTAGCCGCTAAAGTGTGCATGTTAACGTGGTAGTACCCGCGTGCCGGACGGGTGATGTGCAGATAGAAAACAGGATAGCCGAATTTCTTGCTCAACACCTCTCCACCGTCCAGAAATCCCGTCTCTTGGTGCAAAAACTGTACCCAGGTGCGTGTTACTTCCGGGCGTGGTTTCTGGTCGCTGAGCAATCCCACCATCACGGGTCTTTTCTCTGCGCGGTAACGAACCATCTCCCTTAATATACGTTGTTTCTCTACGCATGCTCCGCCGCGTTTGGCGCGGATGGCTAACATCAGACGGTCTATCGCTTTGTTCTTCAACTGACGATATACGTTTAACTCCGTCACGCCTTCACTGAGCCATTGCTGGATACTCGCCATCCACTCCCAGTTGCCGAAGTGAGCAGACATAAGGATTCCTCCTCCTGCTGCGTCCACCAGACGGTTCACTTCGTCCATGTGCTCAAAAACCACCCGCTCGCGCATCTCTTCGCCCGAACAGCCATATCCGTAGATACTCTCCACGATGGTGTCGCAGAACTGATGGTAGAAAGCTCGTGCGAGTTGCTCGCGCTCCGCCTCACTCTTCTCAGGAAAAGCCAACGCCAGATTCTTGGCTGTCATCTTCCGCCGATAACGCACCACATGGTACATGATCGGATAGAGGATCCGGTCTGCGCACCAATAGTGTACGCTCAGAGGCATCTTGCTTAAAAGAGCGGCACAATGAAGTAACATAGCCAGCAATACGAAGTAATCAGCGGAGACGCTAATAATATACTGTCAAACCGATCCAGCACTCCTCCGTGCCCGGGCAGAAAACGCCCGGAGTCTTTGACGCCGATTGATCGTTTGAACAAACTCTCCATTAAGTCGCCGAACGTACCAAACACGCTTGCAGTAAAGGCAAAGCCGAGTGCCGCAAACAAACCAAGTCCGTTCGCCGATATCTCCTCAAACCATCCGAAATAGTATAGAAGGATAGCTGTAATGAACGCAAATACAATGCCCCCGAAGAGTCCTTCCCAACTCTTCTTTGGGCTTATATGGGGAGTCATCTTATGGTTGCCTTGCGGACGTTTGGCAGTCAGGCTGCCAACGCAATATGCACCCGTGTCATTCACCCAAACAAGCACAAACAACGCCAATAACAACCATTTGCTCAGGCTCATTAGAAAGCACATCGTGCAGAGTGGTAAAGCAATCATGAGTTGCGACATCCACAGGTTAGCCCAGTTCTGCATGGGTTTGCCGGAGTGGTTCCATATCTCGTCCAATAAACCGACCACCAATATTGGCAGGTACGTCATCGCCAGCGAAGTCCCGAAGGCGCGATAGTACTCGCCGCCCAGAGGCTTGTACGCGAGGCAAACAACCATCCCCCACAACACAGCGGTCGCTAACAGGGCGCATACACGAAGCATAGTCGGGGACTTCACCAAACGATGAAACTCATCAACCGCCAGCAGGCAGATAAGCAGCAACAAGCCGGCAAACAACCATTGGTCCCATAGAATACTGCCTACCACGCATCCTACAAACACCGCCCCGCTAAGGGTCCGTTTCCAAAATTCACTCATATTTCAACAATTTTGCGCTGCAAAATTACTACAAATTTTCCAAATTTGCAAGGTTTTAGTAAAAAAAAATAATCTATGCTTGCGCAAGTGTGTTTTTTTGCTTAAAAGCTTGTGGTTTGCACGATAGTGCGACCCTATTTTTCTTCGTTTTTAGAAATAACGATGCAGACGATTTATCGCATGGCACGGTCGTCATTTTAGCTTGGGACTATAAAAAATGCCATTCCAAAAATAGT
Organism: uncultured Bacteroidales bacterium; assembly: GCA_902799705.1. Lineage (GTDB taxonomy): Bacteria > Bacteroidota > Bacteroidia > Bacteroidales > Paludibacteraceae > Colicola. Next base: position 44,800 of record CADCBP010000011.1, read on the forward strand.
AACTTCGGAAATGGCATTTAAATTCACATTTTGATATAAAAAATTATTATTGAGTTATAGTAATCCTGCCATTTTTAATAACTATACCTGTTTTTAATATTTTGGCAGGATTCCCCGCTACTATACTATTGCTTGGAACGTCCTTTGACACTATTGAGCCTGCACCAACTACAACATTGTCTCCAATATGTATACCTGGTAAAATAATACTATTGATACCGATTACACAATCGTGTCCGATATAAGTATGAGTATGCAGTGTGCGACATGAATCGTGTGAAAGGATATATGCTCCCTTTAGAATGATGCTGTGGTCTCCAATATGAATCCCTGCAGTAAACGTACGGTCGATATGTGCAAATGGTGCTATACGTACGTTTTGACCAATATCCATGCCCTTTATTTTTCGGAGGTATGCAGGATAGAGATTGGTTATTATTCCCCACAACTTGCTACGTAAATTGAACATAACTTACTTTTGTTTTATGCGCGTCTAAGAGCTCTTTATGGCAGAAAATGCGGGTCTATTGATGTATCCCGCAACTTTCTTATACAGAAGGAAGATGCCAAGAACCTCGTCGTGTATAAGAAAAACAGACAAAAATGGTTTCTGTGTATACAAATACCGACAAACATTCATTGTTGCATTGACCTTACTATATGTTTCTTGAATTTAGCGGATTTAGAGTTTCCAAGTATAAAGCGCAATAAACGCTGTTATTTTTTATATAATCTTTTGTTTCTTGTCGGTGAGTGACGTTTATTTTTTTCACGTTGTTGGTGGCAGAGAGAGTATTTTACTCCTATAGTAACTTCATAGTTTACGATTTCATTTGTTCATCTGTTGGCATAGCCCCCTTTGGATGATGCCTATAAAACATTATTTCTCCACCATGTTCATACTTTTCGTCTGCAAAGATACAACATTTTTTTTAAACACACAAGAAAAACATTTAAAAACTTGCGTATTTGTAATTTTTGTAGTACTTTTGTACCCGATTTTGATAAATATAGACCAATTATGGAAAATAATACTTTGGAACTGTCCTTGATGGACGCGGAAGAACGCGAGTTGGTAGAGTATATCTACAATGCTATTCCTGCGGAGGACCGCGGTGCATTAACTGCGGACGATATCCTCTTTGTGCTCGACGCGATGGATGACTACCTGGAGGAGCAAGGCCTGCTCCGCGAGGATCCCGAGACAGGCGAGATGGAGTATCTGGAAGGCGAAGTGGATGAGACCGAACAACTGAACTATGTACTGCAGGCTGCAAAAGAAGACCAACGCACTGTTTCCGGCGTGCAGATCCAACTCATCCAGGATGCGGAACTCCAATTCGGAATAGACAAAGGTTATTATACGGAAGATTAACTTCTGATTTCTGACTTCTGAATGCACAAAATAGCTACCATAGGATTTTTTGACGGGGTGCACAAAGGACATCAGTTCTTGTTTTCCCACCTTCGGACGATAGGCGAGGAACGTGGTCTTGCGCCCCTCATCGTCACGTTCGATGACCATCCGAGAGCGGTGCTGGAATCCGATTATATCCCACAGTTGCTGACTTCCAGAGAAGAGCGCGAGAAACAACTGAACCAATACGGCGAAGTGCTGATGTTGTCTTTTGCGGAGGTACAACCCCTCACCGCCTTGGAGTTCATGACGCGTCTGCGCGATGAATACGATGTCGCTGCCATCCTCATGGGCTACGACCATCGTTTCGGATCCGATAAACTGAAACATCCGCAGGACTACCACCGCATAGGGGAGCAGTGCGGCGTGGAAGTGCTGACGTTAGGGGAGTATATAGAGAATGAATGGCATGTATCGTCCACGGAGATCCGCTCGGCGCTGGAGAATGGCAATATAGCCATGGCGAACGATTTGTTGGGTCATCCGTATGTAGTGCGCGGACGTGTGGTGCACGGCAAAGCCATCGGTCGTACCATCGGTTATCCGACAGCGAACATTGCACCGCTGGAACCCCATAAAATCATCCCCAAGTCCGGTGTCTATATCGCCCTGGTCAACACGCCTACGCGAGACGATGCACCCGCGTTTGTCAATATTGACGCCAATAAACTGATTGAGGTCTATGTCCCTTCGTTCAAGGGCGATCTGTATGACCAGATACTGAAAATCCGCTTCGTGCGGTTCTTGCGCGAAGAGAAACATTTCGATACCTTGGAGGAACTGCGTGCGCAGATCAAGGAAGATGTTGATAGCATCCTGCGTCTGGCTTGACCAAAGCGCGTGAGACGCCGTCTCTGTCTATCGGGTAGGGAACGGCAAGCAGACTGTCGGCAATGCCGATGGCCGGACTCAGACTGTCCGGATGGAAGTCATAGTAGATATACTCCTTGTATTTGTAGAAATCATTCACGAACAGCTTCGCTGTGTCGCTCTTCTGCCAATAGGTGTTGTCCCGTGCGTGCGGGATGTCAAGCGTGTCGGTCTTGAGATAATTGCCGATGAACTCTCCCGGATAATACTGGTCGAAAGGCGTGGCTACAACTAACTGGTTAGGCAGAAAACCGGTGATGATGCTGTTATAAAAAGACGTGGTGGTCGGCATGTTTTTGCTGAGGTTGTCGATAAACACCGCCGCGACATCTTCTTTCGCCACGGACTGAATGCGGATAGTCGTATAGCCGAAATACGAAGCAACCGTCGTGTGGTAGAATTTCTGTGTACCTCCGGCGCAGTAAATGCAATAGGAGGCGCAGTTACTGATCTCTGAATTGGTCACCTTGGCATCGGTGTTAATGAGCACCAAACCATACATCGAATGGTTGTGAATCCGGCACCCGTTCATGGCCAGTTGCGGCAGGGTCGCTCCTTTGCCGTCGTTATAGCAATACAGGCCGATGTTTCCCGAGAGGATATCCACGTACTGCAGCGAGTATTGCTGCGCAGGTGTGCCCTGCAGGTAAATGCCGTTCCAACTGCCTCCGGCGAACGCGTAGGGTACACTGTCGAAGAGACGGTCCAGGCGGTCGCCGCGAAAGACGATAGGATTGTTCACCGTGCCGGTCGCCGTCACATCGCCGCCCACGTAGATACAAGCGCCGTTATGCATATATACCATCGTGCCCGCTTCGAGGAGCATGTTCTCGCGGATGACGAGGGTGTCGTAGATCAAGTACGGTCGTTCTGCCGTGAAAGCCATACTCAGTGTGTCCGTGCGACCGCGACCTTTCCAGCCGATACGCCTTACGTCCTGGCCGTAGGCCTCTAATTCGACCGCTTGCGTATGACCATTAGAGAGGTGGAAATTTAACCGATCGGTCACCAATACCGGATTATCCTGATCCGTAGGATCTATCTCCACGCGAATGAAGACGAACATACTGTCTCCGCCGTTGATCTGTATGTCACGCCAGCGGTCCACGGCCGGCTCGCCGTCTATATTCACGCGGTAGGCATTGCCCTCATTAAGCCATATACGGTCGATACGCATCGCCGACGCGTTGCGGTTATAGACCATGATCTGTGCTGTCGCACTCCCTTGCGCCGTGAAGACTGTGTCGAATGAGAGCGTGTCGGTAGAGAACGTCAGACGAAGCGTCGGGTCGTCACTCACGTTGTACTCGCGGCATCCCATGAAAAGACATAGGACAAAGGACAAAGGACAAAGGATAGAAATGATTCGTCCTATAGTAACCTGTCTTTTGTCCTTCAGCGAAGCGGTCTTTTGTCTTTCAGCGAAGCGGTCTTTCATCTTATTCAAAATTGAAGGTCAGACATACACAATGACTTGTCATGCGCGAGATGGCGTCTGTATAAAGGAAGTCCTGCGGCGCCAGTTCCATACGGCCGGCAGTAGGGGTCAGTTGGTTGGCAAAGCCGATACGATAGGTGATCTCGGGACATAACTTGAACCATGTGAAGTACAGATCTACACCAAAACCCACCTCGCAGAAATAATCCATGGTATTCAATAATACAGGATTTTCATGATCGCGACTCGCGTTGCAACTGATGCCGCCGCCGGCTATCACGTACGGCCGGTAGTTGCCCTCGCGTTCTGCGGACCATTTGAGATAGAAGGGCAGATAGATGGGAATGGCGAGTACGTCGATGTCTGCAGCGTATTTGCCCGGAGTACCGATAACAGGCCTTCCGCTCTCGGACTTGTAGTGAATGGTTCGGCTCGTGAAGAGCAAACCCGGACAGAATCGCAGGTTGAGGTATTTGCACAAACGCAAGTCCGTCACAAAACCTACATGAAAGCCGGGCAGGAGTGTACTGACACGAGCATGGTAGATATCAACGTCGCCGGTTACAGGATTCGTAATCGGCAATTCGCTGTCCGTGATCTGGAAAGTACCGAAGTTGACTCCCAACTGGAAACCGAAGTGGAAGAGCTTGTCATCCGCATACGGTCTGTTCTGCGCTACCTGTGCAGAGCATAATGAAAATTGAAAACTGAAAATTGAAAGGACCATCAGTCCCAACAATCTTCCTACTATGTTCCTATATCCTTTCACCTTTCACCTTTCACCTTTCACCTTTCAACTTAGAATCCGCTATCCGTGTTGCTGTTTCCACTATCGTCGAAGTCCTCATTGCCGCCACCGAAGTCTCCGTCCGGACGCTGTCTGCGGCGACCTTGTTGGTTTCCGAAGTTATAGGTCACAGTCAGGCTGATACTACGACTGTGCCATCTATTCTCACTGTATTGCCAGAATCCGTCACCCCAGGTCGTGTTTCTGCGCGCACGGCTGTCGAGGATATCGCGCACGTTAAGCGCCAGCGCCAACTGTTTGTTGAGGAAGGTGTGACGTAAACCGATATCGAGCGAGTAACTGTGGCTTGTCGTACCTTGTGCTACGACGCGCGGCGAGCGGTAAGCGGCAGTGATTTGTCCGCTGAAGTTCTTCGTAAAGAGGAACTGCGCGTTGACGCGTACCGAACCCGCCAGGATGTTCTGACCTGGTAGATGAACAGGTATCGTGTCGCCTAAGTGGTACATCTCCTGATCTACTGCCGCGATGTTATTCCAATAGAAGTTGGCACTTGTCGTCAATTGCAGCAACTCGCCGAACAGGCGGTTCTTGGCGACCAATTCGACACCTAACTCCTGACGCGTGGCGACATTGAGATAGGTGTTCTTCATCGTCTGTCCGTCTTTGTCCATGTACTTGACGTTCTGCACGGCTCCCTCGCGGTATCTCCAGAAGATGCCTGCGGAGAGCGTGTGACGTTCCCATGTCTTGAGATAGTTCAACTCGAGGTTGTTGGAGTAGGCGGGTAACAGATTGACATTACCATAACTGATGTTTGTCGAGTCGCTGAAATCCATACGCGGGTTGATTTGGTGTCCCCACGGACGGTTCACGCGGCGCGTGTAGTTCAACTGTAACTCGTTCCCATGCCCGAAGTCATAACCGATATACGCACTCGGGAAGAGTTGGAAATAGCTGGTGTCTTTCTTGTTTTCCATGCCCGCGTACGAGTCTTTGACATTACCATCCTTGTCTTTGTAGAACGACTCTAAATGGCGCATGTAATACTCGCCGCGCAGGCCTACTTGCAGCGATAACTTGTCCCAGAAACGGTTACCGTACGTCACGTAGAAGGCATGGTTCTGAGTCAGGCCGCTTGCGTCGGAGAAATAGTCGTACATCTCGTTAATATGCGAGCCGTCGGCATTATTGTTATGCGCGTCCGCCCAAGTGTTGCTCCAAGAGCGGGAGTAGTCATAACCGGCTTCCAAGCGGCTCTGAGGTGTCGGTTTCCATTCATAGTCCGCTTTCACCTCGATGTTCTGACCTTTGCTGAGGTTCGTCTGGTCCTGGTACGTGGTGTCGAAGAGGTCGGTTCCCAAACGGTGGTCAGCCTGCTGGTAATCCGTCAACTGGTTCCAGCCGAAGTTATTGTATGTACCGCTTACGTATAGTTTATGTTCGTCCCTCTCGAAGGTGTAGTCGAGAGTAGCCAGTCCGCCGGGGTGATAACCGTTGGAGTGCTGGTCGCGCCAGTAGTCACGCAGGATGTTGCCGGACTTGTCGGTCAGGGTGTACAGACGATGGTTCGTACCGTAGTTATTGAATACGCGCGGCTCGCTGACCATGCCGAAACCTGATACACCGATGGTATGACCTTCCGCCACGTGGAAGTTCAGCCCTGCACGGCCGAAGATACCGCCGCCTCGATGGGACTGATGACCCTCTTGTTTCAAATGGCTGTCGATGAGCGTGCTGTCCAGGACAGCTGTACCCGTACCGGTCAGGTTATAACGGTCTGTGATACTACCGCCGTTGCTTGTGTAATAGCGGTAACCGACGTTGAAATAACCGTCAACAGGACCGGCGTTGAAGTTAATGCTGAAACTCAGGTTTCCTCCGGGTGGCACGTTCCACGGCGCAGCGAGGGAGTAGTTGATACCGGCCTGCAAGGAGCCGTAGAAGCCCGCAGCGCGGTCTTTCTTCATCACGAGGTTGATGATACCCGATGTGCCTTCCGGACTGAATTTGGCGGAAGGGTTGGTGATGAGTTCGATCTTCTCGATGGTGCCGGCGGGCATCTGTTGCAGCACTTGACCGCGGTTCTCCGAGGTCAGTCCTGCCGGCTTGCCGTTGATCCATATCTCGACATCTTCGCTGTTACGCAGACTGATGTTGCCTTCCTGGTCCACTTCCACCGACGGGATGTTCTCTAACACATCCGACACCGATGCACCGGCGGATGCGATGTTCTGGTCAACGGTGAACACTTTCTTGTCCAACTCGAAGCGCATCGAGCTGCCTTGTCCGACAACCTCTACGTCTTGAAGCACTTTACTGTCTTCTTTCAGCGCAAAGCGTACAGTCACGGGCTTGCCGGCAACCGTCACTTCGCGGCGTTGCTCGCTGTAACCCATGAATGATGCTACCAGCGTATAACTGCCGTCTGCCAGGTTGAGGGTGAACTCGCCTTTCTCGTCCGTCACGGTACCGCTGACCGGGGTAGGGTCGGTACCTTTGAGCACACTGACATTGGCAAAGTCAATGGCTTGCTTTGTGCCGGCGTCTATTACTTTTCCGGTCACCTTAGCCGCATAAGTGCTGCTTACCAACACTATGAGACTGAGAAGTACTACTAATCGTTTCATATTTTCTTAAACTAATACCTAAATCCTAACCCCTAAATTCTAAATCCTAAACCCTAAACCCTAAACCCTAAACCCTAAATCCTAAATCCTAAACCCTAAATCCTAAATCCTAAATCTTAAACCCTAAATCCTAAACCCTAAATCCTAAACCCTAAACCCTAAACCCCTGAATCCATTTCACGGCTTCAACATACCCCTCTGTTCCATGACCTATTATACTATGCGCGCACACGTCCGTGAGCAGACTTGTCTGCCGGAACGGCTCGCGCTTGGTGATATCGCTTATATGCACTTCCACCACCGGTACTTCGCTTTCCTCCACAGCATCGCGCAGCGCCACGCTCGTATGACTGTACCCGCCGGCATTCAGCACGATACCGGAGTATCCTCCATTCGCCTCTTGTATCCAGTCAATCAGGTCTCCTTCGTGGTTCGACTGCTTATAGATCAAATGGACGTCCGGCAGAGTCCGTTGGATTTCCAACAAAATCTGTGCCATCGTCTTTGAGCCGTATATCTCCGGCTTTCTCAAACCCAGACGATTCAAATTCGGACCATTCAATATTAAAATTGAAAATTGAAAATTGAAAGTTGAAAGGTTCATGGCTTTTTCTTGAGTTTTTTTACAATCGAAACCAAAATCGCGATAATTTCTTTTAAATCTTCGTCTAATGATTTATATTCTTGTTCGGTTATAAGTTCAGAACGAAAAAGAACTTCCAACCAGTACTGGGTTTCATCTGCTTCTTTTAAGGCAATATTCATTTTGGATAGATAGTCAGGATCAGTTTGGGCATTTTTGCTCTCTCGTACATTTGCACCAATGCTTGTACCACTTCGAAGGATTTGTTTACTCAAAACAAATTCTTTTTTATCCGTGCACAAGTACTTGTAAAAGTTTACAATACGAACGGCAAAGTCCAAAGTTTTTTGACGTATCATGCTTCCTTTCACCTTTCACTTTTCACTTTTCACTTTTCACCTTTCACCTTTCACCTTTCACCTTTCACCTTTCACCTCGCTCCGTTAACAGCTAAAAGGAATTCGTCATTATCCTCCGTGCGCTCCATGTACGAACGCAGTTTCTCCATCGCTTCCTGGCCGCTCATGTCGCTCAACTGCTTGCGTATCTGCCACATGCGAGTCAGCACGTCCGGCGGCAACAGCAGGTCGTCGCGACGCGTGCTCGATGCCGGTATATCGACTGCAGGGAAGATACGGCGGTTAGCAAGCTTGCGGTCAAGCTGCAACTCCATGTTTCCTGTTCCCTTGAACTCCTCGAAGATCAGGTCGTCCATCTTGCTGCCCGTCTCGGTGAGGGCGGTGGCGATGATGGTCAGCGATCCGCCGCCTTCGATGTTACGAGCCGCACCGAAGAAACGTTTGGGTTTATGCAGAGCCTGCGCTTCCACACCGCCCGACAGCACTTTTCCGCTCGACGGCGCTACCGTGTTGTAGGCACGTGCCAGACGCGTGATCGAGTCGAGCAGGATGACTACGTCATGACCGCTTTCTACCAGTCGTTTGGCTTTCTCGTGTACTATGTTCGCCACTTTCACGTGGTTCTCTGCCGGCTCATCGAAGGTCGAGGCGATCACCTCGGCATCGACGCTGCGCTGCATGTCTGTCACCTCTTCCGGGCGCTCGTCGATAAGCAGCACGATCATATATACCTCGGGGTTGTTCTTCAGAATAGCGTTGGCCAGCTCTTTGAGCAGCACCGTCTTACCGGTCTTCGGCTGCGCCACGATCAGTCCGCGCTGACCCTTGCCGATCGGTGCAAAGAGATCGATCATACGCACGCTGAGCGAGTCGCCATGACCCGTACACAGTTTGAATTTCTGATCGGGGAAGAGTGGGGTAAGGTTCTCGAATGCCACACGGCTCTTGGCCAACTCCGGTGCCAAGCCGTTGATGCGGATCACCTTGTCCATCGGGAAGAACTTGTCCGGCTGCGGGTTGATACGGATGGAGCATTCTACGGTGTCACCGGGCTTGAGGCCGTACTGACGAACCTGGTCTTTGCTCACATAGACATCGTCCGGACTCGAGAGGTAGTTATAGTCTGCCGAGCGCAGGAATCCGTAGCCGTCGGGTGCGCACTCCAAGGTACCCATCGCGAGGACGTTCTCTCCCAGATCCGGCAACTTCTTCTCCGCTTTGGGCTGTTCTGCCTCTTTCTCCTCCCCTTTCACGGGTGAAGGGCTTTGCCCGATCGGACTGCCGGTGGCCGTCCGTAGAACAATGTCGGGAGTAGGCTTCTCCTCCTTGCCTTCCGGAGCGGTTGGGGTAGGCTGCTTTGCATCATTAGCAGCCGCTTGCTGCTCGCTCTTTCTTGGCCGTCCGCGTTTTTTCTTCGGTTGCTCCACTACCGGCGCTTCCTCGGCCTTTGGAGCAGCTCCATTAGCTCCATTTGCACCATTAAGTGGCTCTGCCTGGTCTCCATTGAGCGGCGCAGCCGCGCTGGTTTCATCATTTAAGATCGGCTTTGCCGCTACCACGGTCTTGTTCGGGCGGTGGTTGTTGGCTTTGAGTTGTTCCTGCATCTCGGCCATCTGTTCTTTCTCCGAACCTACGGTAGCCAGAACGCGTTCACTCCGTGCGCCATCGGTGACTACTTTCGTTGCGGTACGCTTCACCCCTCTGACGCGCTCGCGCTTGGCGGGCTTGCCTGCTGCGGCACGCGCCTCCTCTTTGGCCTGAACGATCGCAGCGCGGTTGTCGGCCTGCGCATCCAGGATGGCATAACTGATCTCGCGGATAGACTGGCTGCGACGGGGGCTAAGTCCCATGCTCACAGCTATCTCGCGCACTTCGTCGAGCGACATACGCTCGAGTTTTTGTAATTCGTATTGCATAAATTCAATATAGTGTATGTACTTGAAAAATCATCTGTCAGAAAGAACTCCAACAAAATCGGCTGCAAAGGTACAACTTTTTTTTGAATTATGCAAATATTTTTGATAGAAAAAAACATATAAAACACGCAGACGCGCAAAAACATATAAAAAATATTGTAGTAAATCAAAAACGCGGCGGGCGAGGGAAGTACATAAAACTAAATAAACCCCTCCGCCGAGAATATGCCTTAACAGGTTATCCGCGTTCCGCGCCCCACCGCGCACTTAAAAGTAAACTTTTCGTGCACGATAGGGCATCGAACCGCACCTCCTACGGAGGTACATTCCCGCCGAAGGCGATAAACATAGATAAAGTTTATTGGTTATCGCCCTGCCTTAAAAAAATACGCTTCGCTCACAAAAATGTCAAAAAATGAAGCCCCCCGACCCCCTTAAAGGGGAGAGGCTGTCGCAATGATGCGACAGAAGGGAAAGACGAGAGCCCCCGGCCCCTAAAGGGGAGAGAAATTAAAAATTAAAAATTTGAGGTGAGTAAAAAAAAAGAGCACCCCGAAGGGTGTGTAGTGGAGCTTCGCTCCGTTTATTGCCTGCGGCAGTTTATTGCCCTACGGGCGTTTATAGGGTTTATTGCCCTGCGGGCGTTTAAACGCGACCTTTGGGCGCACTAACGGCGTCAGCCAATAAACAGAGCGGAGCCCGCAAATGCGGACTCCGCTTGTGCTACACGCGAGCCTTGCTCGCTTAGTTGCCGTGCTGCTCGTCGTACGCGTCACCGCATACTTTCCGCGCGGGCAAACCCCTCGTACATGTACCAAAGTTGCTCGATTCGGATTACCACTGGCAATCCTCCGTGTTTTAGTAGTAAGTACTCGGGGCAGCACCGCTTTCCCCAAAAATTAAAATTTCCGGGGACCCCGTGGTCCGTTAGTTGCCGTGTTGCTGATCATACTCAGCACCACAAACGGACCACAAGTAGGCCTTCATGGTCTTCTTGCCGTTCGGCAGGTCGCGCTGCGCGAGGAACGCAGCCTGGTCGGCATTGATCTGCATGAGGTCTTTGGCACGCAGGCGTACTGCATTGCCTACCTCGGTGAAGCGAGAACGGATCTTCAGCTCCTTGGCTGACGGGTCGGTCGAGCGGTTGTACTCGCCTACCATGTAGACGCGCGTACAATTCGGGTTGGTGGTAGCCGCTACGCGGTGGGTAGCGAGCAAGACATTAGTGTGGTCGCTGTGCATCTGACCTTTCTTAGGACGAGCACCCAGAAGGCCGGATACATAGTCAACACCCATACCCCATTTAATTTTAGCCATAGTCTTGTGTGTTTCTCATGGATTAGACAATCGTCGGATAATATCCGACACAATAGACAAAACTTTCTTTATAGTCGCGTGTCCTTTACGACTTACCTTTTCTTCACCCCCTGGAACTACATACGCCGCAAACGATGGCGAACATGATTACTGCACTAAGCAGAATAATCATCAATGATTTTGATTTGTGCTTTTTCATCTTCTTCTAGGTATTGGGTTACTTTAATAAACGAGTTAACAATTTGCATCGCCACGAAGTCCACGAGTACGCACCCTGTTGAGTGTTCGGGTTTAGTGCCCATATGAATGCGTATGCCCTCGCGCTCCGGCACGTCCATGATCTGCGGCATGGGTTTTTTGAACTTAGGCGACCAAGTAATGTCGAGTTCGTACTCCCCTTCGGGAATGAGGAAGTCCGCATTTTCGATTGTTTTCGCCTCGTAGATGGAGCCGTTATAAGGGATGGCCAAGGTTCCGATGACCGCTTTCCCGTCTTTAGACTTTCTTGTCAGTGTTGCTACTCTCATTGGTGATTTTGGATTTATAGTGGTAATCGATTCCCATTATCGAGCCTGCAAAGGTGGCGGCTTCTCCGAAAGCGACAAGGACTGTTTCGTGAATTTGTCCTGCGGGGTCGGTTTTGACGCCTACAAAGAGCAGCGCCAAGCCCCCAAGGACGACCAAAGCGGCGATGATGAGTTGGATGATATTTGTCTGTTTTTCTTTCATGGTTTTTCGAATTGCGGTGCAAAAGTAGTACAAAAAAACGAGACCGCCAAGGAAAGCAGTCTCGCAAGTCTAAAAAATGGTCGTTTTCAATTTTTGTCAATTGGATAGCCTACATATTCGGCAAATTCATGCGCGATGTAAGGCGACATCCATCCTTTGCGTTTTATCAGACCCGCCCATCCAGTTTTGTGCCTTTTCTTTTTACCGAAACAAATGAGCAGAGTATTAAACGCGTCTTTGGGGTTTATGTAGTTCATACGCACTTGCAGGCGTTTAATCATATCTGCAAGGAACACTCTATTTTCTTTCCTCATAAGCCGAAAGTAGTTTTGAGATTGATGATGTCGCTCGCATTGTAGGTCGCTTTGTTCTTGTCAGCGTAGTTGCGCCTTACCTGCTCGGAGGCGATGAAGCATCTTGCCTCATAGAGAGCGGTTTGCAGTTCGAGCCAATCGACTTTAATGTCAGCGATGTGCAACTTCATTTTCGCCTGTTCGGCACAAGCGACGATGAATCGCCAATGTCCGTCCGGCGGTACGATCCCTTTTGAGTTGCGCTTGGCGAAGAAGCCGTTTTTACGTTTTTGGATGTGGAATCCGAAGCCACGTCCTACAGAGCCTGTCAGGCTTTCACATTGTTTTGTTAAGATGATTTTCATAATTGATAGAATTTAATTCTGAAGTAGTAAATGAG
>CADCBP010000012.1 GCA_902799705.1 uncultured Bacteroidales bacterium
TCTTCCCTGCTGTTATGATGCGTTTGCATAACACCAACTTGCAAGCGGAGATAGAAGCCTTTGTGGCAAGCCAAGAGGCAGGTGTCCCTCAAGGTGTCCTTCAAGATGTCGCAGATGATTTAACTGATAGACAGCGAGTTATATTGGAGGCTATAAAGAATGTCGCAGTAAATGTCGCAGTAAACACGAAATATCTTTCCGAAAGGTTAGGAGTAAATAGAAAAACCATCCAACGGGACGTAGTAGCCCTACAAGAAAAACACCTAATTCAATGGGTCGGCTCTGACAAAACGGGACATTGGGAGATAATCGAAAAATAGCATCGTCTGTCCCCACCGACCGATGAGCGGGACACAAAAACACCATCAGAAAGAAAAGGTAAAGATATATGGCAGATATAGAGAAAATCAATCCGACCGAAATAGTTTCTGCGGAACTACTCGGTGATTTGCGGAAGATAATCGATACCGCGCGTTCCCACGTAGCTGCTACCGCTAATTATGAGTTGACGGCGATGTATTGGCATATCGGTGACCGCATCAATCGCGATGTGCTGAATAACGAGCGTGCTGAGTATGGTCAACAAATTGTGTCGGAGGTTCTTCTGCGCCAATTACAAAAATCCTTAGCCGCCGCCAAAGAATTAACCACCGAGCGATGAGCTGGAATAAAAAAGTTTAAGAAATACATGACCTTAAAAGGACTTTGTAAATACTATATCAGTTGCGTTGCGTTGGAAAGCAATACTACTTTTCGGGCCTCAATGAAAGATGAACAATCTTTTATCACATTGCCTTGGATAAATGATAGTATTTTGAAGAAGCCTGATATTGGCGCTTTTTTACGGGGAAACCAAGAGAAGGAAATGGATTTGTTGATTGGCTATCCTGTTCTTAAAGTCAAACATTTTCTTTCGCCAATATTTATTATTCATATCACTTACAGCGACGGAACGCACGGCAAGCCGGAAGGGTTTTCGATAGATGACGAACTGTTGATAAACAAAGATATAATAGACAAATACTCCACAAACGAAAAAACAGAGAATATCTATGAACTGCGAGAACTCGAAGCAGAGTTAGGTTTTTCAGACTGGCATGCAGCGTTTTCAGATTTAGCAGAAAAGGTTAATTTGCTTAAAACGGTTCGCCCGGATTGGGATTGGCTAGACATTCTCGACATAGAAGACCTGCAAAAAGGACCAATGCGTATTGGAGATAGAGATGGCATTTTGAATAGAGCCATTCTATTTGCCAAAGAGCCTACTCCTTATACTGTCGGACTAAGTAATGAGTTAGCCCGTCTTGAAGAATATGGAGACTTGGATATTTGTCATTCTGTGTTATGGAAATTTATACACAAGCAGTTTAATAGGAATCCACAATTTGAAAAGGAAATATTAAAAGTACTCCCATTAAATGACGAACAGGAAGCAGCAGTTCGGTCAGCATTGAGTGCAGATGTCACCTTGATAGCAGGGCCTCCGGGGACCGGAAAAACACAAGTTGTTGCTAATCTAATCATCAATGCAGCGATGGCAGGACAGAGTGTCCTGTTTACAAGTAAAAATAACAATGCTGTTGATGTTGTAGTCAAACGAGTCAACTCCTTAAACAAAGAACTTCCGTTGGTGCTCCGATACGAAAAGAGTGCCAAACAATGTATTTCCGATTACGCACAACAATGGGAAAAGGCAAGAAGAAAAGATAAATCCTTTTCGGATGCTATAGGTGCATATAACAGAGTATATTCTAACTATACCTCAAAACGTAGGCAAAAAGACCAGATTGTCCAAACGAGGAACAAACTTGATGAAATAGAGCAAGATGTTTGTACAATCAGAGACAAATACCAGCATATTATTGGTGTAATAACAGAAAATGAGATAAGCGAAGTAAAAAATGCGTATAAAGATTTCGTTCATTGCAGAACAGCCTTAAAAGATGGTCCTTCTCGCTTGCTGGACAAGATTTTCAGAAATAGGTGGAAAAATAAAATTACAGAGCGTGTTAAAGAGGCTGCAGAAACTATAAACTCCTTCTTGAGAAAATACTATCAGGGACTTTCTATCGATTATGCTGCCAATGACCGTGAATGGATGCAATTTGATAATAGTTTCAACTCACTGATAGATAATTTAAACTTAATTGCCACATACGACAGTTTGCTTAAAGATGTTTGCGAGTCTGTATCCCTTGAACAACTTGATGCAGCAATGATGGGCGAGCAAGTGGAATTGCAAGCAAAAGCAAAGACCGCTTGGAACGCATGGCTAAATGAACATATCAGTATTTTTAATGCCAAGAATAGAGGAGAACTGCACAACTATATAAGTTTGCTTGAACATGACCATGTAGATTCGTACACGCCTGCTCTCAAATCCATGTTGCCTGTCAGTGCCATTACATCCTTAAGTGCACGCAGAAGACTTCCATTCAAAGAAGCAGTATATGATTTGCTCATTATAGACGAGGCAAGTCAATGCGACATAGCTTCCATGATTCCGTTGCTTATGCGTGCTAAACGTGTAGCAGTAATTGGAGACAAACAGCAATTGAATCATATTTGTCTATTGAGCAAGCAAACAGATTTATCTCTCATTCTCAACAACCAAATAGAAGCCCGGTGGTCATACCGAAGCAGTTCTATATATGATCTGGCAGAAAGTATGACAGAGCCGGAAAATATCATCCAGTTACGAGACCACCATCGGAGTTTTCTTGATATTATTCAGTTCTCGAATCAGGAATTCTACGACAACACGCTCCGCATAGCCACTGATTATAGCCGTTTACAATCTCCAAACAACGGCAAACCTATTCTTGGAATGCAATGGATGGATATTAAAGGAAAGACTATTCGTCCGGAAGCAGGCGGAGCATATAACCTCAAAGAGGCAGAAGGTGTAATAAGGATTCTCCATCGCTTAGCTGTTGAACTTGAATTCGAAGGAAGCATTGGTGTTACCACTCCTTTTCATTTGCAAGCAGAAATGATTACCAAAGCTTTGGAGCGAGACGCAGAATTGCGCAATCATTTAGAATTACACAACCAAATACTTATTGATACAGTTCACAAATTTCAAGGGGATGAACGGGATGTAATAATTTTCTCTCCTGTAGTTTCAGAGGGGACAAAGTCGCAAAGTCTAATGTTCCTTAAATCCACAGGAAACTTATTCAATGTGGCGATAACACGTGCTCGTGCATTGCTTGTAACAGTCGGTGATAAAAAGTATTGCAAGCAATGTGGCGTTAGCTATCTGGAACACTTTGCAGAATATAGTAGCGGAGAAAATGCACCTGTTGAGGTTTCAGAATGGGAGCATATTTTACAGAAAGCTCTTTCCGATGCAGGCATTCCTGTAACGGCTCAATATCATGTAGATAAATACTATTTAGACCTTGCCCTATTCCATAACGGTAAAAAACTTGACATAGAAGTAGATGGAGCTATGTATCATCAGGCGTGGACGGGAGAACTCAGTTATAAGGACCAATTGCGAAATCAAGCATTGATGCGCGAAGGATGGGATGTCATGCGCTTTTGGGTGCAACAAGTTCGTGACCAACTGCCATGGTGCATTGAGCAGGTAAAAAAATGGATGGCGACAGCAGAAAATCAAAAATTAAGGACATTATAATAAGCATAACAGAGCATAAATGTTTCAGACATTAAAGAAATATTTTGGGTATGATTCTTTCCGACCTTTGCAGCAGGAAATAATTGAACATGTAGTGGCAGGCGGCAACGCATTGGTTTTGATGCCAACAGGCGGAGGCAAGTCGCTCTGCTACCAGATACCGGCACTTATGCGCAAGGGCGTAGGAATAGTTATATCACCGCTTATCTCGCTGATGAAAGACCAAGTGGATGCTCTCCAAGCGAACGGCATCGCCGCTGCAGCCATCAACAGCAACAACTCCGAAGCGGACAATCGGGCAATTATTGATCTCTGTTTGCACGGACAACTGAAACTGCTTTATATATCGCCCGAACGCTTTGTAGTAGAGCAAAACCGTTTTCTATCGCGCATACCGATTGCCCTCTGTGCCATTGATGAAGCGCATTGTATATCTCAATGGGGACACGATTTCCGTCCTGAATACACCCAACTTGCAGACATTCGTTTGTCCTTCCCGAACGTACCTATCATGGCCTTGACAGCCACGGCTGACAAAATAACCAAAGAAGATATATTGCAACAACTGAATATCACCGATGCGCGACAGTTCATCAGTTCCTTCAATCGTCCGAACCTGAGTCTACAGGTGTGCAGAGGTTATTCGGCGGCGGACAAACTGAAGCATATCTTAGCGCTCATCCGTCTCCACCCACATGAGAGCGGAATCATTTACTGTTTGGCACGCAAAACAACAGAAGAACTGGCCGCTAAACTGCAACTCTATGGTATTTCCGCAGCGGCATATCACGCTATGCTCAGCCCTGCCGAACGTAACCAAGTGCAGGATGATTTTGTCAATGACCGCGTGCAAGTGGTCTGCGCCACTATCGCGTTTGGTATGGGAATTGACAAGAGCAATGTGCGGTTCGTAGTACATTATAACCTACCTAAAAGTATTGAGAACTACTATCAGGAGATAGGCCGTGGCGGACGTGATGGACTACCCTGTGAGACAATACTTTTTTATAACCTGCAGGATATAATCTTACTTAAACGTTTCGCACAAGAGTCAGGACAAACGGAGATTAATGAGGAGCGGTTGAGCAGAATGCAAGAATACGCCGAGGCGCAAGTTTGTCGCAGACGAATCCTGCTTAATTATTTTGGAGAGGTGTCTGAGTGTCAGTGCGGGAACTGTGATGTGTGCAACAACCCGCCGGAACATTTCGACGGCACACGTTATACACAAATGGCACTTTCTGCTATTACCCGCACTAACGAACAAATAGGATTTGCCGCAACCATAGATATATTGCGTGGCAATGCAACAAGAGAGATATTGGTGCATGGTTATTCCCAACTACCCACATTTGGAATAGGCAGAGAACTTCCTTTCCGCGAATGGCATGACTATCTACTGCAAATGCTCCAAATGGGCTTGATTGAACTCGATTACAAGGAGAACAGGCATATCCATATCACTGCATTAGGAGAAGAAGTACTCTTCAAAGGTAAAAATGTGAAACTATCAAAAGTAGTCAAAGAGGACTTGCGCGTTAAGAATAAAAGACGCACTAATGTCCCTATTCTGACAGAAATGCAAATCATTGGAGACACTACTAATACTGTCGTAAAATTGGCAGTAGAGGAAGACAAGGAACTTTTTGAGCGCCTACGTCAATTACGCTTGCAGATAGCCAAGGAGGAACATCTTCCTCCATATATCATTTTTTCGGACAAAACGCTTCACGAACTCGCCACCAACAAGCCACAAACCATTGAAGAATTCGGTACAATCTACGGTGTCGGAGAAAACAAGCAAGCCAAATATGGATTATCTTTTATTAGAGAAATAACTGAAAAAAGTGTGGTCCAATCCGAGAAAGTGACGGCACAGAGACCACAAATAAAATCACACATGCAAGAACAAAAAGAATTGCATGTTAATGCGTATGCTCAATGGTCAGATAAAGATGACCAAGAACTAAAAAGGCTATTTCAACAGGGATTTCAGGTGAAAGAATTATCTATAATCTTTCAACGTAATATTGGTTCTATAAATAGCAGACTTAAAAAATTAGGATTAAAATAAGCCATCTTTCAAATGAAATAGACGCAAACGCTTTCCGCCTCAAAGCATGACCGATATAAGATTAACCATGCCCTGTCCGCATAATATGGAGAAGCCAATTGACTTTTGGCTTTGAAAAGGTAAGTCGGTCGTGGAGACTGAACCGATCGCCGAAAAATTGCCCGCGTACAGAACTCGGAGTGTTTGAATAGTATTTTCTTCAATCAATAGAAATAATAAAAACACTGAAAAATATGAATGAAATTACAATAACAACTTACGACAAGAGTCCAAAGAATAAAAATAAACAGCGAAAACAAAAAATAGATATAGACATTGATATCAATAATATCTTAGCCTTAACTACAGCGCGTGGAAATAATAGCAAATGGCCGAAACTATATGTTTCTGAATATGCAGAGCCGTTGGAATTACCAGATCAGAATTTTGATGATGTGAAGAACCGGTTAATTGAGGCTTCCCCAAGTGATTCTAAAGATAAGAGTCCTATTTTCATCCCCGTTGGTTCCAAAGTATTAGTGAATTACCATAATGTGGTTCAAATCAAGAAGTTAACCAGAGAGATTGTCTTAGTTGATGATAGAGTAATAGATGATATTGATGAACAGTTACTGGCTGAATTCGAATCGCAAGTCGAAATAATAAGACGGAAAGAGAAGGAGCAACATGATAACTATACCCGATGGTTTTGGGATAATCTTGAGAAATTGAATAAAGAAATGGCCTTAAGGAATGAACATAAATTCCTCAAATTATTCGGGACAATAGAAGAAAACGTGGCATTCATTTTTTTTATAATGATAATTAACATCACACTAAGTCTCATTCTAATTATATTGACCGGAATTATACTCCATAAGTTGTAAAAAAATATTCCGTTAAGAAGCTTTTTTATTCTGTAATCTACGGAACTGATTCCGTTGCATAAAGAGCTATTGCACGCCTCAAAAAAATGTAGTAATTTTGCAGCGTCTTTTCGAACGAATAGATGCCTAAATTGCTCAGGCATAGTGAGCAAATAAACTCCTTATTATTATGTCAAGATCCAGATGTCCGGGACCGATGTATCCATCGACGACCCCTAATCCAAGTGGAAGCGGCAGAGCCAACAGCCCTTCTAAAAAGTAATTATGCAGATAATCTGCAGCTTTATCAAAAGTGGGAGGCAACCTTCCCGCTTTTGATAAACACATTGATGTATTCTTAAAATACCTAATTAGTTTAATATATGGAAGAAGAAAATAAAGAGTATATTGGAACTATCACCAAAATCTTACATCCTCAATTTAGCGGTTTTATACAATCCTCCAATGGAGACTCGGTATATTTCTATTGTGACTATAAATCCCATTTCAAAAAAGGAAGAGGATCATGGCAATTAGGAGATAAAGTTATTTTTTTACTAGTAGAAAAAGAAGATGGGAAAAAATGTGCTCATATCTTAAGATACATAGGGAATACCCAATATGAAGAGTTCCTATTTAAAGCCACACAAGAAAATCCTCTTATAATAAAAGGAACCTTGCAAGATTTCAAAGGTGTTCTTTATTTTAAAGAGTCTCAGTCAAAATTGATTTTCTCCGTAAGTCATATAGATATTACTGATGTTAATATGGAAGAAAATAAAGAGTACGAAGCCATTCTTGATGTGAATAGCTCTTTGAGATGGGTTAGTTTAGTCGAATGGATTGATTTACATAAGTACTTATATTCGCTATACAAGGAAAGAGAAATTATAAAATCAACTATTGTAGAAGTAAGATTTGATTACTTGAAAGTTCTTATTCCTGACACTCCATTTTATGGTAAGGTTTTAGGATTTGATAGAACGAAAGATTATTCGGTTGGGGATGATATTGAATTGTATTGCTTCACCAAAAAACGCTTTTATAGAGTAAATTTTAGCGATGCCAACTATCGTAGATCCGAAGAATCTTTATCGTTACTTCCTAAAGAAGGTGAGAAATATCAAGCAATCATTACTGCTTTTGATGATAAGTATTATCAGGTTGAAATTATTGGTGAGGGTTTCAACGGAGTAATTCCTGTACGCTTTAAGAAACATATAGAAAAGCATAAACTTGGTGATGTAGTAGATGTAGTTTATTGTAAACGAATTAACACAAGACAATTTTTATTTTTTACAAATCAGCAGTTTTCAATGTATGCAAAACGAAAAGAGAGACTCATTGAAAAGAAGAAGATAAAAGCACTTCAACAAAACGCATCTAATTAGCACTGTCTGCTGGAACAATTAACAATTATGTTAATTCTTATATTGGATAAATGCCGACATATTCACCAAACGTGCAAGAAAGGAAAATTACCATGTCCTGTCCGTATAATGACATAGAGTGTCCTTGTCCGAAAGACTGTCACAATAAATATCTCCATAGGAGATCAAATAACCAAATCAAGAAATAATCGTGCCCCAGGGGGCTAAGAACTTGCAAAGTTGTTGATTTGAGAGGAAGAAGCGCGACCATTACATTTGTTATGCAATAACTTAATCATGGATTGCCGCTTCTGACGAGCGCCTGCGTCGCACATCATAAAGCCGTCGGAACCAAACTCCCCGCCGGCCTCCGAGGTTGACATCTATATGAAGGGGTATCTAAACTATTCCTATTTTAATTCATAGTGGAATAAGTGGTGCATTTTTAATATACAAAATAGGAATAAGTGGTTAAAAAGTGTGTGAAAAATATGGAATAAGTGGTAAAATACTTGCATATATCAATTATTTTTTGTAATTTTGCAGCCTAAATCGATATACTACTATGTTAAAGCGAAAGTTTACATCTGTTCTGGAGCAGTATTTAACGGAAAATACCAATAAAATACTATTGGTGAATGGCGCTCGTCAGATAGGCAAGTCCTATTTAATCCGCTATGTAGGAGGGGCCTGCTATTTTCTCCCATGTACATACAACGCAAGAGTTGTATATGCAGGTCAGCACTATTGCAAATGAGATACTTGGAAACAAGTCGGATACGCTGATCTTCTTGGACGAGATACAAGTTTATCCCCACCTGTTGACTATGCTCAAGTTCCTGCGCGAGGATGGGCGTTACCATTTTATCGCCTCCGGCTCACAATTAGGTATCGCTTTGGCTGAGACCACTTCTGTTCCGATGGGCAGTGTAGCGATAGAGACGATGTACCAACTGGATTTTGAGGAGTTTTTGTGGGCTAACGGTGCAGGACAAGAGGCGATAGAGGGAATGCGAGACCTGTTTGAGAAACGACAACCGCTGCCGGAAGGAATGCATCGGTACATCTTGCAACAATTCCAGTATTATCTGCTGGTAGGAGGTCTGCCTGATGCGGTCAACCATTTCGTGGAATCCCATAACATGCGGGAGGTGCGTGACATCCATCGTGATATTCATGAGTTGTATCGCACAGACGCGTCGCAATACGATGAGGAACGCAAACTGATGATACGCCGCATCTACAACATGGTTCCAAGCCAATTGGAAAACAGAAAGAAAAGGATTGTATATCAGAATATCGAAGACAAGAAAGGCAAGCATTTCGCAGACTATCAGGACGAGTTTGAATATCTGATAGAGTCCGGTATTACACTGGAGGTCAAGGCTGTCAGCCAACCTAAATACCCATTAGCCGAGTCATCGTCAAAAAATCTACTGAAGCTCTACCTGAACGATGTCGGTTTACTTACCTATCTGCTATACGGGCTGAATATCAACGCTGTGCTGCAGGACGAGCGCAGTATCAATTTAGGAACCGTCTATGAGTCCGTCGTAGCGCAGGAACTGCGTGCGCATGGATTCAAGTTATATTACTATGATAACAAGAAAAAGGGCGAAGTGGATTACCTGATCAATGACTATTCCACAGCACAGGTATTACCGTTAGAGATCAAGTCCGGTAAGGATTACAAGGAGCATAGCGCGCTGTCAAAATTCCTGGACGAAAAGGAATATAACATCCATCAGGCTATCGTATTTTCCAACGAACCTCGTGTTTGGCAAGACAAGGGGATTTGGTATATGCCGATATACTATATCATGTTCCTGCAAAAATCACAAGCGGAACAGATCATCTTGCCGAAGTTGGAGATGCCGACTTTATCCTGATGCAATAACCAAACTCCCCGCTTGCCTCCGAGAAATAGACTGGCAGAAATAAAATAAAAAAGTTGCTTTTCAAGTGATAGATTCGGGCTCCTTTTTGACATCTATATGAAGGGGGATATATAAACACAAATAGAATAACACAAACATCTATAAATAAGAACGAAGAACAATGACAATAGACACTGCAAATATGTGCAGTCATCTGCAACGGAAGTTGTTCGCGGAGGACGGCGAGTACCGTGCTATTCGTGAGCAGATAGAGAACGACCCGACGCTGACGGCTGTTGTCCGTTCACGGCAGTTACATATCTATCGCGACGGGAAGAAGATCCTTGTGCTGGCAGGCAAAAGCGCGCCGAAGATCATTCGGGAAGATAAATTGACAGAATTATTATAATAGCATAAATACGACCATAGACCAGTTTCGTGAACGGATGGCGACAGGCGAGCCGATAGTGGGCGGATCGGTTGTCACGCGAAAGTGATTAAGACTCTTGATAGCGGATATATTCGCCCGGAGTGAAGCCTGTGTGGCGCTTGAAGAAACGGCAGAAAGAAGGAGAGTCGGCATAGCCGAGATGGTCACTTATCTGCTGCACAGACAAGTCCGGACGGGAGGAAAGCAGGTTCTTAGCCTGCGTAGCGAGGTATTGCTCGATGTAATCGCTGGCAGAGATACCCACCATATTTTTAATAACCACCGAGAAATGGCGTGTCGTGAGATGCGCCTTTTCTGCATAGAAGGCCACTTCGTGCTGCTGACGGTAGTTCATGGCTAAGAGGTTGCAGAACTCAATGAAGACGGTATAACTGCGGTTGTGCATTCTGGCATCATCGTCCATCTCGCGCCGGCACGCGTCTAACATCTCCGTCATGATATCGGTCTGCGACAGGAGCATCTCATGGCGATGCGGGAAACGGGAAGCAGATGTGTTGCTGATGATTTCCAATAGTTCGACCGCTTTCATGTATTGCGCCATTTCTTCATCTGTCAGCCGGCAAGCAGGCGTTTTATGGAACTTGTTGCGGTCATGCGTCATCCGCCTTTGTGTCATGTCTTGCTCAAAAGCGAAAGAGTGCATAATGATGGTAATAGAGTAATCCGGGCTGCTATCAATAGGGCGTATGATATGGTTTGGCAGAATCATCGCCACTTCATTCGGCCGGAAGACGACTTCCTGCATGTCATACAATGCGCGCGACGAGCCGGAATGACAGATGAACAGCATCAGATAGGGCGAGATAATATCTCTGTCATAAATAGGGAAACCATGCACATTGCGAATCACCGCCACTTCTTTCTTTTCTATCGTGTGGTACGCCTCCTCAAAAATACGTCTTGTTTCCATAAATCATCATTTTGGGTACAAAAGTACTGCATTTTTTTGGTATACGCAAGGTTTTTTTGATAAAATCTTACTTTGGGTTAATTATTTCCCATAAATGGGTAATGCGTATGTGCGCGGAAAACAGTAATTTTGTCGTCGGATTTGGAGATCAATGACTGCGTTACTCCGTAACTTGTATAATTGTCTCAAATCCTCCTCTCCCCATAGCAAACAGCCTGCGGCTTGGTTTACTCTGGGGGCCCTGAGATAGAAAACCCTTTAAAAGGAGGTATAAAGTGAAAAAGATTATTCTAATGTTCCTGCTTGTATGCGCCGGGATGGTGCAGGCAGGTGAGTATGCGTTCCTGGTATTTACCAATACTGCAGGTACGCAGACGGCACTGAAGGTGACCAATCTGACGATGAAGGTCAATGGTACGCAGTTAGACGTGACGAATGAAGACGGCACGGTAAATTTCTCGTTGACCGAACTGGCCTCGATGCAGTTTCGCACGGAGTCAGGCGAGTGGGCGGATGTAGAGAATGTATTGGACGGAGACGGACCGGTATGCGTGTTTACAATCTTAGGATCCTCGCTCGGTGAGTTTGACAACATGGTACAGGCGGCGAGCAAGCTCGCACACGGAATCTATATTGTTACCGATGGGAAACGCTCCGTGAAAATCAACATCCATAAATGAAAGGAACAAAAGTTATGAAAAAGATATTATTAGCTATCAGTATTCAGTTGTCGGCGATCAGTTTGTTTGCCCAGACGCTGAATGTGCAGGTGGGAAACGTGCGGTATCTGTTTCCGGCGGCGCAGACCGCTCAGATGCCGTACGAGAACGGTTCGAGTTTGACCGTCATGGGCAAAGTGTTCAACCTGAGTGAGATAGACAGTATGTACGTCGATGAGACAGCTGTAACGGACAACACGGTGCAAGTGGCATATAACGATGCGAGTGCGGACATCACGGTGGCGGGCAACATCGCGCGTCTCCTTACTATCGCCCAATCGGGCGCTCATGTGAGCATCATCCAGAGTGCCGACGTGGCGGAAGAGATCACTTATACCCTCTCGGGTTCTTCGTCCGACGGCGGGTTCTATAACGAAGGTGCTTACAAGGCGACCGTGGAACTGAACAACCTCAACCTGACGAACGTGTCGGCTACCTACTCCGGCGCGGCGGTGCATATCCAGAACAGCAAGCGTATCAAAGTGAAACCGCTCAACGGTACGACAAACACGCTGGTGGATGCTGCGGGCGGCAAGCAGAAAGGATGTCTCTATATCAAAGGTGACGGGTAACGTGAAGCACGGTATCAAGACCGGCGAGTATTTCAGCATCAAGAACTCCACCATTAACATCCTCTCGGCGGTAGGTGACGGTATCAACTGCGAGCAGTTCTTCCTCATGGAGAGCGGCACGATCACGATCAATAATGTAGCTGACGACGGCCTGCAATGCGATATAGAAGACACGACCGTCGGTTCGACAGGCGAGACCGTGGATCACGAGGATGAAGACTCCGGCAACATCTATATCTCCGGCGGCACACTGACGATGAACATCACCGGTGTGGCTTGCAAAGGTATCAAATCCGAGGGCAACATCGCCATCAGCGGCGGCGACATCACCGTCACCACATCCGGCATCGGAATGTGGGACACGGAGGACTTGGAGACCAAGGCAGCGGCTTGTATCAGCAGCGATGCGAACATCACCATCAGCGGCGGTACGCTGAACCTGACGAGTACCGGTTCGGGCGGTAAGGGTCTCAAATGCGACAGCCTGCTGACCTTCACCGGCGGCACGATGGCAATCAAGACCACCGGCGCACTCTATTACAACAACGGCACAACCGAGAACACCAACTATACCGGTAATACCGATAATATCGACAGCAAGTATTACTCTTCGCCGAAGGGTATCAAAGCCGGCACGAAGACCGAGTCGGGCAGCGGATGGTATGTGACTTATACGTACGCAGGCGGTATCGTCATCAGCGGCGGTAAGATCTCCGTCAGCACGTCGGGACGCAACGCCGAGGGTATCGAGAGCAAGAGCACGCTCGTCATCAACAACGGCGAGGTGGTGGTCAATGCGTACGATGACGGTATCAATGCCGCTTCCGACCTCACCATCAACGGCGGACTCGTCTATTCGCGTTCGACCAATAACGACGGTATCGATGCGAACGGAAACGTCTATCTCAAGGGCGGTCTGGTCTATGCTATCGGTGCTTCTTCGCCGGAAGTGGCGATTGACGCCAACAGCGAGGAGCAGAAGAAACTGTATGTCCAAGGCGGCACGTTAGTGGCTATCGGTGGTTTGGAGAGCGGCGCCAGTCTCACGCAGAGTTGTTATAAGGCATCGTCATGGAGCAAGAACACCTGGTACGCGCTGACGGTCGGAAACGATGTCTTTGCGTTCAAGACCCCGAGCAGCGGCGGAAGTAATCTGATTGTCTCGGGCGCTTCCACACCAACGCTCAAATCCGGCATTACCGCTTCCGGCACAGAGATCTTCGACGGTGTTGGTTTCTATCCGGCAGAAGCCACAGGCGGTTCGTCCGTATCGCTCAGTTCGTACACCGGCGGCGGTGGCGGTCCCGGTGGCGGTCCCGGTGGTGGCGGACACGGAGGATGGTAATTGGTAAACGACAGTGCTTATTTGGCGCTGTCGTTTGTTTTAGTTGCATCGGTTGATTTTTTGTGCCTGCGATTTAACTTTTGCGCGTTTTCTGCATCTTATAGACAGAACACGAAATAAAAACAACAGTAATGAAGCGAATCTTTCTCATCATGGCAGTAATCGCCATCAGTTTTCCTTCTTTCGGCCGTGTCATCTGCGACACGGCTTGTCACGCGCTGGAAGATGAATTCCGTAATTACGCTGTAGTCTATATGGTCTATGTCGCCGGCTACAAAGGCGTCGCCTGCAAAGTGGTCGTGCATTAAATGGTACAATTTTTGTAACAGAATAATCAAAACAACAATACTATGCGAAAGATGATAATTATCGCCATGACGATGCTTATGGCAGTCAGTTTGAACGCGCAGCAACCGGCTAACCGACAGCAGGCTATGCAGCGGATCGAACAACAGGTGCGTCACTATAGTGAGGCCTTTGCGCTGAACGAGGAACAAGCGCAGCAGTTTGCCACACTCTACAAGGCGTACAACAAACAAATGCGCGCTATCCATGACCAATATCGGCATGAAAGGACTGCGGAAGGAACCACGCTGACTGACGAACAGATAGAGCAACGGATATTGGATAATTTTGCCCAAAGCCGTGCTATCCTCGACGTGCGCGAGCAGTATTACAAGGAGTTTCGGAAGATTCTCACAGCTTCGCAAATCAACCAAATCTTCGAAGAGGAAAAAGCCCGCCGAGCACAGATGAGACGATGAGACTTTGGCCGCCACATAGCCTCACGACCGAACAACTGATAGAGCGATACCAACAACCGCTCTATTGGCACATCCGGCGTATGGTGGTCACTCATGAGGATGCCGAAGATGTGCTGCAAGAGACCTTCATTCAGATCCACACGCATCTGAGCGAATTGCGCGACCTCACGCAAGAACGCGCTTGGGTCTATCGGATAGCCACGAACGAAGCACTCCAATGGTTGCGGTCCAGACATGAGTTCCTGTCGCTCGAAGACGAAGACGCTTCGCCGCTGATTAACAACCTGTTAGCAGATACCTATACGGACACAGGCGATGCGTTGGTTCTTCTCTTTCAGGAAGCCGTTCTTTCGCTCCCGACCTTGCAACGGACGGTCTTCAATCTGCGCTATTACGACGAACTGCCGTACGAAGAGATAGCTGCCGTCACGGGCTCGTCTGTCTCTTCCGCCAAAACCAATTATCATTACGCAAAAGAAAAGATAAGCAACTATGTTACTTCCAAAATATCCCAATAAATGACTAAATGTTAAATGACTAAATAAATGACCAAATGGTAAATGATAAAATGGTAAATATTTTTGAACGAGTTCAAAAAAAGACTCCTTACAAAGTTCCGGAGAACTATTTTGCGCACTCGAAGTCTCGTTTGCGTCCGACTTCTCATCGCAAATGGTATTGGGGCATTGCCGCATCCCTTGTGCTGGTGGCAGGCATCTGGTCACTCGTACGTATAGCTTCTCCTTCTTCACCAACTACGGACACTACGGTCAATTATTCTCCGGTCTATTCCGCTACTCCCACCGAAGACTGGAGTGACTTTGCCGAAGCCGACCTTTTCTTAGAAAATATGAATTGGTAAAAACGACAAAAAATCCCACAAAAACTTGCATATGTGGGATTTTTTTTGTACCTTTGCAGCCCAAACAAGCAAGTCTGATTTATGAACGTAGAAGAGATTCGGGATTTCTGCCTTTCGTTGGGCGCAGATGTAGAAGAGAAACTGCCTTTCGTCATGTTCAAGAACGGCGAAGGAGTGCTGGTTTTCTATGTCTGCGGACATATGTTTTGTTTCTTCGACCTCAATGATTTTCAGGTTATCTCGCTCAAGTGCCAGCCGGAACGGATCGACGAACTGAAAGCACAATACGATTGCATCGGCAACCCGTATAACGAGTCGCCCAAACACTGGATCGGTCTTGACCCGCATTCTTCGCCGGACGCACTCACAAAAGATCTCATCCGCAATTCATACGAAATCGTCAAAGCCAAATATAGCAAGAAAAAATAAAACAGATGACGCGAGAGAAAGAGATTATACGAATCACCCTATGGGGTAGCGTGGTTAATGTGGCATTAACTGCCTTGAAGTTCGTGGCGGGAATCATAGGTTGCTCGGCTGCGATGATAGCGGATGCCGTACATTCGTTGAGCGACCTGCTGACGGATTTTGTGGTGCTTCTTTTTGTGAAGATCAGCAGTCGTCCGGCGGACAGTGAGCACCCCTATGGTCACGGTAAATATGAGACACTGGCCACTACTATCGTGGCTATTGCGCTCTTGGTGGCAGGTGGTGTCTTGGCGGCGGAGGGTGTGCAGAAGATAGTGAGTGCGCAGCACGGCGCGGAACTGGTGATGCCTGGTCGGATAGCCTTATGGGCGGCGCTCATCAGCATAGCAGCGAAAGAAATCATCTATTGGCTTACGGTCCATGTCAGCCGTCGTGTCAACTCACCGGCTCTGGAAGCCAATGCCTGGCACCATCGCACAGACGCGTTGTCGTCGGTAGCTACGGCGGTCGGAATAGGCGGAGCGTTGTTGTTCGGCGGTCAATGGGCTATTCTGGATCCGATAGCCGCTGTGCTGGTAAGTATCTTCATCATCGTCACAGCCGGCAAACTGCTGCATGAAGCCGTACAGGATTTGATGGAGAAACGTTTGCCGGAAGAAGTGGAGCAACAGATCCGCGAGATCGTAGCACAGGACAGCGAGATGAGCGAGATGCACCATCTCCGTACGCGCCGTGTGGGCAATGTGTACTCGATTGAGATGCACTTGCGCATGCATGGAAACGTGTCGCTATACGAGGCGCACAGGCATAGTGTCCTTCTGGAGCAAAAACTGCGTGAACGTTTCGGCGCAGCGACGATGATAACCATCCATCTGGAACCGCTCAAAGCCAATGGCGTTTATTTACCCGATTAATAGAACTGATAGCATATGAGTAAGTTTCGTGCAATAGCCGGCTATGTGCTCGGCGGAGTGATGTTCGTGGTGTTGTTGCCGACGATCATGTGGTTGGCATCAGGTATGCCGGCATTGGAGCATATCGGCGTGTGTCGCGCATCGATAACAGGTGTGCTGATTATCGGCGGTTTGGCTCTCAGTATATGGACGATCGTGTATATGAAACGTCGCGGCAAAGGCAATCCGATGGACGCTTTTGATCATGAGATAGGTCCGCGCACCCAACATCTAATGGTGGATGGACCGTATCGGCTCAACCGCAATCCTATGTTGACGGGGACGTTCATCTATCTGCTCGGTTATATCGTGTGGCTCTGGACGTGGCAAGCTTTGCTTGTTTGGGTTATCTTCGTGGCTATCATGATAGTACAAGTACTGAGCGAAGAGAAACGGCTGCGCCGTGATTTCGGCGAGGAATATGAAGCTTATTGCCGCCGTACCGGCCGGTTTCTGCCATGGACATGTAAAAAATGAACTTCCAAATTTTCGGCAGCGAAAAAGCCCCGACGTTACTGCTCATTCCCGGTTTGGGCGTGTCGTACGAGATATTCCTTCCGCTCATTCGTTTGGTGGAAGAGCGGTTTCGTATCATAGCCGTGGAGGTGGACGGTTTTACGCTTGGCAAGCACACACGCTTCACCTCTGTGGACGACCAAGCTTCGCAAATCATTGCCTATGTGCAAGCGCATTGCGACGGACATTTGGATTGCGCCTATGGGCTCTCGCTTGGCGGCAAAATCCTTTCGCGTATCTTGGAGCGCAACGTATTGACCATTGACCATGCTATCCTTGACGCAGCTCCTTTGCTGCCCTTGCCCAATTGGCTTGTCAATCCTTTGCGGCACTACCAGGCAATCAATGTCTGGACTTGCTACCACTGGACGGGATTTTGGAAAGCCGTCTTCCGCAACCACTATTTCGACGTGCTGCTGGACGAATGCAAGAAAACATGGCCGTGGGGTGGCAGACAGGCCGTCTTAGATGGCTACAAGTCCGTTTATACCAATAAGTTGGAATCTATCTCCGGGGAAGATATCCATTTTTGGTATGGCACGAAAGAAGCGTTTGTTGCCAAGCCGCAAGCGAAACATCTGCTTTCGCTTTATCCTCATGCACATGTCGAGATTTTCGAAGGCATGAACCATGGTCAGCTCCTTGTCGATCATCCGGAAGAGATAGTCCAACGAATCATTCAAATATGGAAATGGAGTTAAACAGAAAGAAATGACGATACAAGAAGCCATCCAAGTCCGCCATAACCGATGGCTGTCAATCAGCAGAAGTTCCTCTTTGTGCTGCATGACAACAACCGCGTCGAGGCGAAACCGAACTATTTGCTTATCGGTAGCTACGTCCATACCGACCTTGGCATCGTCAAGTACCATTTCGAGATAGGAGCAGGTAAGGAAAATTTTGAATGGATAACTTTGTAGCCGAATTGGCGCATTATGTAAGAGGACATTAAAAGAAATGATTATGACAGAATACGAAAAAATGCTTCATAACTTGCCGTATGACTACACGGACAAGGAGGTTCAAGCGAACATCCTGCGGGCGTATTATGCCATGCGGGATCTCAATCAATGCGGCGCATGGGACATGGACGAACTGCATCGTTGTATCCACGCCCTCATCCCGGATGCGCATCCTTCGGTGATCATCTGCCCGCCTTTCCATTGCGACCACGGCAACCGTATCTCCATCGGCGAGGGTTCGATGGTCAATTTCAACGGCGTGTTCCTGGACGGCGGAGGTATCACCATCGGTGCCCACACGCTCATCGGACCCAACTGCCAACTGTTGACGCCCGACCATCCGCATGATTACCTTGAGCGCCGCCGGACGATAGAGACGGGCAAACCGATTCGTATCGGCGATGACTGCTGGTTGGGCGGCGGAGTAATCGTTTGTCCGGGTGTCACCATCGGTAACCGTGTGATCGTTGGAGCCGGTTCGGTCGTCACTCATGACATCCCTGACGATGTGGTCGTTGCCGGCAATCCCGCCAAAGTAATCAAAAAGAATCAATAACACCATTATGGATAAATTGGAAGAACTGATACACAGCGACTTACAGCAGTATTTGCTGAGTATGAACGAAATAGACGAGCGTTTGCCGGAATGCCCGGATGTAGAGGGCAAATGGGAAACGATTGCGAATGCGTATATCCCGGACGGCGTGCGGGAGTTTCAAAACTATCCGATTGCTTCACTTGGGTGGATGATGTATATCGGCATGGCGGTAGCGAAGATGTGGGATGACGACTGGCAGTATTATGCTGCGAAAGAAGATTTGTACGTTTATCTGCGGGACAAACGCGGTTATGATGCCATGGACGAGTATATCCGCAGAGACTTTCTTAAACTCTCAGCCAAGGATTTTGCGGCAACCGAAGAACTTGTCAGCGAGTGTGCTGCACGGGTACATAATATGTTGATGCATCAAGACATCGAACCGGGGACTAAAGAGGCATTCCTTGCCTATGTAGCTTGCCTGCATCAGTTGTACCTCTTTGGAGTCGCTGTGCAACTCAAACGGATGAGGTATCACATGACAAGAATATAAGTATGGATTATCTACCGCAGAACCCTGCCATATTAGTATCGAGCATCAATATGTTGCTTAGGGACGAGGAGTTTGACTCGCTCGAATCGTTGTGCTATAACTTCAATACCGAACCGGAGAAGATTAAAGCAATCCTTCGCGAAGCCGGTTACGTCTATAGCGAGGAACAAGAGCAATTCCGACCGATTGGATATGAAGGAAATACGCTTCCTGCGGAAGGAAGATAATTGACCGGATTATTATGTCATGACATGTAACGCCGGAGAAACTGTGTGCGAGTCGGTATGAGAACAAGAAAGAGACCCGTAAGGTCTCTTCTATGTTGCTCAACCAGGACTCTCGTTTGCTTCATTCTCGTAAACGCCTCAAAACTCCGTTTTAAGGGGAGTTACTCGGATGAGCTGCACTCTCCCCACAAATTAAAATTTGCGGGGACCCCGAAAAGGTGGGTTCGAGACCATAGATTAAGACAAAAAAAAGAACAACCACCAGTTGGTGATTGCTCTTTTTTGTTGCTCAACCAGGACTCGAACCCAGACAGACAGAACCAGAATCTGTAGTGCTACCATTACACCATTGAGCAATGCCTTTTTTCAAAAGCGGGTGCAAATTTTAGGCAAAAAAATGCACTATGCTGTACAATTTTGTTTATTTTTGCGTGCTTTCGCGAAAGAATGGCTGGTTTATTTGCCTGCCACTTCCACCTTTTCCCGTTCGTATTGGCGATCTACGAATATAAGTAGTACCGGCACTTGTGTCCATGTATTTTCCTTTGCGGTGACATCGGCTTGATACGTAAAAAAGAGTTTCTTTCCGTCATCCGTCAAACTTCCTGCATGCACTTCAGTAGAGTGATTTGTTTCCGGCAGTACTACGGTAATGGCAAACTGCTTTTCAAAATCAATCGGTGTCGGTTGTCCGTTCTTTCCCATAAAAGTAGCCATGCCGAAAAAATGAGCAAACTCTTCCTGCGAGTTGATTTTTGCGGGAACCGGCTCTGTCACGTTGTTGCGCAAGAAATAGTTGTGCGCCACCTCATACGGGATAACTTTCGTTTGTCCGCACGCAGCAAAACTAAATGCTGCCAATGCGAGGATAATGATTTTTTTCATATCGTCTTTTGGTATGCCAGACGCTCGTCGCCTGAATGTAAGCATATCATTCCGCAATAAGAGAACCCGTGTTTCTGCAGATTATGCTGCATAATATGGTTGTCTCGATGCGTGTCCATGCGGAGGGTTCGTGTCTGCATGAAGGCACATTTCATTTTGCCGCATGTACTTCAAGCCGTTTTATCGGCAGATTTTCGCAGAAACAGTGTATTTGCCAGCGGTCAGGCGGATGACATACAATCCGTTGCCGTCAGGCATTTCGATGGGCTGGTAATACTCCGCTCCCGAACTGATTTGCGACAGCGCTATGCGGCGAATTACGCGTCCGCTCACATCAAACAACGCCATCTCGGCACTCTCCACATCGGTTGGAACCGAGAAACGAATAATACGTTCCGCAGGCGCGTTGCCTGCAAGCACAGCGATAGAACCCTTCTTGGCAGGATCAACAATCACTTGAGTGATTGAAGTGGTGGTGTCAACTTCTTGAGCGAACTCATAAGGGCCTATGTCGCGGGCTTTGCCGCTTACGTTGACAGCCAGAAACGGGAAATCATTGAGCAACTGAGTGAGATTGGGCGTGACTGCATCCGACACATCACATCCGGCATCTACCAGCGGCGCTCCCGGCATCAAACGGGCAAAACGTGATGGCATCGATCCGTCGCCACGGCGGGGAGCCATGGCATCTTCTTCACTCAGCGAGATATAGTCCGATCGGGAGAAATTAGTGACTATATGGTTAGTCCATGCCAGTTTGCTATGCGAAGTAGCCAAGGCGTTATAATCATCCGAGCCCACAGAAATCTCCTGACGGCCAAAGCACACATTATTATAATAATACGTATTGGCATCGGATCCGCCGGATTCGAACATATAGTCATACGAGTTATCAAACGCGAGACAGCCGATGAGCACATGCCCGCCCTTATGGCTGTTGCAATCAAAACCTTTCACCGAACTGGAGATATCACATCCGAAAGCCACACAGCGGTACGCATAATGAATACCCTGGCTACTTCCGCCGGTCCCGTTTCCGCCCAACTTGATACCGTTACCGTTCCCGGAGAATGAAGCAGAGCCGTCGAAATACTCTTTGACCCACTGATGATCTGAAGCGTTGCCGGATTCCCAAGCCCAGCACTCTGCAAGAATCACATCGTAATCAGTTTCAAAGAGATCCCATGCGTCGTCTGAGTTTCTCCATGCGCGGCAACGAATAAAACGATTGCCTTTGCCGTTATGCATCTTGCAGGCAAAACCATCGGCATCCGATCCGTAGTTGGCATCATAATCACAGTTATGATGCGAGTCGCAGTCCACGATGTCGTTATAGGCACAATAGGAGCCGTCGTTCTTGCTGATACCGGGGAATGTGTCCGAGAACTTATGCCCGAAGCCGAGTTGAATACCGGTATCGAGGTTATAACTGAACTCGCATCGCTCGATACGGTTATGGGAACCTTCCAGTTTGATGGCATTATCCGCTGCGTGCATAAGATGCAGGCCAAACAGGATCCAGTAATCACCGGTAATGAGCATACCGCGGTCTCCGACGTTGTTCTTATTGCGGTTGCAGTCCAGCAGCTGCTGCTCGAAATCAAAGATCGGTGCCTCGTTCTCATAAGCGGAAATGACGATCGGCGCCTCGACTGTGCCGGACTGCGACAGACGAACTGTCAGTTTGCCATCCGTGCCATATTTGGAAATATGATATCGCCCGCCGCGGCAGAAGATGACATCTCCGGCTTGGGCTACGGAAACAGCCTTAGCGATGTTATACCACGGCTTCTCAAACGATCCGTCGCCCTCGGAATCATTACCCTCCGGGGAGATGTAATAGGTAGCATGCGTAGCTACATATTCCGGACGGGTAAACTCCGGATCAGGTTCGCTGGGCACAACGGTTCCGCCTTGACCTTGACCATGCACAGGGTTCTTAAGCAGGACATCATCAATAAATATACTGCTTGCCAGTCCTCTCATACGTACGCGCACAGACAAAGAGGAGTCCGCAGGAATAGCATGTGAATAAGTGGAGAAAGATGAGGACGATGATGGAATAGAAAGGGTGTCTATCACTTGCCATTCCTCCAAACCGATCTGATAAGCAATCTCCACTTTCTTGTTGCTGCCACCGGAACGGTATTTAAACTCGATAGTTGCAATGCTGTCTATCGCCGGCGTGATCATATATGCGCCCGCAGAGTTGAACTTGACTGCAACAACCGAATTGGATTTATTATACTGCGCCCCACCTCCAAAAATCCAAGTACCGGAAGGTAGTTCCACGTTCGTCTCAGCAGACCAAGAGCCGGAAGTCAGTGAGTTAAAATTTTCTGATAG
The DNA here is from genome assembly GCA_902799705.1 of uncultured Bacteroidales bacterium. Taxonomy (GTDB): domain Bacteria; phylum Bacteroidota; class Bacteroidia; order Bacteroidales; family Paludibacteraceae; genus Colicola. The sequence continues at coordinate 22,842 of CADCBP010000012.1, forward strand.
ATTCGCCTGCGCCCCGAGGGCTACCAAGCAGCAAAGAGCAATAAGTGTTAGATTTTTCATGTCATTCCATGTTTTTTCAATTGGCGATGCAAAGATAGTATATTTTTCTGCAAACGTATGTTTATTAATCACCGAAAAATGTGGAAATTATGTTATGAATCAAATATCACTTGTAATACTTGCTATGCTGGTATTGTCCGAGTGAGCAAAAAAGTTAGCATTGGAGGGCTTTTTCAACAAGTCTCTTGCCGAGGTCATAGGCTTTCTGCAAATCCTGCGGGAAGCGGGTCTCCCGGATATGCGCACGCGTCGGTTCGTCCACTGCAGTCTCGTATTTGGAGTAGTCGTTGAACTGGTACGTCTCGTGCGAGCAAAGCATTTCCATTGGATAATCATACATAGTGCGTTGGACTCGATATGTATATGGCGGCTGACGGAGCGGAGAATGGCGGCGGCAAGCATGTCAGAATCATCCGGTAGCGTTGCTCCGCTATCAGGTTGTCGGTGAAACTGTTTGCTATGCCGGCGATGAGGGAGTGCATAAAAATGCGTTATTGGATTAGTTTGCTACTTTCTTTACCAGCGTGAGGATGTTCTTGCCCTCCACGCGTTCGTAGCGGATCTCGTCCATGAGTTGGCGCACCAGATGTATGCCCAAGCCGCCTATCTCCCTGTCCTCCGCCGAAAGCGAAGTGTCCGCCTCTTTCTGTTTCGTCGGGTCGAAAGGAATGCCGGAGTCGGAAACGGTGAAGATCAGCTGCTTGCCCTGCTCGTTCTCAACCTCGGTATATTCGACAAACACTTTGCCGTCCTTGCGTCCCGGGTAGGCATAGAGCATGACGTTGCAGACCACCTCTTCCAAAGCGAGGTTAATCGGCATGTTCAGTTCGTCGGGCACATGCAATCCGTCCACCCATTCGGAGAGGGTCGGTATCTGCTGTATGTCGTTGCGCATGACGATGGCCGATATCTGGTAACGGATGGCAAGCATGGTGAGGTCGTCGCTCTGCGGCGCTCCGTTGACGAAGGCATCGACATCTTTCTGGAAGGTCTCTACAAGGTCTCTCGGCGGCATGCCGTCGGTGGTGGCGAGCAGGTTCAGCATCCGCTCCTCGCCGTACTGGGCATGCACTTTGTTCTCCGCCTCGGTGAGTCCGTCGGTGTAGAGGAAGAGCGTGTCGCCGCGTTGTATCTGCGCGGTCTGGCCGACGTACTCGAAACCGCCCATGATACCTATCGGCAGGTTCGGCAGCACCTCCAACTGACGGCTCTCCCGCTTGTGTACCAGCACCGGGGCATTGTGTCCGCCGTTGCAGTAATCGAGCACACCGGTCTCCATGTCCAGCACGCCCACAAAGAGGGTGGCGAACATGTCCTGTTCGTTCTGTTCGGTGAGCGGGTCGTTCATCCGGCGCATGATTTGGTCGGCATGTTCCTCATGCGCTGTGACGCTGCGGAAGAGCGAACGGATCATCGCCATCACCAGCGACGCCGGCACTCCCTTGCCGCTCACGTCACCCACGCAGAAGAAGAGTTTGTCGTGGCGGACATAGAAGTCATACAGGTCGCCGCCCACCTCTTTGGCGGGATGCACCACACCGTATATATTCAGGTCCGGACGGTCCACGAAGGGCGGGAATACTTTGGGCAGCATGGCGCTCTGGATGGTCTGCGCAATCTCCAGTTCGCCTTCCATTCGCTCTTTCTGGTTGTTGATTTCTATCATCTTGTAGGCGTTCTTGGTGCTGCGGTACATGATGAACACCAACAGAGCAAGGCTGAGCAGCATCAGGATGTTCACAATCAGTCCGATGCGCTTGAGGTCGGCATACAGGATATCCTCCGGGATGATGATAGACAGTTTCCAGCCCGTAGCGTCAATCTCTTCGTCGAAGACGAGGTATTTGCGTCCGGGTATGGTGTCCGGCGTGACGATATCCTTGCCGGAAGCCGTGTAGATGGAGTAATAACTGTCCGGATAGACCTGCAGGTAATCGAAGATGAACTTCAGTTTGCTGAGCGATATGTCGATACAAACGACTCCCACGACACGGTTATCGGCATCGCGGACGGGATAGGAACAGGTGACGACGACAGCATGCGCACCCTCGTTGTCCGCGTACGGGTTCGACCAATAGGCATGGCCTTTCGTCAGACCATTGTTGAACCACTCCGACCGGGTATAGTCGTGGTCGGCTCCGCCTATCTGACGGATGGCAAAACCCTTCTCGGTACGTTCGTTGCGGGTGCCATAGACCTCGTACCAGTGGCCTTTCTGCGGGTAATAATCCGGCACGAAAGCTATTCCGGCTCCCTCTACGTTCTCCAGTGTCTCGAAGAGCATGTTCACGCATCCCGGCATGGCGTCAGGGTTGTTCAGGCAGAACTCCGCCATCTTGGCAAGCATCTTGGCAGCGGCTTCGAGCTCCACGGCGGCGGTGTTGATCTCCTGTTCCGCCGACCGTAATTCGGATTGTGCGCGATAGACGGCATCCACTTTGATGGTGGCACGCGTGTAGAAATACTGCACGCAGGCAATCGACTCCATCGCCAGTATAGCGACGAGCATCAGCCACAGCCCTGCATGTGACCGTAGGGATTGCTTGTTAAACTTTTCTTTCAGGTTCATATGTATTTTTGGTATTTGTCCACTTCTGACTCTTTACTTTCAACCTTGGACGATTGCTAACTATGTGTTATTTTCTTTCTGTCAAGCTAGGTCGTAAAGGTACAACTTTTTTTTGAATTGCGCAATAGAGTGAGCAATTTTTATGCATTTTTGTGCATTTTAGTGTGCATTCTTGTTTTGATGACTTATATCTTTCGAGTTCGAATAACAAAAGTAGGCGGACAGTTTGCCAGCCTACATGGTTTGTTCTTTTAAATAAACGCAGCCATCAATATTGGAATCAGGCGTGTTTGTCCGTCATGCGACACATCTTTGGTATATAATAGTATCCGCTCTCCGATACGGGCGGAGAACTTGTTACAAAAAGCATCCAGCGAAGCGTGTGATGAATGGGAAGAAGACTTCACCTCGATCGGACAAACCTTGCTGCCACGCGACAATAGAAAATCTATTTCATAGTTATGCTTTTGATCTTTCGGGAAGGTGTAATAGAACAGATTATTACCTGCCGTAGCTAACATTTGTGCCGCCATGTTCTCATACACATAGCCCAAATTGACATCCAGTTTGTCACTCAGCAGTTTCTCATACAATATGTTTTCTGTGAAATCCTTATCCCAGAATGCCAGAGTAACAAACAACCCTGTGTCGGCTGTGAAAATTTTGTACCGGCTGTCATCTTTGGTCAACGACATTCCCACACTCGGGTCATCGCAATGATATACCATATTGACCGTCTTGCTGTCTTCCAGAGCCTTAATCAGTTCAAGCAGTTTGTCTTCTTCTACTGAACCGATTGCATTATAAGGCACGAACCGGCTTGCCGATCGGGCTAACTGTCCGGGAACAGACATAAACAGTTTGCTGAGCCGGCCGGTAGCGTCTATCTTCAGAAAATCGTCTTCATACAGTTTAAGGATATTCCGTTTGATAGCATCCACTTTCTGCAGGTTCTTTGTATCAAGATACGTATTAACCGCTTGCGGCATACCGCCGATAATCATATAGAGCCTGAATTCGCGCATCTTGGTACGAAAAGCAGCCCCTAAAGGCAACCGCTTGTCATAGAACGTGCGCAATAAGGGCATAGTAGCTGTGTCACCCATCGCCCAACAGAACTCCTCATAATCCATCGGATACATGGTGATTCGGTCTTCCTCGCTCGGAATCGTGATACCCTGCGTATTTTTCTTGATACTGATGAGCGAACCTGTCTCAATATAATCGTATCGCCCGTCTGCTACCAGATATTTGATAGCTTGACGTGCAAGAGGACATTTCTGTACTTCATCAAAAATAATGACCGACTTACGAGGCTCCAAACTGACACCATAGTTGGCTTGTAAAGTAAGGAAGATGTAATCCAGATTATCCAGGTCTTCAAATAGGTCTTTGATTTTCTTTGCCGCTTTGTTAAAGTCGATTAAAATATAGGAAGCATATTCGTGCTTGGCAAACTCTTCCACAATGGTAGATTTCCCCACGCGCCGTGCCCCCTCAACCAACAATGCTGTTTTGCCTTGGCTTTCCTGTTTCCATGCAAGCAATTTGTCATACAACTTGCGCTTAAAAATCCGTTCCATAATTCCGACTTATTAAAATCTGCTGCAAAGGTACTAAAAATAAATGAATTATGCAAACGTATTTGCTATAAAATACAAAATCCCCGCAATTTTTAAGTATTAAAATCGAGAATCCCCCATGATTCTTCAATTACATACCATCAAATCCCCCGCTATTCTGCCATATAGCGTATATAGATATATTATTTCCGATTATTAAGATCCGTAAAAATAAGGTCTGTTTATGATATATTCGTAAATGCCTTATTTTCAATTACTTGCAATATAGATATCGGAGGCAAGTCGAGGTAATCTCGGAGTAAAGTCGGAGGTAATTGCTATGCAATACCTGCCTATTAGTCTCAAAAGAATTGCCGATTTTTAAGATTTGCGGTTACTTGTTCCCCTTTCCCCTTTCACCTTTCATCTTTCACTTTTCATGCCCCTCATATATAGTCACAAAAGAGGCGCACACGTAGTAATCGCTCCCCTTGGGGATAAGACATCTATCACCTCTTTTGCATTTTTATTTTAAACTCTATTTACTGCTTTTCCGCCGGTTACAATCCCTGCACAACATCTGGCAGTTACTTGCAATTGTTCGTCCGCCTTCTACCCACGGTGTTATATGGTCCGCTTCCATAACCTCTATATCAAACGGTTTGCCGCATATAGCACACTTGCCGCCTTGACGCTCATAAACCTCGCGGCGCGTGTTGGCATCAAAGGCACGGATACCCAAATGGTGGATGTCGCCGTCAAGGATATAGGCAAAAATACCGCTTTTCTTTTGCACATCGCTGTCCGCCATCAGTTTAGCCATCTGTTCACCGATAGCCGTAGCGGTTAAAGCGGAGTCTTTGTGTTTGTTATAGAGCAAGCCCCATTCCACGCCTTTCATCTCTTTCTTGTACTTGCGTCCGAAGAGCTTCTCGATCCAATGGATGACATCTTGGTAGTACTGCCATAGTTCGTCGGCGTCCGTGTCGTGCTGATGACGCGCCATGTATTGCTCAATCGTTATGCCTTGTTTGTCGGCTATCCAGCTGAGTGCGGTCTCAAAATAGTCTTGGCGGATAGGCGAACCGTTCATGAAGTCCGAGCCGATTTTGTATGCCACGCAGCCCGTCTTGGAGAAACGGCGTTTGGCTTGTGTCACCCACGAACCGGAATAGATAGCGTTGCGGATCTCTTGCTCTTTGAGTTTCTCGCCGGCGATGTTGATGCGTTGGAACCATTTCAGTTTCTCTTCGTCCGTTCCTTCGCAGATATAGACTTGCAGTTTATAATCCAATATACGGTTTTGCTGCTCAATGGTCATGTTGTTGAAACCGAGCAAGTTACCGTCAAAGTTCATCATGTACTCGCCTGCAATAAACGAACAGATGGAAATGGTACGTTGCTGCCCGTCCAGCACTTCATATTCGATACCATCTGTGCCATCCGTCTTGACCCAATACATGACGTTCAACGGAAAATTCTGCCAAACGGTGTCCATGACGGCATTGCGCTGTTTCTCGTCATAGACAAACTCACGCTGGTATTTCGGGCGTATATTCAGTCGTCCGCCGTAGCCGACGATACCTTCTTCCTGAATACTCAAATCATTGTAATCGGCGCACAACTCCCGCACGCGGACTTCATGTAATTCTATTTTCATGGCTTTTGTGGTTTTTTATTGCGAATTAAAACTCTTTCATATATACGCTTTCCATTAATATAAGGAGCACCTTTGGGCATAGATATTGTACTTGTTCCTATTATTTCAAATTGATCAGGATTGTATTTATCTATAAATGTTATAGGAACCCCCATAATACCTGTATAATCACTTGGAATTTCAGATGTTTTGTCAACATTAATTGCTTCGTAATTGTCATACATAGGATATTCGTCAGAAGAAAACTGTTTATATAAAATCATTTCCTCTTGCCTTTTCTGAATATTCAAATTCGTAAACCAACACACGTTTCCTAAGCTTCTCCATTTTTGCCCATTTTCATCTACCCAATACCGTGTGGCTTTAGGCTCAAAATATTCAGGAACTTTGAAACTCATATCTCCGAATTTATAACCGAGCCATATTTTGTTATCCTTAATAAGTGTAAATATATCTTTGTAATGAATTGCATTTTGATTACCTATAACGAGAAATTTTTTATCATAACTTATTAGTTGTGCAACAAATTCTCTAAAGAGAGAAAATGGAGGATTTGTAACCACTATATCTGCTTCTTTTAGCAATTCAATACATTCTTGCGAGCGAAAGTCGCCATTCCCTTTGAGCAGAGAAAGCACATTTTTATCGTTTTGAATTAAGTATTGTACATCGGCTAAATTTACCGCTCCATCGTTATTATAATCTAGAACTTCTGTTATTTCTACTTTGTAAGCAATCTTCTTCGGCTCGCTTTCTTCGATTTCAAACAACAATGGAAGTTCGTCACCGGCTATGGGTGAGCCGTTGTAACAAGTCGCAATGAGTTTCTTGAGACCTAACTGGTTAAAATTGAGCGCAAAATACTTGAAGAAATTGCTTTCATATGGATCGTCACAATTACACAACACTACCTTTCCCTTAAAGTGTTGTTTATAATATTTGAGTTCATTTGAGATGTCGTCTAATTGTGTATAGAACTCATCTTGTTTTGCTTTAATTGCAGCATTAAGACTATTATTCCCGGCCATATAGATTGATAGTTTTTTTGCGCAAAACTATCAATCGTGGCGATAAGAAAAGTGCGAGTTTCTTATCGCGTACCAAGGCAGCCCGTCAAGGAAACCTCATCCAACTTAAGAAACTCACACAAAAATGTGAAGCATCTATATTAGTTGGATTAAGGCATCCTATATACGGAAACCTTTACTGATTATTTGTCGTTTATTTCCTTAAAGATTGACGGGCTTTTCGGTAAACGCGAAATAATAGTAATGCTTATTATTTTAATATGTTGTTGCGCAACGCTTTGCGCTTGTTTTATGTCTAATGTTTTTCTCCTTTTTCCGGAGTGCTCGGAAGTACCGTTCGGAGAGGGACGTGTATTTATTCCGCTGAGCGGATACTTTGGGCAATAAACGCCTTGATTTCTTCTTCGGTTGGCAGCTGGATATGATATTTCTGCACAAACAGATTCGGGTCCAAACCTCCGGTTGCATACTTGACCACCGTCTCGCCGTAGTCTGCGCACAAGAGCAAGCCTATGGGTGGATTGTCATCTGCCGTCATCACTTCGTGCTTGCTGTTCCAATTCGGCGGTTGCCGACCGCCGAATTGCGGTGTTTTCAAATTCGGCGGTTGCCGTCCGCCGAATTGTATCGGGTAGCGCTAATGGGGAATGCTGGACTTGTGCTCTCACATAGTTTAGCACCTCGCGCCCCAGTTGCGGGCAGTCAGAGACAGATTGACCGCGTGAGCAGCCTGCTGTTGCAGAGCCGTTTGGATATTCTCAATATTTCTGGCTAATAGTTCAAACGTCATAGTGATGTGCAAATTTGGTTGCAAAGTTACTGCTTTTTTCTGATATATGCAAGTATTTTACGCGATTTGGGCGATTTTTCAGGTATTTTGTGTCTCGGTCATCTCTCGGTCTTCGCTCGGTGAACGGGAGACGGATGTCGGAACGTACATCACTCGATAATCAGTTTGATGCGGAAGCCGCGGGTGGTGGGTTCTTCGATGAGTTCCTTCACCTGCGCGCGGAGGGAGGCACGGGCGGCGTCGGTCAGGGGCGAGTCGCTGAGATGCTCCACCATGAAATCCAATGCCGTCACACCGGAGAGTTCGGTGTGCGTCAGGCGCAGCGTGAGCGGACGGAAAGACTGCATGTGGGTGAAGAGCATCTCCTTGACCAGCGAATAAGCCAATTCGGCTTTCTCGGTGATGTTGTACTTGAGGCAGAACTGGTTGAGCCCGGTGTGGATCTGCAGGTAATCGAAGTCGTCCGAGTCAATCTCATAAACGAGTTTCTGGATGCGGTTGACGAACGCCTTGGTGGCCGAATGCACAGGGTGTTCGAAGATCTGTTCGGGCGTGCCGTCCTCGTAGATGATACCTTCGTTCATGAAGAAGATACGTGTGCTCACGTCGCGGGCGAAACGCATCTCGTGGGTGACAATCAGCATGGTCAGGCCGCTTTTCGCCAACTGGCGGATGACGGAGAGCACTTCGCCTACCATCGTCGGGTCAAGCGCCGAGGTGGGCTCGTCGAAGAGGATGACATCCGGGTGCATGGCAAGCGAACGGGCGATGGCTACGCGCTGTTTCTGTCCGCCGGAGAGGGAGGACGGATAGACATCCGCTTTCTGCGCCATGCCTACTTTCTTGAGCAGCTCCATTGCTTCCTCCCTGGCTTGCGCCTCAGACATTTTCAGCAGCCGCGTCGGGGCGTAGGTGATATTCTCCAGCACGGTCATGTGCTCGAAGAGGTTGAAGGACTGGAAGACCATGCCCATCTTACGGCGCAGCTTGTCCAGCGGATAGCCGGGAGCGGTGATGTTCTCGCCGTTGACGATGATCTCGCCGACCGATGATGGAGATCACTTCGCCTTTGTCTATGGTGCAGTTCACATCCTTGAGGACGGTCAGAGACGATCCGTCCGGATTGATGAAGGTTTTGCTGAGATGAATAATATTTACCATTTGGTCATTTATTTAGTCATTTAGACATTTAGAAGTGCATCAGGCCAACAAATGCGAATTTCTGTGCAGCCAATGAATGAATATCGGGTCGGAGAAATGAATGTCTTTTCCTTCTATTTCAATCAGTTCTTTCTTCTGCAAGGCTTTTTTGATAGTAGCGATATTGGCGGAACTACCTAATTCATATTCGTCTATGGTTTCCTTGCGGTTTATCTCAAGTGCCTTCCCGTCCATGACCGCCCGCACAAAACGAATCTGATACTGCGTTAGTCCGTTCATCTGTTCCATGAATAAAGCATGGTTTTGATTCAGCAAGTCCTGCTGTGCATCGGTCAATATCTCCTCATTAACGTCGTTGGTTGTACGCGCCCATACCAGCCAACTCAGTTGCTGGATATAGGATGAGTTGCCATCTACATAGGCGTAAATCTGATCTATTATTTTAGATGAGATGTTTTTACCGGCTTGCTCAAACCGCTTTTGGATATATTCGTACCAATACTGAATGGGTATTCGCTCCAGAAAGATCATATCGCCGAACTTGTAAAACGGATAACTGCGACTACCGAACATGTTCATCAGCAGATGGCGCTTACTTCCATAAAGACAATAAGAGACAGAGTGTTGGTGTTGCCAAACGGAACGCAGTTTCTTTTGGAACGTAACGGAATCGTTCAGTTCACCTATTTGCTGAAACTCATCAATGCAGATGATGATATGAATGTTCTTCTCTTTCGCGATTCGTTCAGGGAGCGAAAGCACCTCTTCGCCATAGTTAGCAACCACGCTTTTGAGACTGAACGAGACAGGGTTAAGCGGGTCAGCCGACATCGTCACGACAGGAACTAATGAACTGAGAAAGCGTTTGGCATTCTCCATCCATTCCTCAACACGTGTAGCAGTCTGTTTGATGATTTCCGTAGCAAACATCCGGTAGAAATCCTCCGGTGTGCGTACAGAGAAAGCATCCATCCGCACAATACGGATTTCGGAGTGGTTCTTCATCTGCTCTGCCACTTTGTTGATCAATGAAGTCTTACCCCACCGACGCGGAGAAATGATGATGGTATTGAGCCCGTTCTCAAAATTCATGGTCAGTCGGAAGGTCTCTTTTTCGCGGTCTGTGAAGTACATTTCCTCCGCTGCTACGCCATATACAAAAGGTGTATTCATAAGGCTTTATTTCAAAATCCGCTGCAAAGGTACAAAAAATATTTCAAACTAACAAGAAAATTAGTAATAAAATTGTTACTAATTGCAAAATTACTTGATTTTGGCGTATAAAATTACCGTGTCTGCACATCCAAAGGTTATTCGATGGTGAAAGCAGACGAGCATTGCCGATTGTTAAGAATTTGGCAAACAAGGGACACAACCGAGCGACGAGCGGGAGATGACCGACAGATGACCGATACACGACCGACTCAAAAAAAAACTGACTAAAACTGAAAAAGGTTGACTCGATAACTGAGATGGAATCTTAAAAATCGTAAACTTTTGACTCGATACCTAAAAAGGTTGACCGGAGTACGAAAATGGTTTACTGATCAAAAGACGCTGCAAAGATACTACAAAAAATTGAGATACGCAAAAATATTTTCATTAAACCTATACGTGCGGGCGATTGTTTGGGCATTTGGAGTATTTAGGATGTACGATTTATTTACGCAGCAGGCAGAGGTTCAGCGTCTTGCGGATGAGCCAGGCGAGGATGAAATAGATAATCGTGATGACGAGCAGCGGGATGAGCGCATCGAACGTACGGGAACGGATGAGGTCACTGGCACCGATATAACCCACGATAGAGGTGTTCTTCAAGAGCGAGATACATTCGCCTGTGTAGAGCGGCAGACCTTTGCGCAGCGCCTGCGGGAAGACGATACCCATGAAGGTCTTGAAGGGCGTGAAACCGAGACTCAGTCCGGCTTCGGTCTGTCCTTTGGGGACCGCTGAGATAGAGGTGTCGAAGATACTTCCCGCCGAGGACGCAAAGCACATGGCGAAAGCCACGATAGCCACCAGGGTAGCACTCATGCCGGAGTTGGCAAAGACCACATAGAACAGGATGAGCAGCAAGACGAGTGTCGGGATACCATTGATGAAATCGCCGTAGAGGTCCGCCAGTCCGCGCAGCCATCTGCGTTTGCTGCGGCGGCAGGCACAGACGCCTATGCCAAGGACAGTGCCTAAGAGTATAGCAAAGAGCGTGATTTTGACGGTCTCGACAAGACCGTCCCAGATGAGTTTGATTCGGTTCTCTTTGATGAGGTTCATGTGAATGCGCTCACCCAGCCCCATACGTGCGTCACGTGAGTGGTCCACAATGAAATAGCCCGGGTGGCATTTATAGTAGGGGGCAGAGAAATCCATCGATTTCTGGCGTTCCTCCGTGATGAAAAGACAGCCGGAGAACACATCCGCCTTGCCGGTGTTGATTGCCATGATAGCCGAGCCGACATCCATAAACTGCATCTCAAACGGCCGCCCGATGGAATGCGCGAAACGCCGGAGGATGTCAGCATCCAAGCCTTGCCACTTGCCGCCTTCGCCCACATAACTGATAGGGGCTATATTCACAGCACAGACACAATACAGGGGTTTGGCTCCTTCGGGGATGGTATAGGCAGGCTCCTCCACATAGGGTCCGCCGTTGATCCAGTAGTTGGTGATGTCTTCCAGCGGAGCCGAGGCAAGGAAAGCGTTGAGCTGTCTGGCAATTTCGGTGTTGCCTTTGCGGATGGCAAAAGCCACATCGAAACACTCGTCTCCGACAAAGGCTTTCTTCATGCCCAGACGCTTCATATCATCCTTTGTAAGCATCACTTCGTCGCTCACATAGACATCGGCGTGCCCTTGCCGCACAGCCTGCACGCCATCTGCTTCGCTGGACGTAAGAAAAAGTTGCACATCGGCGCGTTTCTCGTACTTCTGCTGGTAATAACTGCCGTTGGAGGCTGCCAGTACAAGGCCGGAGAGATCCTCCTCCGATTTGGGCTCCCGATAGTCCTCCCCATTCGAACAAGCGGTGAGGGCATAGAGCGTAATAAGCAGGTAAAACAGTGGATTTTTCATATCATAATTGCCTAATTGGGAAATCGAAATAGGTATCTGGGAAAGGTTCGTTGCGGAGGGTAAAATGCCACCACTCGCTGTCTATCGGCTCAAAGCCGTGACGGAGCATCGCCTTGCGCAAGGTGAGACGGTTCTCGGACTGGCGGTAGAGCTTGCAGGGGTAGTCCGGATGGCTCTCCTCGCCGAACCAGTCGAACGGCGAACCCATGTCGAGTTCCTTGCCTGTAGCCGCATCGATGAGCGTCAGATCGACCGTCGAACCGCGCGAATGGGATGAGCGCGCATAGATATAGCCCTGCTCAAAGAGCACCGATTTGTCCACCATGGGATAGAAAATCTTCTTCATCGCCGTGTCCTGCACGTTCTCCGCCCAGCGGATGAAATGGTTGACGGCGGTCTGCGGGCGGTAGGTGTCCCAAATCTTGAGGCGGTAGCCGTACGATTTCAGTTCGTCGCTGACGGCTTTGAGCGAGTCTGCCGCCTGGCGTGTCATGAGCGCTACCGGCTGCTCGTAGCCGTCGATGCGTTCACCCACAAAATTATACGTGCTGTAGTAGCGGATCTCCAAAATCGCATCGGGAATGATGTCTGTCAGATTGACAAACGCACTGCTGTCCTTCTCCGGCTCGGGAGCAGGCTGCTGTTTTTGGCACGAAAGCAACAGAATAAGGGACAAAGGGACGATGTACAATGTACGAAGATATTTCATATGCTGATGTATTATTTGGTCGGCATTCATTAAAACGCCGCAAAGATACAATAAAAAATGCATATATGCAAAAAAGAACTGAATGAGGACGAAAAAAAAGAGAGTGTGTTTGTGAAACACACCCTCCATCAGATTTAGCAGAACTACTTTGCTAGATATTAGTTTGCGGGAGCCCATTTACAACGAACGGGCGAAACGATGGCACCTTCTTTTTTGAGTTCAGCGAAGACTTTGTCCACCTCTTTGCGGTCTGCGCCGAGCGCGGTGGTTACCTCGCCAGCCGAAACCGGCTTGCCTGCTGCACGCATGGCAGCTAATACTTGCTCTTTCATAATTTATGGGATTAATGACCGCCCTTCGGGCTAAAGGAATAAGGAATAAAGACTTAAATGTTTCGTCTTGGAGTTGTGCTACTTCCGGCATTTGTGTTTAGTCTATTGTCCTTTAGCGTAGCGGTCCTTACTCCTTTAGCGAAGCGGTCTAAATTACATCATTTCGATGAGAAAGTTCTCGTAACCCAGCTTGTCAATGTAGTTGAGGTACTGCTTCTCCCAAGCCATGTGCTCTACCTCGCCGTCAATCCATTTCTGGATGAGTTTCTGGGTGGGGTAATCATCGGAGAAAGCCGCAGCCAGTTCGCTGAGTTCTTTGATTGCACCCTCGTTGTAGTCGGTCTCGATCTGCTGTTTCGGGTCATCGTAGAACGGGAACTCGATGGTCTTCATTGCCTCCTGCAACTCTGTCGGTTTGCAGCCGAGCTCTACCAGACGGTTGAGAACCTCTTCTGCCTCGTCCCACTCTTCCTCTGCTTCCTCTTTCCATTTGTCGGCGAGCTTGTTCCAGCCGTTCAGACGGTCGTACGCCGAGAAAGCGAAATGTTGTTTACTGTTTCCAAACCATACTGCGCCCAGATATGCCAGGCCCTTCAGTGCTTCTTCTTTTTCATAATTGTATAAATTTAAGTTATTTTTGTATTTTAGATAGTCCTTCTATCAGTTTATCAAGTGTGGGAATCATCGCAACGATCTCATCAGCCGATCCTATTTTGTCTGTGATTCTCGCGCTCAGGCAGTCCGGTATATTCACCATCTGCTCTCGCAGTTCCTTTCCTTTGGGAGTGAGCGAAACGATGCGCTGGCGTGTATCTTCGGTACCGCGTGTGCGGACGATCAGTCCGGCCTTCTCCATCCGCTGAAGCAGCGGTGTGATGGTATTGGTATCGAGCATCAGACGCTTTCCGATATCGCACACCGGTTGCTTGTCGTTTTCCCACAGCACGAGCAGAACCAGGTATTGCGGATAGGTGATTCCTAACGGCGCAAAATAGGGCTGATAGATATTCGTAACGAGCCTGGCTGCCGTGTAGAGACGGAAGCAAAGCTGGTTATCTAATTTTAATTGCTCGTACATATAATCTAATAAGGAATTATAAGTATTTGAGTACATCTTTCTCGATATCCTCGGGTTTTGTGGTCGGCGCATAGCGTCCCACTACGTTACCCTCGCGATCGACAAGGAACTTGGTGAAGTTCCAACGGATGTCATTCTCTTTCTTAAAGGTCTTGCTGATGCCTTTGAGCATTGTTGCTGTAGCTTTGGCTTTCAGGCCTTCGTATTTCTCCTCCGGACCATTCTCCTTGAGGTATGTGAAGAGCGGACTCTCGTTCTCTCCGTTGACCTCGATTTTCGAGAACTGCGGGAAAGATACTTTGTATTTGAGTTGGCAGAAAGAAACGATCTCTTCGTCCGTTCCCGGAGCCTGCTGACCGAACTGGTTGCAAGGGAAGTCGAGGATCACCAGACCCTTGTCCTGGTATTTCTTGTAGAGGTTCTCAAGTGCCTCGTACTGCGGCGTAAATCCGCAACCCGTAGCGGTATTAACAACTAAAAGGACTTTGCCTTTGTACTCGTCCAATTTGACTTCGTTCTTCTTGGTGTCCAGCACCGTAAAATCATAGATATTCATAACTGTAAGTAATATAATTAATAAATGTTTCATAATACTCTCAAATGTGGTTTATGTCGTTCACGATGCAAAATTACTACAAATATTTTAATGTCGCAAGCGATATATCTCGAAAGTGTATATTTTCTTAACTATCGTATGTTTTTTCTTAAAAACAACTATAGTCTTGATGCGTGAGTAGAAACATCGATCTGCTCGGTACGCGCTCGCCACTCAGAATAGACCTGTGCGGCGGTTTCCTTGTCATTACGGGCAATCGTATGGAGATATTGATACATGTGTGTTTCCGCCTCATGGGGCAAGAGAGTCAGACAGCAGGTAAGTGTGTCTCCGAGAAAAGTCTCTTTGAGCCAATGAATAGAAAGGCAACGGATAGCGTGTGCATCAAGAAAAGTTTCGTCTGCCGATTGCATGGCGATAGAGAGGTACGTGCGGTTGTTGACATGTCCGTTGAAATCGAGATTAATTGGATTGACACGGTGCTCGATCTGCTGCAAGAGTGTACCTTCGGTGGTAAAACGTCGCTTCTTATGGGTGTCGGAAGTCATTTCCGGCAAGACAGGAATCCGCGGTTGGAAAGGCGTCATCGGTGCGAGACGGTGCGCTTCTGTATCAAGGAGTGTCCAACAGCCATAACCATGCGCTACCTCTACTCCGTCCGAACGGTGTACACGGAACTCGGCATAGAGACGAAGCGAACTTACTTCGCTGTTCCAGACCGTCACATCAATGTCATCGGACCAGAGGGCAGTCTGTTCTTCGAACCACGCGTTAAACTCCGTAATTATCCACATCCGGTTCTCCTTAATGACATCAAAAGCCGCCAAATGCAGATAAGACATAAAACGCGCCCAACAATCCTGATAATAAAGTAGTACGGCACTTGGAGTCATACGATAACGCGTGTCCATGTCGGCCGCAGTAAGCGAATAACAATGTATATATTTCATAGCATGAAGTGTTTTTTAAAATCTCACTATTGCTCCTATCGGGGCATCCAGGAGGCGGAGATCGTGTTTGGCAGCAATGCTGCGTGCCACGTTGTCCGGCTCATACCACGGGTGCATAGCCAGGGAATACTTGTCATGGTGGACCGTGAAGACCTGCTTGGCCTGTAGGTCGAGGATGGCTTTCTCGAGGTCATGGGGAGTTGTATGGATGTATTTCCAGTTAGCGTTGTACTGACCATTCTCCAAAAAAGCGAGATCAACGGAACCGTAACGTCCGTATATCTCTGCAAAACGCTTGTCATAGCCTCCATCACCGCCGATATAAACCTTACGGTCATTCGCTTCAACCATAAAGGAAGCCCAAAGCGTCTGATTACGCCTTCCCAACAAGCGGTTGCTAAAATGCCGACTTGGCAGACAAGTAATTCTTAATTCGTAATTCTTAATTTCTAATTCCTCCGCCCAATCCATCTCAGTGATCTGCTGGTCTGAATAGCCCCAGTAACGGAGATAATCGGCGATACCGAGAGGACAGACAACCTTCTTGACACGCTGACGGATATCACGGAGCGTAGCATAGTCCATGTGATCCCAATGCTCGTGGGTAACGATGAGTATATCAATGTCGGGAATATCGTCCGGGCGATAGATATCCGTGCCGGGAAAAGCCTTCATCATCATGGATGACGGCCATTCGGGTTGGAGAACAGGGTCCACAAGAATACGTTTGCCGTCCAGGCAGAACAGATAGGACGAATGACCGAACCACACCAGCCAATCGCTGTCGGTCGGCAGGTTCTTTATGTCTGTCTTGACAGCAGGTAACGGTTCTTGCGGAACACGCAGTTTGTCTCTATTGGTCAAGAATCGCCACAAGATACCCGATGTGCTCGCTGTGTCACCTGTGAACTGCGGCGTCGGTTCCTGGTTCCGGAACATGCCTTCGTGCCAGTTCGGAGAAGACTGGATGCGTTCCTTCGAACGATGTCGCCATAGTCCGAATGCGGGATGCGAGAATACTGCCAGGCCTGTTCCGCCAAGCAATACGATGATACTGAATACGATTATCGACACCTTCTCCACCATCTGCCATATGGTTTATTTATAAGTCACTGTCTCTGACAGCGGTTTACGGTTGAAATGGTGCTCACTGGGCTTGGAGTTCTCCGCAGCATAGCCGCACGGCATCAGGAAGGATGGCTTGTGGTTGGACGGCAGACCAAATGCCGCTGCTACTTCCGCAGCGTCAAACCACTTCACCCAACAAGTGCCGAGACCCAATTCTGTTGCCTCCATCATCATGTGCGTGCCGATAATAGAACAATCCATATTTCCGGAACTCTCTCCGTCCTTGGTCCATGCCAATTCGGTGTCGTAGCATACGAGAAAAACAACCGGTGCACCGTAAGCACAACGGGTCAACTCGTTGATTTTGGCAATCGCTTCGGGACTTTGCAGCACATAGATATGCTGCGGTTGCACGTTCTTGGCAGTCGGAGCCAATCGGCCGGCTTCAAGAATGGAATCCAGTTTGGCTTGCTCAACAGGAGTTTGCGCGTACTCACGCACCGCATAACGCCGGCGTGCTAAATCCATAAAAACATTGGACTTCCGGTCATTAACCGTTTGCTCAGTTTGGGGAGCGCAGGCAGCAAGCATCGTTGCTACACATGCGAAAAGAAAGATTTTTTTCATTATATCAATATTCTTGTTTGTTTGCGATATTCGGCGTAGCCGGGTTTGTTGGCGAGCTGACGCTTCTCCATCAACGGGATACTGATGCCTAAAAAGAGTGCCGTCATGGCGATCGGACCGCCGATAAACATATCTATGCCGTTCAGTGCGGCGTACATGATCCATATCCCCCACCAGAACTGAATCTCCCCAAAATAGTTCGGATGACGCCCGTGCTTCCATAGACCTACATTGCAGTACTTGCCCGGATTGGCGGCACGGAAATCATGAATCTGCTTGTCCGCTATCAATTGGATGGTAGCCGAACTCAGACAAACGATAAAACCGAAGGCCAAAAGGCAAGAGTTGAAAGTTGAAAGTTGAAAGTCGAAAGAATCCAGTTCATATAATTTCAGCCCCGGCAGCATAGCAACGAAGACTACCAGCGTCGGCACCATGTTGAGACCCAAAAGATTGATGGCGTGAAAAACAAGCGGGTGTTGGCTGCGGTATTTGGTATAACGCCAGTCCTCATGCGCTATCCCTTTAAAGGTAATCACCCAGTTGCGCGTGAGACGCCAACCCCAATACCAGGAAGCGACAAGCAGCAGGATGACCGGCAGCGACCATACTCCGGTATAACATGCCCACAACAGAAAGACTACCGGAGGGAAGACACTCCAATACGGGTCATAGACGGATACGTTCTCGTAAAGCAAGCCAAAAGCCCACACTACTATCGTTGCCAGCACGTCGGCGCAGAAGAGAGCGATGATGGGATGAAGAGTAAGCGGAGCGGTGGTTAAGAAACGGAACAAGAACCAACCCGCCAAACCAGCGAGTACGTAAATAGCGGTTATCAGCGCTATACTACACCATTTTGAATAGTCTCTTTTCATATTTATCCGGATTTATTCAGTCTATAGTTTCAAGCTCAAGCCTGCGAAATACGTGCGGGGCATGGACGGACCGTAGATATAGCTCGCATCACGGAACTCACCCTTGTCCAGATCACGTTGGAACTGGTCAAGAACATTCTTCACGCCGCAACTGATTTCCAGGCAATAATGCTTGTACAGGTGTACATCATACGCCAAACGGATACCCATATCCCAGAAACTCGGCACGAGTACTTCTTCATCCTTCGGGATATACCCTGCGAGGTGAGGCACCAACATCGAACCCGTGGCTTTGCCATTGATCGAAATCGTAAAATCCTTCACGGGTTTCACATCAATGAGTACATAACCATAGTGATCCGGCGTACGTAACATGCGCGTGTTCGGCGCTACTTCAGGACTCCATTCCTGCGGCTCCGTATAACGGCTCTGCTGATAGGTGTAACCGATCTGGAAGGAGAACAGGGTTCCGTAATTCACCTTGCCTTCTATATTCAGACCTCCCACCCACGCGGCGCTCGCATTCGTTCGCACGAAAAGCAGATTGCCTTCTGCGTCTCTGCCGTTCTCGCGAAGGATAAAAATATCCTGCAGATACGTATAAAAACCTTCTGCCGTCAGGTTCACTTCCCATTTGCCGAACTGGCGGTACCAATCGCCACTCAGCGTAGCGCTGTGCGAGTATTCGGGGCGCAAATTAGAATCCAGTGTGATAAAGGACACTTGTCCGCCAACGGCTGCTACGTGAAGATCCTCATCGTAGGCTTGCGGAGCACGGTAACCACTACTATAACCCGCACGGAGCACTAATCCGTCCACCGGCGTATAACGGAACGTGGCACGGGGCGTACATACCGGTTTGGAAAGGAAATTATGCTTCTCCAATCGTGCACCAACCAAAACACTCCATTGCCGGCCTTTCCACTCGTTCTGCGCGTATACACCTACTACATGCACATCCTGCTTTATCTCCCTGTGATATCCTAACATCCTGTCGTTCAATCCGTTATACGTGTATTCTGCGCCGACACTCAGGTCGCCGCTCGCCCGTCCGCAAGGATAGGAAAAACGGTATTGCAAACCAGTGATAGACGTGAGATCCTTACTGCGACCGTACGCCGCAGTATCTCTCGCTGTACCGAAATAACTCTCGCGACCTATATGTTGTATTGCCGAATAAGCCGAAACAAAATGTCTGTTATCCGGTGAAAACCAATCGAAAGCCAGCGATCCGGCGTCTATGTTATGGCGTAACTGCTCGGCGATATCCGCCTGGTGAGGTTCAAACTCAAACCTGTTACCTCCGCGGCGGAAGTCCGTCGTATGATGGTATTCGGCTGTTATCTTACTATAAGCGCTGGTCTTGAAAAACACCCGTGTTCCGGCAGTCGTGGCGCGCAACTTAGGCAACTCGCTAAAACCGTCATAATCCCGATCATATTCGCTGCGCGTGCGATGCGTTGCAAACAGATATGCGCCTATCTTGCGGTTCTCGCTCATCACAGACGCGTTGAGATCGGTATGGATATCATAGCCGGCATGCTCGTTCACATGGCTCGTATTGGATATATTCACAAAATTGCGCACCGGTTCTTTCGTAATCACATTCACCACTCCGGCAATTGCGTTCGCGCCGTACATCGCCGAACCGCCGCCACGAACGACCTCTATACGGTCAATCATCGCCGTCGGCACCTGCTCCAAACCATAGACGGATGCCATGGACGAGAAGACAGGACGGCTGTCCATCAATATCTGGGTGTACTGGCCTTGCAGACCATTGATGCGCAAATCTGTCTTGCCGCAGTTCGAGCAGGTGTTCTCCACCCGAAGACCAGGCTGGAAACTGAGCACGTCCGCCGCACACGTGACAGCCGTCGTCTCGAACAAAGCCGGTGACAACACATTGACAATTGTGGCGGCTTCTTGCTTCTTCGTTGCATAACGATTCGCCGTCACCACCACGCTGTTTAACTGCTGTGACACCTCATGGATGACAGCTTTCAACTCCGCGGTAGTATGCTCCGTAATATTCACCGGCAACTCCTCTGTCTCATATCCTACATAGGAGAAGACAATAATCTGTCTGCCCAGCGGCAGGTTCTTCAAGAAATAGTGACCGGACTCGTCGGTAACAGTACCTATATTGGTTCCCTTGACCTGTACATTCACGTACGGCAAGTGCTCTCCGGTTTTCTCATCCAACACATGCCCGATGAGGTGAGCGTCAAATTCTTCTTGTGCCCATAATGGCAACAAACAAACCAGTGTAAAGACTAATACTTGTAAAAATCGTTTCATTTCATGCTCTTTGTAATGCTGCGCGACCAAGTTCGGTCATCAGCCCCCGTTGCTCGAGGTCTGCGCAGCGTTGCTTATTCAGTTCGGTCCAATGACTCCGTTTCTGGCGCGGCGACAGGCGCTGCGCCAATCGTCCGTCAGGTAGTCGTTTCAAAGTGGAGTCAATCCATCCGAAACATAACGCCTCTTCAACGACATCTATGTACGGCAGACATGCGCCATCGGGCCTGTTCTTCCCGCGGAACATAGCAATCCAGCAGCATTTCTTACTCGCCGCATGCCGTTCCAGCCATTCCCTGAGTTGGGACCGCTCGCTATATTCCAAAAGACCTGTTACTTCCATTAATGTTTCGCTTTTCGGGCGAAGTCAAACAATGCTTTAGGCAAGTGACAATAGCCATCGGGGTGCTTGTCCAAATAGTCCTGATGATACTCATCGGCGGGATAAAAATTCTGTAAAGGCATCTTCTCTACCGCCAGCGGTTGCTCGTACTTGCCCTGCTCTTCCGCATATATTTTTTCAATGACAGGAAGGTCCGCTTCGTCCGTAAAATATATACCCGTGCGATAACGGGTTCCTTCGTCATGGCCTTGTTTGTTCAGACTAACTGGATCAATCGCCACGAAGAACATCCGCAGCAGGAACTCCAGGCTAACCCTATCCGGATCATACGTCACGTGTACCGTCTCGGCATAACCCGTTGTGTCCGTATAGACCTGTTCGTAAGTCGGGTTGTCCGTCTGTCCATTGGCAAAACCCACTTCCGTCTCCTCGACTCCGGCAATCTGCTTGAAGAAATGCTCTGTCCCCCAGAAACATCCTCCTGCCAAATAGATGTGTTTACGCGCCATACTTATAGTAGTTCTGCTAGTCGGTCCACATGCTCCGCGGGTGTCGCCCAACTGGTAGCAAAACGCGTCACCGCACGTCCATCGTCCAGTTTCTCCCACACTTCAAATGCCACTTTCCCTTCCAGACTCTTCATTTGCGCCGTGGTCAGAATAGGGAACTGTTGGTTGGTAGGCGATTGGATATAAAGCGGGATCTGCTTGTCGCGGAATACCTGTTGCAACTGCATCGCCATCTCAATGGCATGCCGGCTGATGTGCATATACAAGTCATCGGTAAAGAGCGTGTCGAACTGGATGCCTAACAGACGTCCTTTAGCCAACAGCGCTCCGTGTTGCTTGACCACCGTAAGAAGCGGTTGCGGCGCATTTCCTTTGGGGAACACCACCGCCTCGCCGCATAGGGCTCCGACTTTCGTTCCGCCGATATAGAACACATCGCATAACTGCGCCAATCCGGGAAGGTCAATGTCCGCCGCAGGGCTTGCAAGTCCATACCCCAGACGTGCGCCATCAATGAACAACAGCAACCCGTACTCCTGACAAATAGCATATATCTGTTCTAATTCGCTGCGGGAATAAATCGTTCCGTATTCGGTCGGGAAAGAGATGTACACCATTTGAGGATTCGCCATGTGCTGCCATGTGTCGTCCGCAAAGAAGCGAACGAGGTAGTTGCGCAAGTCTTCGGCACGCATCTTGCCGTCGTGTGGAGGCAACGTGATGACTTTATGACCGGTATGTTCGATGGCTCCGGATTCATGAACGGCAATGTGACCTGTCTCCACCGCGATGACGGCACCGAAACGCGGCAACAAACCGTCTATGACAGTAGCATTCGTCTGCGTTCCGCCTACCAGAAACACCACGTCAGCCTTCGGACATCCGGTAGCCTGACGAATCTTGGTAATAGCCGATTGTGTGAACCGGTCGCTCCCATAGCCGGGCTCCTGCTGCATGTTCGTTTCTACTAACCGACGCAATATCTCCGGATGTGCTCCTTCGTTATAGTCGCACGTAAACGACACCAATGGTTGCTCTCTGTTCATCGTTATTGGTTCTTATTGAGGATGATAAGTGCTGCGAGAACACCGGGTATCCAGCCGCAGAGCGTCAGTAAGAAGACAATCATAACCGACCCGCAACCTCTGTCTATTACCGCCAAAGGAGGGAAGATAATAGCCAATAATACTTGTAAACAGTTCATATCATTTGATCTTTTCTTTACATTGACCGATGTACATAAGTGTCGCCTCGCGCACCCAGCAGTATTTCCATTTCGGAGCACGGAACAGTTGCTCGGCGCGCTCGAAATAATCCAGTGCCTCCCGCTTCGACCCGAAGGGTTTGGGGGCATAGAAAAGCGACGTGCCATAATAGGCGAGTACCAGCGGGTCTTTCGGTGCAATCTTCGTCGCCTGCTTGGCCAGACTCATGGCTCTGGCAGGGTGAAACGACTCGTGCGTGCGCAGTTCGTACACATACACCGCCGACATATACATCTCGTAATGTCCGGGCGGCAAAGTCTCACGTTGCGCTTCTACGTGCGCGCGAAAACGCGATATATAAGGAGTAGCGTGCGGCTTGTCGTACTCAAGTGCATAACCGCAGTAGCCATACTCGATAAGTAATGAGTTATTGCTGAGGGAATGAGTGTTGAGGGAATCCACATATGTTTTCCACAACGTCATGTCTTGCTTTTGGTACGCATCGAACAATTCCCTATCCGTCATTTGGGCGGATAGGGAAATGCTGATACAGAGGGCAAGAATTACTTGCCGCGCTCGAGCAATAATGTGCGTGTCGGTTGATCGCATACTTCTGCCGGTCCATAGTATTGGATCGGACCCGGATAGATATAACTGGTGTTCGCGTCAGCCCATTCTGCACGGTGCGATTGGAGGTACTTGAACGGCGCGCCGTTGAGGTCCACGAGGGCCTTCTGGATAACAGGTTTCATTTTGCCGTTACGTTTCTCCATATTCATCATCATCGTGATAGGCACACCGCCCGCAAGCCATTCAGATGCAGGTTTGGTGAGGTTGCGTACAAGCGACATGTAACCCGTCTTGCCTGCAGCAATCAGATGGGACGCGTTCACGCCAATCGAATAGCAGTAGTCGGCATCGAAATTCGACGGCATAGCGCAACGTCCTTCGTAACCGAAGAAATGGTTGAGGGCGGAGAACTTGCCTTTGTATTCGCCGTTCGCCTTGAGTTGAGCCAGACGTTTGCCAACCATCTCGATAAGCAACTTCTCAGTCTCAATCTGACTAACCATCACGTTGCCGTGCGGGTCACGGTCCAGCGTAAGCTGTTTGGCGATGCCTTTCGGCAGCGAACGGAACAACTCGCAGGAAGCCGGAGTCAGTTTGGACTTCACGTACTCGCGTTTCGCATCATCGCCGTCGAGACTCGTGAACTCTTCGTTCGCAGCCAGCATATCGTTCAGTTCCTGAATCAGCACTCGCATTGCCGGGATAAACTCGATGAGACCTTCCGGAATAAGAATAGTACCGAAATTGAGACCTGCGTTCGCACGGGCTACAATCACCTTGACGATATCCTCTACAATGTCGTTGAGCGTCAGTTTCTTCGCCTCGACTTCCTCGGAGATGAGACAGATATTCGGCTGTGCCTCGAGGGCGCACTCCAAAGCAATATGACTTGCTGAACGGCCCATGAGACGGATGAAGTGCCAGTATTTCTTCGCGGAGTTCGCATCGCGCTGGATATTACCGATGAGCTCGGCATAGGTCTTACAAGCGGTGTCGAAACCGAAGGATGTCTCAATCATCTCGTTCTTAAGGTCGCCGTCAATGGTCTTCGGACAACCGATGACTTGAATACCGCATTGTTTCTGCAGATAGTACTCGGCGAGCACGCAAGCGTTGGTATTCGAGTCGTCACCACCGATAATCACAATGGCTTTGATGCCCAATTGCTTGCAAATCTCGATGCCGTTGTCAAACTGCCATGTTTCTTCCAGTTTGGTACGACCCGAGCCGATGATATCGAAACCGCCGGTATTGCGGTACTCATCGATGATATCACCCGTCAGTTCCTGATACTTACCGTCAATCAGACCACTCGGACCGCCAAGAAAACCGTACAGTTTGTTCTTGGGGTTAAGAGCCTTCAATCCGTCAAACAGACCCGCGATGACATTGTGACCGCCGGGCGCTTGACCACCGGAGAGGATAACACCCACGTTGAGCGGCTCACTCGCGTTCTTGCCGGTCGTCGGCTCCATCGTGATAATAGGCAGACCATACGTGTTCGGGAAGAGTTTCTGTATCTCCTCCTGGTCAGCCACCGATTGTGTTTTCTCGCCTTCTACAAGGCGTACTGCGCCCTGCAAAGCTACCGGCATCTTAGGCTGGTAGTTCTGACGCGCAATTTGTAATGGACTTTTTTGCATAATAGGTTATATTTTTAGTTGTTAATTATTGTCGTTATTACGTAATTACGGGATTACGTTATTTCGAGTTTTTATCTGCTTCGATGAGGGCGAGGAGTTGATCGACGGCTTCTTCCTGCGGGATGTTTTTCAGCACGCACTCTTTGCCGCGATAGAGGGAGATACGGTCACGGCCGGCTCCCACATACCCGTAATCAGCGTCCGCCATCTCACCGGGACCGTTCACTATACAACCCATGACGGCTATTTTCAAGCCCGTAAGATGACTCGTAGCCGCCTTTACCTTACGGATCGTCTCTTCAAGGTCAAAGAGTGTGCGCCCGCAACTCGGACAAGATATATACTCCGTCTTGTAGATGCGCACACGCGCAGCCTGCAGGATATCCTTACTCAGAAAATTCAATTTATTCTCCGTGAAGTTCGGATTGACAAGTGTCAGTTCCGTTGCATTGTAATCCCATAACAATCTGCCGCACTCTGCCGCAGCTTGCAAGGCGAAGGTCTCCCACTCTTCTTCGTAACTCGTATAACGGATTTCTGCGCCACCACCGATATTATCCAGCACTTCAGCTGTTACCGTTCCATCATAACGCACCGAGTCCTCATCCGTGAAATAATCCACTAACTCCTGCGCCACGGGGATCTCGTTCTCGGGCGGTTCACTCAGACTCACGCGAATGGTGTCGCCTATTCCTTCCGCCAACAAGGCGCCTATACCGACAGCCGACTTGATACGTCCGTCTTCGCCTTCACCGGCTTCCGTCACACCTAAATGCAACGGGAATGCCATGTTCTCTTTGCTCATCGTCTTCACAAGCAGACGGACGGTCTCCACCATCACACGGGTATTGGAAGCCTTGACAGAGATGACGATATTCTCAAACTCTTCCTCTACGGCAATGCGCAGAAACTCCATCACACTCTCAACCATTCCAAGCGGCGTGTCGCCGTACTTGTCCATCATCCGCTCACTCAGCGAACCATGGTTCACACCGATACGGATGGCCGTCTCATGCTCGCGGCAGATAGCGATCAGATGCGTAAAGCGTTCTCTTATCTTCGACGGGTCTTTGCTATAGTTGCCGGGATTGATACGCACTGCTTCCACCACTTGTGCCGCCGCGTCCGCCACTTCGGAATTGAAATGTACATCTGCCACTAACGGCACCGCTGTCAGCACTTGGGAATGAATCTCCTTTAACGACTCTACTTCACGCAAACCCTGAGTGGTGAAACGCAACAACTCTGTCCCTGCCTCTATACAACGGCGAGCTTGGTCTACAGATGCGTCAATTGCATTCGTATCAGTGTTCGCCATCGTCTGAACCCGGATGGGATAATCGGAACCCAAAAAGATGTTTCCCACTCGCACATTTGTGGTCTTTCTGCGGTTATTTGTAAGATTTATTTGCATATAAGATGGGCAAAATGCCCTAAAATGTTATTTTTCTTCAAAAAAATTTGGTCAATTCAAAAATTTGTAGTACCTTTGCACCCGCTTTTGAAAAAAGGCATCAAAATGATGAAATAATCGTTCGAGGCTCTTGAGCCGAGATAAGAATCAGTAGCTCAGCAGGTAGAGCACATCCCTTTTAAGGATGGGGTCCTGGGTTCGAGCCCCAGCTGGTTCACATTTCTGTTCTCCTTTCTCATTCTTTCAAATAGCGCGTTACAATTTTGCTTGCAAAATTACTACAAAAAATCCGAATGTGCAAATAAAATTCATTTTATTTTGTAGTTTGCCGGATTATACTGCTTTTTTTGTGGGTGCAAGCATTCAATCCCGCGACCACACCGCGACCACATTGCGACCTGTATGAAAGGTGTGAAGTTAATTTTACTTTGGCACGGAGTTTGTAATACTCTTTCTGCAAATTTTAATTTACGACACTATGAAAAAGATATTCAGATTTTTGGGCGTCGTGCTGCTCGTCGCAGCCGTCAGCGCCGGAACAACACTCGCTGTCTTGAAATACAGCAATCCGCAATTTCAAATCACCAATTACAAATCACAAATCACAAATGATTCCACAGGAATCCCTGTCGCCTACAGCCGTTTTGCTTCGTTGCCGCAGGCAGGCGAGACGGATTTTACCAATGCGGCGGAACTATCTGTCAATGCGGTAGTCCACGTCAAGACGACCTACCGCAACCAGGTCTCCTCGCAGCAGATGGACCTCTTTGAGTTCTTTTTCGGCCGTCCGGGACAGCAACGCGAGATGCCGGCGCAACAGGCTTCCGGTTCGGGCGTCATCATCTCCGAGGACGGTTATATCGTCACCAACAATCATGTCATCGACCGTGCGGACCAGATTCAGGTGGTCCTCAACGACAAACGCGAATACACGGCTACGCTGGTCGGCACTGACCCGAACACGGATATCGCGCTCCTGAAAATCGAAGAGACAGGCCTGCCGGTAATCCTGATGGGCAACTCGGACGACCTGCGTGTCGGCGAATGGGTGCTTGCGGTCGGCAATCCGTTCAACCTCACTTCGACTGTCACGGCAGGTATCGTGTCCGCCAAGGCGCGTAACATCAACATCCTCAACGCCGAGATGAAGATTGAGTCGTTCATCCAGACCGACGCGGCAGTCAATCCCGGCAACTCCGGCGGTGCGCTGGTTAACACACGCGGCGAACTGGTGGGTATCAATACCGCCATCGCTTCGCAGACGGGTTCGTATTCGGGCTATAGTTTTGCTGTGCCGACAAGTATCGTGCAGAAAGTGGTAAGCGACATCCGCCAGTACGGCGTCGTGCAACGCGCTATCCTCGGCGTGCAGATGCGTGAGATCACGTCCGAGTTGCAGAAAGAGAAGAAACTCAGCACGTTACAAGGTGCGTACGTGGAGCGCGTAGTGCCGGACGGCGCGGCAGAGAAAGCAGGCATCAAGAGCGGCGATGTGATCACGCGTGTGGACGATGCGGCTGTCAAGACCGGCACCGACCTGCAGGAACATATCGGTCGTCACCGTCCGGGTGATGTAGTGAGTGTGACGCTGCTCCGTGATGGCAAAACCATGACCGTTCAGGCTACGCTCACCAACCGCGATGGCGGTACGGGTGTCATCTCCGCCGAGGACAAAGCGTCTGTTCTGGGCGCTACGTTCTCCGAACTGACCGATGCGCAGAAAGAGCGTCTGGGTATCAACTACGGCTTGCAGATTAAGTCGCTCAAGGCGGGCAAACTGAAGAGTGCCGGTGTGCCTGCGGACTTCATCATCCTGAAAGTCAACAACCGCTCCGTGCGCACCGAAGAAGACCTCGACGACATCGTCCGCCGTGCCAACTCCGCCTCCGAGCGTGACCGCGTCCTCTTCATCACCGGCTGCACCCCGCAAGGCAGAGTACGCTATTATGCTGTCAATTTGGCAGAGTAAGGATGTACGATTATAAAAGATTAGCGGGCGACCTTCATGGCTGCCCGCTAATTTACTGATTCACTCATTCACACACAAACGTTATGACTACTTTGCATACTTATTTAAACGCGAATCATGCCCTTTGGCTAAATATTCGAGTTGCTTCTCATT
The DNA here is from genome assembly GCA_902799705.1 of uncultured Bacteroidales bacterium. Lineage (GTDB taxonomy): Bacteria > Bacteroidota > Bacteroidia > Bacteroidales > Paludibacteraceae > Colicola. The sequence continues at coordinate 51,049 of CADCBP010000012.1, forward strand.
ATATTTTGCTTTGAGTTCCATTGCTCTGTCTTTATTACACAAATCAGTCATTAAAGTTCTGTCTGCGGAAATGTCGAAATTTCCTGTAAGGAGGAGATAAGCTATATAGCATTCATTTGCTTCGCTTTCTGTAGAAGAGATATCATCTTCTGTTAATCCTAACTTATATATTTCTGCAAATTTTTCTTGTTTCTTAGCAAGCACATCTTGAGCAGTTTTATTCTCAAATGCTTGTACTTTTATCGGTGATGGGAATTCGATTCCGTCAATATTAATAATATCTTTGAATATTTCGGGTCTTTGATATATTTCTATCTCCATTCCTAGTAAATTTCCTTTTAGCAGGATAGCATTCACTCTCTTAACAGCGCTATAAATATCACTGAATCCATATGTTTTCACATCCCAGTCTCCTGCGTGTACCATATCTGTTTCGTAACTTATGAATATCTTTTCCAAAACCTGTGTAAATTCAATAAAAAGAAGACTCTTTTTGCCGTTTTCTTCCTTTTCAATCAGTCTAAAATTATTGTCTATGTCAGATGTTTTACCAGGAATAATAGACTTAAGTGCATCTCCTACCTTATTGGATTGTAACTTAATAGTGTCGTTGCTTCGTGACACTATAGTGTATGTTTGTGCGTTAAGAACTGTTGCAGCCAAGAGTGCTGCGAGAATAAAGATAGATTTTTTCATAATAATAAATTGTTTTTCTTGCTCTGCAACAGCCACGGACAAAGCGGTTAAATAATATACAAACAAAAGCGTGAGGCTGCTATGCCACACACTCTGCTTGAGGGTACTAGGAAAACCGTGAAACAAGTATGCACATAGTAACTTCACGCTGATGCGCGAAGCCTATTTGCAAAACTCCCGTTTCGAAAGATTCCTAGTTTTTCAAGCAAAGAGTAAAGCAAACGCTTCTTTTATTCTCACCATTGCGGGTTCGATTGTTTCAATATGTTATCGCGCGGCACTCCGCGCGGAGGTTATATCTTAGTTAATAATTCGTCGGTTGTTAATTCCATCTTAGCGAAGGCAAACCATTTCTTACCGAGGTCCTTGAGACTCGCTCCGATATGATAAACGGTATCATCAATGCACAAGAACCGGTCGTGCGAGCGGTCAAACGGCTCTACCTCTATCGGGGCATATTGGGCATTGTGCTTTTCTAAATCAAGGGACAGCTGTGGCGTGAGGTTTTTAGTATAGACCTTTGCCTTCACTCCTTTAGGTCGCTTGTCCAATATCGTAAAGACGCTTTCGTCTATGTAATTGTCTATCAGCACAATACGTTTCTTTGCCTCGCGCACGCGTTCCGTAATAAATACATAGGCATCGAAAATCTGACCGTCATAAAAGATCCCTTGCTTCTGCGTGACACTGCCATCATCCAGACGGCGGAAGATTTCTTCAAACTTCTTATCCGCCTCCTCCTGATGAGCCGCTAGACTGAGTTGCGTATGTTCAATGACCTCCAGCCGTTGGAACACCTGCGCGTTGGCAGCAATGAAACGACGCATCGCCGTGAACGCGCGCATAATCTGGATGTTAGTGGCAATCGCTATCGGGGAACGGAGAACACTACTGAGCATCGCAATACCGTTTTCGGTAAAGGCGTAAGGAAGGTAGCGTTGACCACCTCGACCGTTTGAGGTCGCAATTTGCGATCTCAAATCGAATGGGTCTGCGTTTGAGGTCGCAAATTGCGATCTCAAATCTTTGGAATCATCATTCAAGGTCACAATTTGTGATCTTGGAAAATCATTTGGAATCACAATTTGTGATGTCAAGTTTACTGAGTTAACGTTTGAGGTTGCAAATTGTGACCTCAAACTTTCAGCCTCCTCTTTAGTGAGTTGGAACATAAAGTCCGCAGGGAAACGCTCTATGTTGCGTCTCACTTGCTCGTTAAGACGTCTTGTCTCTACTCCGTACAATCTCGCCAAGTCGCGGTCAAGAATTACTTGCTTGCCGCGGATGACTTGGATGAGGTTTTCGATATTCTCCAAAGGTTGCAATGGAGCGGACTCAACTTTTTCAATGTTCTTCTTCTTTGCCATAACTTGCGATTACATCACAATGTTGACAATCCGGCCGGGGACGACGATGACTTTTTTAGGCGTGTTGCCGGCGAGGTACTTGGAGGTGTCTTCGTGCGCAAGGACAAGTTTCTCCACTTCCTCTTTCGGGGTGTCTTTCGGGCACTCGAGCGTGAAACGCACCTTGCCGTTGAACTGCACAGGGTACTTCTGCGTGTCCTCTACCAAGTACGCCTCGTTGCACTCCGGCCACTCGGCATTGACCACAAACTTGGTACTTGGTACTTGGTCACCTTGTGCCTTATGCCACATTTCCTCTGCAATATGCGGAGCGTACGGCGCGAGAAGAACCGCAATCGGCTCTAAAATCGCGCGCTTGTTGCACTTGAGCGCGCTTAACTCGTTCTGCGCGATCATGAAGGCAGGGATGGACGTATTGAACGAGAAGTTCTCGATGTCCCACGTGATCTTCTTAATGAGCTTGTGCAGACTCTTAAGTTCCTCTTTCGTCGGCTCTTCGTCGGTGATTGTCTCGTACATATTCCAGAGACGTTTGAGGAAACGGTGCACACCATCGATACCGTTGGTGTCCCAAGGTTTGGACATCTCCAGCGGGCCAAGGAACATCTCATAGAGACGCAAGGTATCGGCGCCGAACTTGGCAATCACATCATCGGGATTGACCACATTGAACATCGACTTACTCATTTTCTCTACCGCCCAGCCGCATATATACTGTTTCGCGCCGGCGGTGTAGCCCGTCAGTTCGGACGATGTGCCGTCCGCAAAGACGAACTCCGCGTTCTTGAACTCCGGCATCCATGCGCGGAAAGCGTTGATGTCTAACACGTCATTGTTGACGATATTCACGTTTACGTGAATAGGCTGCACTTTGTCCTTGTACTCGGGGTTCTCGATGAGGTTGTAACTGATATAGAGATTGCCCGTCGCACCCTCGCCAATATAGCGATAGACGAAGTTCGAACGGCCCTGAATCATACCTTGGTTGATGAGTTTCTTGAACGGCTCGTCCTCGCAAACATAGCCCAAATCATAGAGGAACTTATTCCAGAAACGAGAATAAATCAAGTGTCCCGTAGCGTGCTCGCTACCACCCAGATAGAGATCCACCTGACGCCAGTACTCGTTCGCTTGTTTGCCCACGAGCGCCTCGTCGTTATGCGGATCCATGTAGCGGAGATAATAAGCCGACGAACCGGCAAATCCCGGCATCGTGCAGAGCTCCAAGGGGAAGACAGTCTTGTTGTCAATCAGCGACTTATCTACTACCTTGCGGTTCTTCTCGTCCCATGCCCAGACTGCGGCGTTGCCCAGCGGCGGTTCGCCGGTCTCGGTGGGCTTGAAGTCCGACACCTCCGGCAGTTCGAGCGGCAGGCACTCTTCGGGCAGCGTATAAGGCATGCCGTCTTTATAATAAACAGGGAACGGTTCGCCCCAGTAACGCTGGCGGCTGAAGATAGCGTCGCGCAGACGGTAATTGACTTTCACGCGACCGATGCCGGTGTTCGTGATATATTCCTTCATGGCTTGAATCGCCTCTTTGACCTCCATGCCGTTGAGGAAACCGGAGTTGATCATCTTGCCCTCTTTGGCATCGAACGACTCTTCGGAGACGTCTGCGCCTTCAATCAGCGGAATGATCGGCAGGTTGAAATGTTTGGCGAAGGCGTAGTCGCGGCTGTCGTGTGCCGGCACTGCCATGATAGCACCTGTGCCGTAGCCCGCCAGCACGTAATCAGAGATATAAATAGGTATCTCGCCCTGCGTGAGTGGATTAATCGCGTACGAGCCGGTGAAGACACCCGTCACGCGGCGGTCGGCGATGCGCTCACGCTCCGTGCGGTTCTTGCAGCGGGTGAGGTAAGCCTCCACTTCTTCGCGCTGCTCATCGGTCACCACGCGCTGCACATATTCGCTCTCCGGCGCCAGCACCATAAACGTCACGCCATAGATTGTGTCCGCACGGGTGGTGAAGATGGTAAACGGTGCGTCCTGTCCTTTGACGGTGAACTGCATTTCTGCACCTTCGCTTCGACCGATCCAGTTGCGCTGGGTCTCTTTGAGGCTCTCGGTCCAGTCGATGCGGTCCAAACCCTCCAACAGACGACCTGCATAAGCACTCACGCGCAGACACCACTGTCTCATGACGCGTTGCTCCACCGGATAACCGCCGCGCACACTCAAACCCTCGCTCACCTCATCATTCGCGAGCACGGTTCCGAGTTTCGGGCACCAGTTCACTTTGGTGTCCGCGAGGTACGCGATACGGTAGTTCATCAGCCGTTCCTGTTTCTCGCGCTCGGAGAGAGTAGCCCATTTCGGGTCATTTGCCTCGAACTCCGCAATCAGTTTGCTAATCGGCTGTGCTTTCTGTGTCTTCGGATCGAAATAGCTGTTGAACATCTGCACAAACGCCCATTGAGTCCATTTGTAAAACTTCGGATCGCAGGTGCGCACCTCACGGTTCCAGTCGTAGCAGAAACCGATTTTCTTGAGTTGCTCGATATAGCGGTCGATGTTCTCGAACGTCGTTTTCTCCGGGTGTTGTCCTGTCTGAATAGCGTACTGTTCCGCCGGTAGACCGTAACTGTCAAAACCCATCGGGTGCAACACGTTAAAGCCCTTCAGACGTTTGTAACGGCTGTAAATATCGCTGGCGATGTAGCCTAACGGGTGACCAACGTGCAAACCCGCTCCCGAAGGATAAGGGAACATATCCAACACATAGTAGTGCGGCTTGCCGGACTCGTTGGAAACGGTATAAACGCCGTTCTCCTCCCATGCCTTTTGCCACTTTTTCTCAATCTCTGAAAAATAATATTCCATAGTAAAAACAAATTTGCGTGCAAATTTACTACTTTTTTTTGACATACACAAGTAAATAGGCAAAAAAGCGTTTCTGGACAAGTTTTTTTGCCCAATAGAATGAAAAACTTCTCCTTTTCAAAGAAAATGAAGAAAAATGCAAGAAAATGTTCGCAAAACTTGCTCAAGTCAAAAATATTATGTAATTTTGCACCGCAATTCCGAAATTGCATAAAAACTAAGTATCGTTATGGCACAACAATTCTACATACCACGCCGTCTGGAGAGCGTTATTCTGGAGGCTGCACAGTACTTTTCTGTTATCTCTGTTACAGGTCCTCGTCAGTCCGGCAAATCGACCATGCTGAAACATTTGTTTCCCGATTTGCCGCAGTATAGTATGAAGGATTTGCATGTGCGTGCCTTTGCGGAACAAGACCCTGTTGCCTTTCTGAATCAACACAAAGAAGGCATGTTTATTGACGAGGTACAAAAAGTGCCGGCTTTATTGGATTATATTCAAGGTATCGTAGATACCGAGCCGGAGAGGCGGTTTGTGTTGACAGGAAGTAGTAATTTGGAGTTGCTGCAAGGTCTTACGGAGTCCCTTCCCGGTCGCGCCGGTGTGTATGAGTTAATGCCGATGTCGATGAATGAGACCAAAGAGCAGATAAAAGATAAAAGCACGAACCAACTGCTTTATGAGGGTTTCTATCCTGCTATTTGTGCAAAAAAGAATATTGCAAAACTCTTTTACCCGTCGTATGTGAAGACATATCTGGAGAAAGATGTGCGCGACTTGCTGCGTATCAAAGACCAGATGCAATTTCTAAAGTTTATGAAACTCTGTGCGGCTCGGATCGGTTCCGTTTTCAATGCCTCGGAAGTGGGAATGGAAGTGGGTGTAGATAGCAAGACCATCAGTCATTGGCTCTCTGTTCTGCAGGCTTCGTATCTCGTGACGCTTCTTCCGCCGTATTACGAGAATATCACCAAACGGGTTGTGAAGAGCCCCAAATTATATTTCAATGATCCAGGGTTGGCTTGTTATCTGTTGGATATAGAGACACCGCGGCAGTTGGAACTGGACAAGATGCGAGGGGCTATTTTTGAGAATATAATGGTTATGGAGTGTCTCAAGCATCGTTTCAATCAAGGCAAAGAGGGTAATGTCTTTTTCTACAGGGATAGTAACGGTCAGGAGGTGGATATATTGGTCAAAGAGGAAGGCCAGCTGACAGCGATCGAGGTCAAATCATCCATGACTTATCATCCGGACTTTACGAAGTCGTTACAACGTTTGCCGGACTGGACAAGTACACCCATCAAACGCCGCGCCGTAGTCTATGGCGGCGATTTCGAGAATACCGCCGGCGATATATGGCTTCTGAGGTATGACCATATAGAGAAGCTATTTGAATAGACACCACGGGCGGCACAATGTGTCACCCGTGATTATTATAATTGCCGATTATTAAGATTTAGATTTTTTATACTTATTTGAACTATTTTTGTAAGCCTTTTATTTTCAGCATATTATAAACATGTTATCGAGGGCAAGTAAGGGTAATCTCGGACTCATCTCGGGGGCAAGTGCTATGCAATACCTACTCATCAGCATAAAAACAATTGCCGATTATTAAGATTTTAGTGCGGTGTCTCGGCGGTATCCTGTCGGTCTATCGTCGGGTATCTTTCCCGTATGTCTCTCGAACGCGGCAGGTAAGCGCAAAAGTGACGATTATTAAGATTCGCGTTCGGCAAATGGATCGCAAGAGCCAAACCGCTCTGCTAATTGGCAAGTGCGACCATTGCCTCCGCTCTCCCCACAAATTGAAATTTGCGGGGGCCCTATTCCTCCTCGCCAAATTGTAGCAATCAGCCACTCTCAAGCCACTCTCGCGCCACTTTCGGACATAACACATGAAATGTCGGTTGTTAAGATTTTTCTATGCAAAAGAGTATATTAGTCCCTCTATTCATCTATAGTGGCGAAATAATTGCTGCGGATTAATTTGTCAGATAGTTCATACGCTTCCTGTTCTGAAATAGGACGGTTATGACGCGCAATGGAATCCATTAGATTCACTCCAAACCCTTTCCAATAATAATCCTCACAACCGATTAGATAAAGAATAGTTGGGAATATGTCCATTTGATAACATGTATCTGTAACATGAATATTGCCTGCAATTTGAGGTGAATAAATTATTAGCGGGCAATAATTATCTCCTGATGCTATAGACAAATTTTGATCTTCTGCATAATTGCTAATTTTTCTCAACATAGCAGGTTTAAATATAGTGTGATCACCTGTAATTACTATTGTAGATTTAGATAGTACGGAATCCGATAAAATATTTTTCATAAAAACCTCAATGCACGAATCCGTATAATTTAAGCATTGCATATAGCGATTAAGGACAGATGGCGCCTTCGTTTGTATTTTATTATTTCTTACGCGATTAAAAGGAGCATGAGTAGAAACTGTTATTGCCATCAAACAAACTGGATATTTGCTATTTTGAAGTTGCTTATAAGATGTTTCCAATACTTGTGCATCTTCCCACTGACTTGCCAAAGGTTCTATTTTTTGAGTATATGAATAACGAATAGACATTGTATCTTGATTCCAGATTTTAGGCCAGGGATTTACAAGAATTGAGTGCTTGTAAAAATGTGCAAAATTCGGATATACATTATTTCCATATAGCATACATGCTACTCCATTTTGTGTCGGGAGTAATCCTGTATTTATTATCATCTGACCATCTGCAGAATTTCCGCCTAATGTTTGGCATTTGATTTTATCGCAGTATAATATATGTTCTTTTTGCTTTAGTTTGGTTAAGTAAGGAGCTATCTCTTTATTTTCTATTGCATGGTGTAATGGCCAATCCTCAAGACTTTCTACAATAATGACTATAAGATTTTTTGTTGGCAAAAGTTGCGTTGTAGAAGGATAAATATATGGCAGAATAGATTCTTTTTCTGTATTAGATAATTGAATAATATCTCCAGGAGAGTTAGTATTACATAGATAATATATGTTAATAGCTATTAAATCTGAAATTATAGATTGACTTTTTATATAGTAATCCATAAAATTAGGCTGAGGTAATGCTCCGTCATCTGTAGCTTGTTTATATATCTCATAAAACGGGATGTAATTCATATATGTTTTAATTCTTCCACTAGTGTCCACAAAAGAAATCCATTCATCTTGTTCAACTTCAATTTGAGATGCCTCCTCCTTTGATGCATCAGATCTAAATTTTAGATTATAAACAAAATAATTATTCAAATACGCAAAAACAAATAGAATAGGCAACATAACAAAAAAAGTCGTACACATTCTGTTCCTGCTATTCTTTTTGAACATAAAAACAAATATTCCCCATATGATAGTTAACAATAACATAAAAATCATGTTGCCATCAAAATATGCGGTTATGGACGACCAAGCCCCATCCATATTTCCAACTAATAGAATATCATTAACAGACAAGAAAGCATCGTACGTTTTAAAATATATCAAGTTCGCAATGCACCAAATATCCATAAGCAGAGACACAACTATTGTCCACCAGTAGCGTTTAGTTATAAACACAAAAGATGCTATAAATAACGGCATAAGTAACTTAGCCATATAATATTTATAAAACGAGAGCGGATCTCGCCATGCTGAACTTATCAATATGGAGTGGAATGCATCCCAATGAAACAAGATACACTTAACAAATAAGATAAATGCAAAAAGGAAGAATACACACCATTGTGCGCGGTTGCCTTTTGACAGGAAAGATTTGATTTTTTGTAACATGATTGATAGTTAAATTTGTGCATAACTATCAATCCGCAAACACAAAAAAAGCATGAACTTCTTATGCGTTTACCAAGGCAGCGTAGGAATAGAAGCCTATATCATCAATAAGAAGTCCATGCTAAAAGAGCATGGCATTACCTTATACGATGATATGAGCATCCCTATTCCGGAACACTCTAATTATTTCTTCGTTTTATATCCGTAAAAGTTTCCTACGCTTTCGGTAAACGCGAAATAATAGTAATGCTTTGTTATTGTTTAATTAGCGCAACGCTTTGCGCTTGTCTTTCTCCGATTTAACGTCTCGGAGAGGGGACGATTTCTTATTTCGCCATCAGTTGGCGTTGGACGCTGCCGATGGTGGCACAATGGATAATTGGCATGTCGCCTGCTGTATGTTGGCGCGGAAGGAAACGACCTTTGGTAACCGCAGAGAGCATTTTCTCTACAAACGGTTCCAGATTGATTAAGTCCACATGTATTTCGCTGTGGGTGAGGTTGTATAACTCATCCGCAGCCGAACGGGAGATTTGCTCCACGCCTGCCATATCTAACAGATATTCGTTGGTCGGCACTAACGAAGCAGCCAAACGCTCCATCATCTGACGCGTGTGTAATTCTGCGCCGTATTGCTCTTGTATATTAATTATCTGTTTCATACTCAACTCATGTAATCATAAAGGTTAAACTTATCGGGCATTTGTGCCGGAATACGTACCATAATCATTGTGCCCTTAAAATCTATCTCTGGCGGTAAGGCAAGAATCTTACGGTCATTAGCCGTTAGCAGTAATAAGGCATTTCCTGACAATACGGCAAACTCGCCTTTCAAGCCATCTACTACCATTTTCATGTTCGACGAAATGCCATAACCTCGGTTCTCTGTATCCGGCAGATTCTTTACCGAATAGCCGTTTTGTGCAAGATTAAGTGCATCGGCATCACTGTCTCCTAATTTGTCAAGGTGTTTCTGGGCTGCCACATAACTTCCATAAATAGTAATACCGAAATCAGCAATTATAATTTCTATGGTTCTTGCTGCTTTGTTATACATCAAATACGCGTAGCCTTTGTCCGTTTGCGCATGTTGCTGGATGTTGCAAATCAACTCGTCCAACAATATGTAAGCGGCATATTGAAGGACATTAGTAAATCCGGCACGTATGGCTGAAGATGTTCTTTGAGTTGCGAAATAACACGCGCTGTTGAATCGTCATCCAAAGCAAAAGGCACTATCAGCGAATTTGTTTCGCCATGGAAGAGAGAGGTCTTCGCATCCAAATAAGGATATGCAGACCCCTTTTGATTGCTCTTGGTGACACTATCAAAAAATGCCGATAAGGTGCTTTCTAACGAGAATATGTCTGTGTCGTTTCGCATGTCTTTGCAACTTTCGGCTGCAAAGTTACAAAAAATATTTGAAATACACAAAGATTTCAGCAGGAAAATACAAATTCATTTGTGTTTTGTGCTGAAAAGCTTTGTTATTTGCACAATTGTGCGGATGTAATTTCGAGGTGGGACGGCTATGCCGTGTCGGTGCCCTCGAAGTTACAATAAATTTTTAACTTTTTTTGATATATGCAAGGGTATTGTCGTAAAAAACGAGTTTGTACAAAAAAATCTGCACTTTTGATGCAGATTTTTTCTTTCTCCTTTCCCAGAATGCTTGGAAGCACCGTATCGGAGAGAGGACGGTTATTTTATGCTTTTAAAATACGTTTGCTTTTTACATTCTAAGACCAAAACTTTTATATTTGCCTATTGGTCTTCATTTATCTTCCTTGTCTTCGAATGGTAGTTCAGCTGCTTTGCTTTTTTCTTTTATAGGACGGATGTGGTCGGAAGCACGTTCGGATGAGATGACGGAATGACCTAAACGACTCTCGATATCTGCGCGGGCGTTACGAGCGACTTCGCCACCTTCTTTGGCAGTCTGGCGACTCTGAGCCATGCCTTTTGGATTACGCTGACGAGATATTTCCGTCGCGGTCACTTCGGCAAGCGTGTTCAAGGCCAACTCCACATTCGTCATGTTATCACGCAAGTTCTCTTTGGTAAGACCTTTGTGGCGTTTGTACTCACCGGTGGTCATTCCGCTCCAAGCCTGCGTAAGGACATTCGTGAGAATCGCAAAATCCTTCTGCTCCGTAATACCCGCACGATGCCATTCGTCCGTCAACTCTTTGCGCATCTCAATAGAGCGCATCCTTTCGTTAATCCATTTGTCGGAATAACCTTGGCGGCGATAATCCTCCACCGCCATCTGGAAGGTCAGCTCCGGGTCAATGATCTGGTCAATGCGCTGCTCGCCTAACTTAGCCAGCCACTGTTTGACAGGCTCGGCTTTCTTGGAGGGAATAGACTGGATGAGACGAAAAATACCTTGTAAATCAGCGGCTTGAACTTTTCTCCGTTTTCCATCAAAAGCTCTCATTTCAACAGGGGTACAAATTGTACCCCACTTGGAATCTAATTCCGAATCACGTGCGCGCATTTTCTTAATGTATTGCTTGGCATCGGCACTATCCGTCAATACCTGTACTATATCCACAATAGAGAAATAGTACTTTTCTTGCTCGGCATCCCACACGATGCGGACACGCTTCCCCTCAAAGAGTTGTATGGCAAAATTATCGTCCATATTTTTCGTTACCTTTATAGCAACTTCTTTACTTGCTCATAGACGTTCTGGGCGGTGAAGCCGAGTTTTTCGTCAAGGACTTTGTACGGAGCGGAGAAGCCGAAGGAGTTGAGTCCCCAGATAGCGCCGTTTTCGCCCACGAGGGATTCGAGAGTGCACGGTAAGCCGGCGGTCATACCGAAACGCTTAACACCTTTCGGGAGGACGGAGTCTTGGTACTCTTTGGATTGCTCGCGGAAGAGACCTTCGCTCGGGACGCTTACAATCTGCAGGCGGATACCCTCTTTACGGAGCAGTTCTGCTCCGGCGAGGAGAGTCGAAACCTCAGATCCTGAAGCCAGGAGAACAACTTGCGGATTCTCGTCTTTGGAAACAATATAGGCACCTTTGCGGAAACCTTCAAGGTTAACATTGGGAACAGGAGCGATGTCCTGACGGCTGAGGATAAGTGCAGTCGGCGTCTCGGTGTTCTCGATAGCACAACGCCATGCGAGAGTGGTCTCCTCGGCATCAGCCGGACGGAGGACAAGCATCGACGGTTTGCCACTATGGTTATGCAGTTTCTCCATGAGACGAATCTGCGCCTCTTGCTCTACCGGCTCGTGGGTCGGTCCGTCTTCGCCGACGCGGAAGGCGTCGTGGCTCCAGATGAATTTCACCGGCAGTTCCATGAGCGCCGCCATGCGGACAGCAGGTTTCATATAATCGCTGAAGACGAAGAACGTGCCGCAGGCAGGGATGATTCCGCCGTGGAGCGCCATTCCTATCATGACGCACGCCATGGTGAGTTCGGACACACCTGCTTGGAGGAACTGACCGCTGAAATCGCCTTTCTTGAAGGCGTGGGTCTTCGGAGTTGGAGAGGTCGGCAGAGGAAACAATCATATTGCCTACGTTCTCCGCAAGGAAAGAGAGCACTGTGCCGCTGGCGTTACGGGTAGCGGCACCTGCTTTCTGCTGGATAAGGCTCCAGTCGATGCACGGCGTTTCGCCGGACATGTAGGTCTCGTATTCGTTGGCAGCGAGCGGGTTTGCTTGTTTCCACTCGTAGTACGCCTCGTATTTCTTATTGCACAGCTCGCGCAACTCGGCTGCGCGGTCGTCGTACAGTTTCTTCACTTCCGGGAAGATCTGGAACGGATCTTCGGGATTACCGCCAAGATGCTCGATGGTCTTCTCGAACGAAGCACCAGCCTTGCTGAGCGGCGCACCGTGGGTGGAACATTTGCCTTCCCAGTTAGCTCCTTCGGCTGTCACGCAGCCTTTGCCCATGATTGTATGACCGATGATGAGCGACGGTTCGCCTTTATGGGCTTTGGCTTTGATGAGGGCTTCGCGGATAGCGTCAGGGTCGTTGCCCGGGATCTCCTGCACGTACCATCCCCAGGCTTTGTATTTGGCTGCCACATCTTCAGAGGTCACTTCGCCGCAACCCGTAGAGAGTTGGATGGTGTTGGAGTCATAGAACATGACGAGGTTATCGAGTCCGAGGTGTCCTGCCAGGCGGCCTGCGCCCTGCGAGATCTCTTCCTGCACACCGCCATCGGAGATGAAGGCATAAATGGTCGGGTTATGGATCTCGCCATAGCGCTGGTTGAACCATTTCGCCGCGATGGCTGCTCCGACAGCGAAGGTGTGTCCCTGACCAAGCGGACCGGAGGTGTTCTCAATCATTCGCTCTATCTCGCGTTCGGGGTGACCTGGAGTCACCGACCCCCACTGACGGAGGTTCTTAAGATCTTCAAGAGTAAACTTACCTGCCAGACAGAGTTGTCCGTAGAGCATCGGAGCCATGTGTCCCGGATCCAAGAAGAAACGGTCACGTGCTTCCCAACCCGGGTTCTCCGGATCGTACTCGAGAAACTCGCTAAAGAGGACGTTGATGAAGTCTGCGCCGCCCATCGCTCCGCCCGGGTGACCACTCTTAGCTTTCTCTACTGCTGCTGCAGCCAGGATACGGATGTTATCCGCTGCACGATTCAAAAGTTGTGTCTTGTTCATGATAACTGTTTTTTATATTGTTTTAAAATTTCCATCCTAAGTGGTAACTTGCCCCCCACCCCAAATTACTTCGGTGTCCGAATCCGGGAATGTAAATCGGTCCCATCTGCGCAGCGGTGAGTCCTGCCGGCTCGCGGGTGAAGAGGATCTTAAACCGTCCCTGCCACCCCATATAAAACGCGGTATTTTTCACTTGAGCAATCTCCACCTGACAACCTGCCACAATTTCTCCCCAACAATCTACCTTGCGCGGTTGGAAACATGTTCCGATACGCAGACCCACTAACAGCGCGTGCGGTGAGCCCGGGTTACGCTTAAGCGGGTTGATGTCTGCGCCCGCGCGAAAGAAACCGCCATGCGAGTTATAGTATATACTGTCGCCCTGTTGTGTCTGTCCGCCGGAATAACCGACCTCAAACGTCGGGTAGAATCGGTTCGCTAGTCGCACGTTCACCGCCACTTCGTAGTGCTGGATCTTCCATCCATTCAATCCGCTCATGAGCAGCGGCGAGAGGATGTCCAGTTTGACAATCGTTCCCTGATAGATCTGTTTGCGCTCTTTCCGTTCGATGGTCAACTCCGCGGTATCTTCCTGCGCGACGATCGTATCCATGATCACCACTATATTCGTATCCACCGGCAACACCGCCGTGTCGGCCGTCTGGATGACCGCCTGTTGCGCATAAGCCGCCCCGCTGAGCAGCAATGCGAGAAGAATATTACATAAGCGTCTTCGCTTCATTCTTCAGTTCCTCCAGCGCCTTCTCGACCGGAGTCGTTCCGTTCGATGAATAAGCCTTAAGCATGGTGGTGGCAAACACCTGCGCATTCGCGTCGGGCGGCAACTGCGCACTCATCGCAATGATGAAAGTCGCCATCTGGTCGCGTGCGTTGATAATGAGATCCCACACCTCGTCACTCACGTACACCTGCTGGCTCTGGTTATGGTCATATTCCGCCCGCAGGGTCTGTAACAGATACTGCTGCAACTGCGGCACGGACCAAGTTACCAACGCCGTGGGTTCGTTGGTCTTCAACTCCATGAGCATGTGTACAGGCGTTGTACGCTCTAGCAGCAATGCCAGACGTTCATACGCGCGCAGACGTATCGGCGAGATCGTCTTCTGACTCTCGCGTTTCAACTCCCACTGGCGCTTTTTTTCTTCATTACGGAAAGAGGAGTACTGGATTAACCAGAACCCGAAGATCATCACTATGATGATCAGAATTATCAACAATATAACCGTCGTATTCATAGCACACACATAATTCGGCTGCAAATTTACGACTTTTTTTTGAATTATGCAAGAATTTAAGAATTTTTCTTAAATTAATCTATTTGCTTTGTCCATTTTGCCGATTACTAATCGGCGTCCTTTGTTCATTAGCCCGGAATTTTATTCCGGTTACGTCGTTCATTATGCGGAATGCCATTCCGCTCTTATTTCGTTTCCTGCTCCGCGTAATAGCGCGGAGTTCCTGTAGTGGTTTTGCTTCCTCTCCACGGGGTTTCCACCTTGTCCCAAAGGGTGATCAATGGGTGCTGAAAGGGTGATCAAAGGCTGCTCAGCCCGAGATCACCCAGACGTCATTCCAATATGCAAACAACGGCGACATCTCTGCCGCCGTTCCCCTTTCTTCTATTTCAAGTTAATCTGATTGCCCCCTCACTTCAATTCATGCCCATTCGGGGAATACGTTTTTTCTCCACACTCAATAAAAAATTGTCCGTCACGAAGCATCTTTACGCATTGTCCTTTGTCGCTTTGCACATTGTCTTTTAATCCCTCGGGTTCACCCGAAAGCGTCTCAAAAGAACCCATCTCTTCGTCAATAACATCCGTTCCGTTCAAACTCTGTCGCGTAAAATAATATGTTGTGTTAGCTGAAAGCCCTGTAATCGTGAACGAGTAATACTCTGCAAAATGAGTCGGCTCTTCTTCATCTTCCTCGTAAAGCACAGGCATATGCGCAGGGGCATGGTTGCCAGCCAAGTCAATACCAGTGAGATGTCCGTTTGCGTCAAACGTGAGCGTCATATAGCGTTGGGTGTGCTCTTCATCTAAATACAGCGTCCACACATATCCCGTTGCAGAAAAATTCTGCACCCAGGACACTTGTACATTGTCCAAACCGCTCACCACAGGCGGCTCAATAGATACAATGCTGCCAAACAGTTTCCATCCCTCGGCTTGCTGATAAGCGGCAACACTCTGCATAGGGACACGCAATACGGATTCATTTATATAAGAAGAAGTGCCCAACGTCAATTCTGGAGGCGTTTTCGTACGACATGTTACATTAATTGGTTTTTTCCTTGCCCAAATCTGCCAACTCATTTGTTGCACTTGATTTCCCAATACTAATTCTTCAAGGTTACTGCTGTGTATAGCTCCATCAGCAAATATACGGACGCTATCTTGAAATACAACACGTCTAATAGAATGAGAATTGATTGCAAAATCTTCGAGTTCTTTTAAAGAAAGAGGCAATGTCAAATCCTGCAAATATTGGCAAGATTCTATTGCTCCCTCAGTTATCAAAAGTGGTCCTTCCGGTACAATAAATACTGAATCTGCTTTATAAGGAGGGTAGAATAGCAATTTCTTCATATCTTTGGAGTACACGACGTTATCCTTAACGGTAAGATATGGATTTGCAGGAGCAATCACTACTTGCTCCAATGAAGTGCCATTATTAAGTGCTTCCGGGTCTATATTCATAATCGTTGAAGGAAGTATAACCTTTTTTAGTGTAGATAAATTTGCAAAAGCGTAAAGACAAACACTAACTACGGGATATGATTGTCCATTGTAGGTTACTTGTGCTGGCACACGAATACTATCTCCTGTAAATTCAGGATAATTAATTGTAGAAGGTGTATAACCATAATCTCCCCATGCAAATTCATGTACGACTAACACCGTTGTGGAGTCTATTTTATTAAACTTGTACGCGAGTTCCAGACCATCCTCGTTGGCTACTTTGAAATCATAATCAAATACATGAGCCTGCATACTAACCGTGCAAGCAAGAATGATAAAAAGAAAGATAGATTTTTTCATTATAATTAAATATTTAACTGTTATACACAAAAAATGGACGTTCCTTATCCCCTTCGAGGCTGTAGGAAATGCCCATTAAGTCGATAAGTCGCGCCCATATACTATGGACGCTTGCTGACTTATTTTGACTTAATCCTGAAACTTCCTACATTTCGAAGGGCCAAATAAATCGCAAACGCGAAATACTATGTAGCGCATACCTGCGCTTGTCCTTGCTGTTTCCGTCGGCAAGCAACGTCCTTGCTTTTTTACGCTGTCAAGGCCAGCGATAGTTTTACACAACTACGCCATATTCATATATAGCATCGCTCGGGAGATCAATTTGATCATTCCAATAAATGCACGTACGACTTGTATCCAATTGTGCATTTTCAAACAATCCGTGCTCCGTTTTTAAGTCACGGAAAGCCGGTAACGCAGCAATATCTTCAGCTACATCATAACGAACCTTTCGCCCGTCATCAAAAGAGACGAGCAACTGAAAATCCTTAAGAGGCTGATATGACTTAATTCTCGGTATCATATATTGTTAATCCTTTAAAGGTGGCAATTTAACAATTTTTTGTGTATTCCACATTTCTTGTAGTTCACTCTTATGTTGTGTCAGCCATTCTTTAATCATCTTTTGGGCACGGTTAGGCATATCGCCTTCTGTCATCTCCAGCGTGTTGATATCAAATACACCTACATAATCATCGTAAAGCGCGTGAATATGCGCTGGTTCGTGTTCTTTCGGTTTAAAGAACATCTTAATGATGATTCCGTAAAATCTACTTACTTCCGGTATAATAGTTCGTTGTTTTGATTTTGCGCTGCAAAATTACGCATAATTTTTGACATATGCAAATATATCGTCTATTTTTATACTCTTTTCTGCTTAATAACACAAAAAGCGCAGCCTAAGCCGCGCTAATTGTTCAATCATTCCGCAAGTTCTTATCGGATCATATCATCGCCGAAGAAGGGTTGCAGAGCCTTCGGGATGCGGATTCCTTCCTCGCATTGGTTGTTCTCCAGGAGCGCAGCCACGATGCGCGGGAGGGCAAGCGCAGAGCCGTTGAGCGTGTGGCAGAGTTGCACTTTCTTATCCTCCGCACGACGGTAACGGCACTTGAGGCGGTTCGCCTGATAGGTGTCGAAATTAGAGGTCGAAGAAACCTCCAGCCAGCGGTGTTGCGCCTCTGAATATACCTCAAAGTCATAGCAGAGGGCTGCCGTAAAGGACATGTCGCCACCGGAGAGACGGAGAATACGATACGGGAGTTCGAGTTTCTTGAGCAGTCCTTCTACATGCGCCAACATCTCTTTATGCGAAGCATCGGAATGTTCCGGTGTATCAATACGTACAATCTCGATCTTTGAGAACTCATGCAGACGGTTCAGACCGCGTACATCCTTACCGTACGAACCTGCCTCGCGACGGAAACACTCCGTGTAAGCACAGTTCTTAATCGGCAGTTTGTCCTCGTCGATGATGACGTCGCGATAGATATTCGTCACCGGCACCTCTGCCGTTGGAATGAGATAGAGGTCATCCACTTCGCAGTGGTACATCTGTCCCTCTTTGTCCGGCAGCTGACCTGTTCCGTAACCCGACGCAGTGTTGACCACCGTCGGCGGCATAATCTCCGTATAACCGGCCTTGTTGGCTTCCGAGAGGAAGAAATTGATGAGTGCGCGTTGCAGACGGGCACCCTGACCGATATATACCGGGAATCCTGCACCCGAAATCTTCACACCGAGGTCGAAGTCGATGAGGTTGTATTTCTTCGCGAGTTCCCAGTGCGGCAGTTTCTCGCTCTGTGCGATACGCTCAGCGGCAATCTTCTCGTCCGTCTCGCCATCCCAATTACGCAGCGCTATAGCGCCGTCTTTGGTAATGGCATCTATCATCGGTTGGTTAGGCCAGTTACCGATGGTAACAGCGAGGTTATCTTCCGCGCTCGCACCTTCCGGCACGATATCATACGGGACATTGGGGATGGTGAGCAGCAGTTTGGTTTGCGCCTCTTCTGCCTCACTCATCTTCGCGTCGAATTCCGCTATCTGCGTTTTGAGTGCACCTGTCTGCGCTTTTGCAGTCTCTGCCTCATCGCGTTTACCTTGCGCCATGAGGGCGCCGATGGATTTGCTGATCTGGTTCATCTGCGCAGCGGCCGCATCTTTGGCTTGCTGCGCGGACTTGCGCTCCCCATCCAGACGAAGCACCTCGTCTATCGCCTCAACGGCTCCAGCGAAGTGCTTCTTTTGTAAACCGGCAATTACTTTTGCCTTGTCGTCGTAAATCTGTTTAAGTGTAAGCATTAACTTTCAACTTTAAACTTTTAACGTTCAACTTTACTCTACCGGTTGGATGGAAACGTACGATTTGTTGTCGCGTTTCTTGTGGAAGGTTACGATACCATCGCAGAGAGCGAACAACGTGTGGTCGCTACCCATACCCATGTTTTCACCCGGGTTGTGTACGGTACCACGCTGACGTACGATAATGTTACCTGCCTTTGCGAATTGACCACCAAAGATCTTCACGCCAAGACGTTTGCTTTCTGATTCACGGCCGTTCTTAGAACTACCGACACCTTTCTTGTGAGCCATACTGGTTGTCCTTTCTTTTCTGACGGTGTCCATTGAGTTTGCGATAACCTTTGCGACGTTTCTTGTGGAAAACAAGGATTTTCTCACCGCGGCACTCGTTGTCGAGCACTTCGCAAACCACTTTAGCGCCCTTAACATAAGGAGCACCAACTTTTACTTTGCCCTCATTGTCGAGGAGCAGTACGTTCTCAAACTCTACCGTTGCACCCTTCTCAAGGTCAGCGATGCGGTTGATGAACAGTTTCTTGCCAGCTTCTACCTTAAACTGCTGGCCTTTCATTTCTACAATTGCGTACATTGACGATTGTTTTAAATGTTCGGGCGGTGCGGCGTTCGCTACTCGAGCGAAACTTAAACAAGCCTATCCGTATAAATAACTTCGCTTTTTGTCTGCGTGTCGATGCTATCGACAAAAAAGCGTGCAAAATTACTACAAATATTTGAATTGACCAAATTTTTTTGCAGAATTTTGCAAATTTATGCAATTTTGATGCCTTTAATAGGCAGTCATCTGCTTTTTGACGGTTTCATTAATGAAATCCGCGAACTCCTGGATGGTCATCGAACCCTTCTCTTCCGCACCTTGCTGACGAACGGAAACGAGACCTTGTTCCGCCTCTTTCTCGCCGACGATGAGCATGTACGGAATACGCTTCAATTCGTTGTCGCGAATCTTACGTCCGAGCTTCTCGTTACGGTCATCTACAATGACACGTACATCCTGCTGCTCGAGGATCTCTTTCACCTTCCAGGCATATTCGTTGCTCTTCTCGGAGATAGGCAGTACAACCGCCTGGTCCGGGGTGAGCCACAACGGGAACTTACCGGCGGTATGCTCGATGAGGACGGCCACGAAACGCTCCATCGAACCGAACGGCGCACGGTGAATCATCACCGGACGGTGTTTCTGGTTGTCATCCCCCGTGTATTCAAGTTCGAAGCGTTCCGGCAGGTTATAGTCCACCTGGATGGTACCTAACTGCCAGCGGCGTCCGAGGGCATCCTTGACCATGAAGTCGAGTTTCGGGCCATAGAAAGCGGCTTCGCCGGTCTCTTCGCGAGCCGGCAGATTCATCTCCTTGCATGCCTCGCGGATAGCGTTCTCTGCGTGCTCCCATATCTCGTCCGAGCCCACATATTTCTCGTGGTTGTTCGGGTCGCGGAGCGAGATCTGCGCCTCGTAGTTCTCGAAGTTCAGGGCCTTGAAGATGATGTTGATGATCTCCATGACGCGGATAAACTCCTGCTTTACCTGATCGGGGCGGCAGAAGATATGCGCATCATCTTGAGTAAAGGAGCGTACACGCGTGAGGCCGTGGAGCTCACCGGATTGCTCATAGCGATAAACGGTACCGAACTCCGCGCAGCGGAAAGGCAGATCCTTGTAGCTCTTGGGACTATTCTTGTATATCGCGCAGTGGTGCGGGCAGTTCATCGGCTTGAGCATATACACCTCGCCTTCCTCCGGCGTCGTGATCGGCTGGAAGGAGTCCTTGCCGTAGTGATCCCAGTGACCCGAAGTCATATACAGCTGCTTGCTTCCGATATGGGGAGTGATGACCTGCTCGTAGCCGTAGCGTTTCTGGATCTTCTTGAGGAAATCCTCGAGGCGCAGACGCAGGGCAGTTCCTTTCGGCAACCAGATAGGCAGACCTTTGCCGACCATGTCGCTGAACATGAAGAGCTCGAGGTCCTTGCCGATCTTACGGTGGTCACGTTTCTTTGCCTCCTCGAGCAGCGCGAGATACTCGTCAAGCATCGCTTTTTTCGGGAAGGAGATACCGTATATACGTGTCATCATCGGGCGTTTCTCATCGCCGCGCCAGTAAGCGGCGGAGCAAGAGAGCACCTTGACCGCCTTGATCGGCTCGGTACTTACCAAGTGCGGGCCGCGGCAGAGATCTGTGAAGTTACCCTGCGTATAAGTCGTAATATGTCCGTCTTCGAGTTCGGAGATCAACTCGCATTTATAACTCTGGCCTTTGTCGCCGAAAGCCTTGAGGGCGTCCGCTTTGCTGATGGAGCGTTTAACCAGTTGCTCTTTCTTTCCGCGCAGTTCCATCATCTTGTTCTCGATGGCGGCAAAACAGGTGTCATTGATGACTACGCCCTCGGGCGGCATGACGTCGTAGTAGAATCCGTTCTCGATAGCCGGACCGATACCGAACTGGATACCCGGATAGAGCTCCTGCAGGGCTTCCGCCATGAGGTGCGACGAGGTATGCCAGAAAGCATGCTTGGCTTGCTCATCCTCCCATTTATGGAGTTTGATAGCGGCATCCGCCTCGATGGGGAAATTGAGTTCTACGATTTGGTCATTGACCGATGCGCAAAGAATGTCCTGCGCCAGACGACTGCTGATAGACTCAGCGATTTGCAACGGCGTCACGCCGTTCTCGTACTCACGGACGCTCCCGTCCGGAAAAGTGATTTTAATCATATTGATAAACGTACAAATGTTTATGCCCGCGCGGCTCACAACTGCTACGCAGGGCGTTAATATGGCGTGTTGTGATTTTCAAAAACGGCTGCAAAGGTACAACAAAAAAATGACATCTCCAAATTTTTGTCTTTGGAAATGTCATTAAAATTAAGTTTTTTAATTATTTTACCTCTTGCCCCGTAACTGTATAGACCTTGTCTCCGCGGAGGATGAAGATCTGGCCGTTGCGGAGGACCTTCAGCGCTTTTACACTTGGTACTTGGTCACTTGGTACTTCGTCTATCGCCTCCGAGTCATCTCCTTCATATTCGCCTTGCGTGGTGAAGGATTGCTCGGCGCCATAATAATATTGCTCGCCCACTCTGCCATAGACGCGGTACTTATATACCGTTCCGGCATCCAGGTTGGTCAGTGTCACGCGCAATGCAATACCGCTTGCCTGCACGAAGATGTGTTCCCCAAGAGCAGCAGGCGTGCGATGCGGTGCGTTTGCTCCGCCGTTTGCACGGCTCTCCGACCAGTATTCGAATCCTTGCTCCGTAAAATCCTCCGAGCCTGCGAGGGCGTAACCGCTGATAGTAGCGTCTTTCTCATGCACGACAGTAGCTCCGTATGTATATAGAACAGGATCAAACTCCACGGTCACATCGCCTGTGAAGATGTACTGCCAATCGCCGTAATACATTTTTCCTGCGGCTGACTGATAGAACGCACGGTATTTGTAATACACATCATCTTTGAGGTTCTTGAGACGTCCCGCCATCTGCCCGGAAGCTACCGGACAATAGACTTTGTTCCCGTCCATGTCTGCCGGTGCGTCATTGCGTTTCCACTCAAATCCACAAGAGATTTCCGCATCGGACATATTCGTCTCTGCGAGAAGAATAGCGGTGTTAGAGGAAACGGGCTTAGAGGGTTTGGTGGTTAGTTCAAGGGCAGGAGTGGTAAAAGAGATATTGACCGTCTCTGTCTCACCGGTATTAGCTGTCAGTACAATAGGGATGTCGTTGTATTCACTATTCGGTTCCAAGCCGATGTATTCCAACACATTTCCGGGTTGCTGTTCACCGCCTTCAATACCGCAAGAAGCGATATTTCCATTTGTTGTAAAAGAAACATTGACACCTGTCGGTGAGGGGGTGATAGAATGAACTTTTACCGTAACCTGTATATTCATTTGTTTCCAATAATTTGCACTTCTATACAGACCTGCATATCCAAATTTTACATGTACGAGTGCTCCCGAAGCAATATTACTAAATGTGGATGATGATATTGATGGTGGATTCGTGGCTTCCATATAGATGTTTGCTAATCTGCTGCAATTATAGAAAGCCCTATCTCCAATGCTGGTGACGCTATTGCCAATCGTCACGGAGGTCATACCAATACAATTATAGAAAGCCCTATCTCCAATACTGGTGACGCTATTGGGAATAGAGATTATGCCCTTTGCTGCAGGAAAGCATGCTTTTAAGATAGTTTTGGTTTCGTCGCTATACACCAGATATCCATCAACGTATCCATTTCTACATTTTGCGCCCCAGGGAGAGCCTGTGGCTATGCCTGAATATACAATATTTGGCACATTATAGAAAGCATTATATCCTATGCTGGTGACGTTATTGGGGATAGTCACCGAAGTCAAACCACTGCAACCCCAGAAAGCACCCTCTCCAATGCTTTTGATACTATCACCAATCGTTACAGAGGTCAAATCGCTGCAATCAGAGAAAGCATATTCACCAATGCTTGTGACGCCATTGCTTACCGTCACAGAGGTCAAACTTCTGCAATTACTGAAAGCATAATTCCCTATGCTTATGACGCTATTGGGAATAATAATATTTTCTTGTATTACTCCATTTAACTGTAACTGATAATTGCTAGATATAGAACTCGGTGACCATGCTTTGTTAAGCCAATCCTCTAAACTTCCAATAAAATTAATTGTATTTACTCTGCTACCATAGAAAGCACTATTTCCTATGCTTATGACGCTATTGGAAATCGTCACAGAGGTCAAACCGCTGCAATTTTCAAAAGCATAATTTCCTATGCTAGTGACACTATTGCCAATCGTCACAAAGGTCAAACCGTTGCAATCTTCGAAAGCATGATCTCCAATGATTGTGACGCTATTGGGAATCGTCACAGAGGTCAAACTTCTGCAATTAGAGAAAGCTACTTCTCCAATGCTTGTAACGCTATTGCCTATCGTTACAGAGGTCAAACCACTGCACCAGCGAAAAGCATGATTTCCAATGCTGGTGACGCTATTGGGAATGGTTATGGAAGTTAGATCATAACATTCATAGAAAGCTTCATTTCCAATCCATTTTGTTCCTTCTTTGATTGCATATGTAGAGAGTGATTTATTAGATACTCCAATTAAATAAGTATCGGCATAACGTATATTATCTATAACAGGTAAACTGTTGCAACCAGAAAAAGCATAATTTCCTATGCTTATGACACTATTGGGAATCGTCACAGAGGTCAAACCACTGCAACCTAAAAAAGCCCCATCTCCTATGCTGGTGACACTATTTGGGATATTAATTTCTCCTTGTGCAGCTGAGGAGCATGCGAGTAAGGTCGTTTTCAAAGCATCGCCATATACTAAAAAGCCATCCACAAATCCATTCACATTTCGCGCTCCCCATGGAGACCCTGTTGCAGTGCCATTATACACTATATTAGGGACTTGATTGAAAGCATAATCTCCAATGCTTGTTACGCTATTGGGAATGGTCACAGAGGTCAAACTGCTACAACCAGAGAAAGCGTAATTTCCAATGCTTGTGACGCTATTGGGAATCGTCACAGAGGTCAAATTGGTACAATTCTGGAAAGCGTAATTTCCAATGCTTGTGACGCTATTGGGAATCGTCAATTGTTTTATTTTACTACACTGAGCAAATGCAGATTGTCCGATTGTGGTGACTGTAGATGGAATTACAATCGAACTGGTCACAGATGAATTACAGCGTAATAATGTTGTTTTTGATGTATCTGAGAAGATAAAGTCACCCTCCACAAATCCATTAATGTAATTTGCTCCCCACGGACTTCCTGTTGCGCTTCCGTGATATATAATATTAGATACATTATAAAAAGCATTTGTACCAATAGTAGAGACAGTATTGGGGATAGAAAGTGAAAAGATTCCAGTGCAATTATAAAAAGCTCTGCTACCTATGCTTATTATGCTTTCTGGAATAATTACATTTTCTATAGCGGTACTACCATTAAATGCATCATCAGTTATGCCGATTACATTATAATTCCCTGCGTTAATATCCCAAATTTTTGTTCTAGAAGCACATTGTATAGCGGAAGTATATACTTGACTCGGAATAATAATATTATTCTGAGTATACTTACCGCTAGTAGGTTTTGTAACCATGACATTAGAACTTCCTTCTGTGAATAAGTAATAGACATTATCTATTTTGATGGAGGTTGAATTAATTGCAAACATCGTTCCAAGGCTTGCCACTATTGCAAGCAAAAGAGTAAATAGTTTTTTTCGCATACTTGTTTGAGTTTTGAGATTGTTGATATTGCTGTATGTTGTTATTTCCGAGATATCGAGTTATCGAGTTATCGAGATATGTTTTTAACGCTGCTGAGTTCAGTGGAAGGTTATAAACCTTTGCGGCGGCAAAGGTACAACAAATTCTACACATACGCAAGTATTTAGGCACTTTTTTTATGCAGGGCGGCATTTTATACCGCGATAGAAGGGTCATAGGATCATAAGATCATACCGAGAGCAGATAAATCTCTCGCTCGCGGAACTCGCGAGCACAGGACACCGCGGGGCGGAGGGATAGACATAAGGGGCGGAGCCTGTATGTACGGAGAGGATTGGGACGGGGAGTGACGGGCTCAAAGGAGACTTCCTCGGCGAGGGGTTGGATAGAAGCGTCGGCGAGATGTTGGAGATAGGCGTCGGAGAGAGCGGCTTTTTCCTTGGCGGCTTGGAGTTTGGCTTGGAGTTCTGCCTGGAGTTGGCGGTAGATAGCCACGTAGGTATATTGGTAGAAACGGGAGTAGGGTTTGAGGCCGGGTTCGGGCTTGGCACCGCCTTTGAAGACCGTATAATAATGGTGCAAGAAACGCGTGCGCCACTCGAGTGCGGCAAGAGAGTGGTCATGCTCCAAGGCATGAGCCTGGCGCTGGGCTTCTTTGATGAGTTCGCGGTTGGCAACGCAGGCTGCGGACCAGTGTTTCGGGAAATGGTAGGTATAGAGTTCGAAGAGTCCGGAACGGAAACGCGAGGGGCGTACGATGATACGTTTTTTGCGGGCTTGTCCTTCTTTGACCATATCCATGGCACCCCAGAACATGTCGATGCCCGTATTGGCACGGAAATAGCGCACGCCTTTGGAGTGAGGAGTGGATCCCGCAGGTAATTGCTCAAAAGTGGCAATAGTGGATTTCAAACGGTCAATAACGATATTTTTCAGGTGTCGCGACATGTGTCGTAATGATCTGATAATGTGTAGTTTACATGATTTAAATTTTAATAAAGTCTAGGATGCCTCCGAAGCGCCTCCGAAGTTTCCCTGAAGTGCCTCTGATTTTGAGTGCAAACCGGTTTAGAACCGGAGCAAGTTATTTCCCGATTTCGAGTGCAAAGATACAACAAAAAAATGACATTTCCAAATTTTTGCCTTCGGAAATGTCATTAAAATTAAGTTTTTGGATTATTCAGGTCAATTTGTTTGACCGCTTTCTTACTTCACCTCTTGTCCAGTTACGGTATAGACCTTCTCCCCGCGGAGGATGAAGATCTGGCCGTCGTGATAGATAAGCTTACCTCTGTCTCCTCCCTGAAGGGAAGAGGATATTTCATCAAGGCCTTGCGGCATGTTAGAAATCCCTTGGATGAAAAACTCTTTCCATAAAGGATGGTTCTCATATTCGTCTACACTCTCATCCGGTACATAGACGGGTGTTTGGCGCGAAACCTCTTCAAAAGTTTTATAGTCTATGTCAGGAGGCGTTACTGCATGCACCACCATCTTCTGCAATTTGGAGCAGAAAGCAAAGCCGTTGTCGCCTATTGATTGAACCGAAGCCGGCAAGTTCAAGTTCTTCAGATATGTACAGCCATAGAAGGCACCATCACCTATTTCGGTTACGCCTTCGGGAATTTCGAGGTTTTGTAGTTCATGGCAGTTGTAGAACGCCCAGTTGGCGATTCGAATAAGAGAAGGATTTCCTCCGAAAGAGATGGATTTGATACTACGGCAGTCCTCGAATGCCCGTTGATCAATTTCTTCTACTGAAGCCGGGATATCAATAGATTGCAAGTTTATGCAACCGGCTACCATCATATAACTTACTTTTTGTAACCCAGCCGGCAACTTCAGTTCCGTAAGGTTGTAATATCCTTTGAAAGCCTCGTCCGCAAACTCCGTGTTGGTTACGTTGGACACATCCAAAGTCTGGAGAGTCTTGTAAGATTGATTTATTGCGTTGAGGGCACTTTCCGTCAGTTCGCCATTATTAACAGCCACATGCTGCAAATGTCTCGGACAATAAATCCAGTCCGACTCCGGCACAAAAACCCTGCAATAAACGGATTCATAGGTTCTAGCGAGGCAGAAAGTTTGAGAGAGGTCAAACCGCTGCAATAAGAGAAAGCCCTATTTCCTATGCTGGTGACGCTATTGGGGATTTCTATCGAGGTCAAACCGCTGCAACTCTGGAAAGCCTCATTTCCAATGCTTGTGACGCTGTTGGGAATGGTTATAGAGGTCAAACCGCTGCAACCCTGAAAAGCACTACTTCCAATGCTTGTGACGCTATTGGGAATCGTTACAGAGGTTAAACTGCTGCAATTATAGAAAGCCTGACGTCCAATGCTTGTGACGCTATTGGGAATGGTCACAGAGGTCAAACCGCTGCAACCCTCGAAAGCATAATCTCCAATGCTGGTGACGCTATTGGGAATCGTCACAGAGGTCAAACCGCTGCAACCAGAGAAAGCAGCATATCCAATGCTGGTGACGCTGTTGGGAATGGTTATAGAGGTCAAACCGCTGCAACCCTGAAAAGCACTACTTCCAATGCTGGTGACGCTGTTGGGAATCGTCACTGAGGTCAAACCGGTGCAATTATAGAAAGCACTCTCTCCAATGCTGGTGACGCCTTCCGGAATCGTCACAGAGGTCAAACCGGTGCAATTAAAGAAAGCCCTATCTCCAATGCTGGTGACGCTATTGGGAATCGTCACTGAGGTCAAACCGCTGCAACCAGAGAAAGCCATAACTCCAATGCTTGTGACGCTATTAGGAATCGTCACAGATGTTAAACCTTTGCATTTATAGAAAGCCTGATATCCAATGCTTGTGACGCTATAGGTTACAGAATTGTAGGTCACAGAGGATGGGATGACGAGGTCTCCGCTTCCGCAACTACTGTTGGCGACCTCAGCAGTCTTCTTTGTCTCATTGAGGTCGTAGTTCAGTCCATTGATGGTAACAGAGGCAAACATGGTTCCTACGCCGGCTGCTACAGCGAGCAATAGAGTAAAAAGTTTTGTTTTCATAATTTTGTAATTATCATGATTATTTATAATGAATGTCTTATAGGCACTCCGACAATTAAGCCTTGCATCTCCATATTTTGCCTTTTCCATCTTTATATTCATTAGGAATTCCTGTGTCATGCACCACAAAATCTTTACACACTACCTCGTTTTCAACATCTTTTTTGTTCGGTTCTACACAATAAAAGGGCCCCTTAGTAGTCCAATTTTTCATATTTAGGGAGCTGGTATTAAACTTATAAAGTATACCTTCTTCCCCCTCGTCATTTACTACTTCACATACAAAGTCTTTGTTGTCCATAATTACATCTTTATTTTAGTTTCGCCTCCACTTTATTATTTGGCTTTCGGCATTCTCCACTTATATAGTTTACTAGTTTCCTAGACCGCTGCGCTATCCTAGATTTCTAGAATTCGAGTTTTTTAGGATATACACAAAAAAGCGTGAAGTCCGTTCATTCTTCACGCTCCTTGAGGGCTTCGCAATCCCTGTAACTAGTAGAAAAACAACCGAATTCCACGCCCGATATGCTAAACCCACCCCGCCAATAGCAGGGCGTGGCATGTATAACATACCCACGGGACATTCATCTTGCTGTCTGGACTAGTTACGAAATGTTGCGAAGATTTCAAGGAGTCGCAAACAACGTCAATAAACGCCTTTTATGTCACCGCTTTTTTACGCTGTCGGTGCCAGCGGAAGTTGAGTTATAAACTAATATCCAACAAATGGCCGATTAGTTTATTATTTGCAAGATAAACTATACTATATACGTTCTCTAATTCTTCATAAAAGGCATACCACGTTGTATGCGCATTTTTACGATAACGAACGTAATACAGAGTTTTTCCATCTACACAATACCGATTGAAATATTCAGGGGCATCGACAGATACTGAATTTTGCAGATTTAGCGCAAAATATCTAAATATATCACGCATGTACATAACGGCGTAGTCTTCCTCGCCGAAATAACCTTGTTCTACTAACTCTTTTACACTTTCCTCAAACTGCAAAAGAGCTTGCTTGGTGTAAACAACTTCTTTCATTTGAACATTGCAC
Organism: uncultured Bacteroidales bacterium; assembly: GCA_902799705.1. Classification (GTDB taxonomy): domain Bacteria; phylum Bacteroidota; class Bacteroidia; order Bacteroidales; family Paludibacteraceae; genus Colicola. The sequence goes on from CADCBP010000012.1 coordinate 80,119, forward strand.
GAATGCGCGGCTCAAGAAAAGCGATTGCTTCATCAGCGGTGTAGTACTTTTTCTGCACATTACCAGTACCCATTGCATCAGTAGTAATAGGTGCTTCATTGGGTTGATGTTTTACGTCTGTTTGCATAGATGTTCTTGTTATCATAACCTTTGCGGCTGCAAAGGTACAACAAAAAAATCATATACGCAAATAAAAGTGAAAAAAGTTCGGGGAGATAGCCCCGAAAAGTAGACAGCAGGGTGAAAGCGGGCGATCATATCGCCCTAGAATACGAAGAAAGAAGAACAACACGCCGCAGGGGCTACACTCGCATTTATCCTATATCGGGCGGGCGAGCGAAGCGAGACGATACAGGATAACCCGTCCTCGCGCAGAGGGAGGACAACGAAGCGGTAATCCGCCTACACCGCGAGCCTGAAACAAGCAACGGGAAAAAGAGAAATGGCATAACATGCCGGATAATGGACAAAATAGTTGGAAAAACGCACGGGTATTTGCATATGTCAAATATTTTCCGTACCTTTGCACCCGCAAAGGTTACGGGCCTTTTCCCTGTAGCGGTTTTCCCGCTTAACGGGAACACCTAGTACCCGCAAAAGTTGAGGGATGGTAATAAACGACCCGAAAATAGAACAAAAGATACTGCATCTGATTGGCGAGACGGCCGATCGGATGGGGCTGGAGTGCTACGTGATAGGCGGATGGGTGAGGGATCTATTTCTGCATCGCGAGAGTACGGATATTGACGTAGTGGTGGTGGGGGAAAAGCCTAACCCCGACAATGTTCTACGACCGTCCACTGGACGCTCGATTGAGCAGAGCTCTTCAACCGTAAAAGGAAGGGAGGAAAATAGAGAGAAGATTTCGGGCATAGGGATTATGTTAGCGGAAGAAGTGGCGAAGCGGTTAGGGAAAGGTGCTCATCTGTCTGTTTTCAAGACCTACGGGACGGCGCAAGTGAAGTGGAACAAGCCTACCCCGACCAGCTCGATTCGACTGTTCACCGGACACTCTCCGTCTAAAGGGAAGGAGCTAATTGAACTGGAGTTTGTCGGGGCACGGAAGGAGAGTTATACGCGAGATAGCAGAAATCCGATAGTAGAGGACGGGACATTACAGGAGGACCAGAACAGGCGGGATTTCACGATCAACGCCATGGCGATATGTTTGAATAATGGTGGATTGATAAAGGTTAAAGCTGAAAGGGTTCTCCAGTACGGGGAGTTGTTGGATCCGTTCGACGGCATGGGAGACCTGGAGCGCTGCATCATCCGTACGCCCTTGGATCCGGATATCACATTCAGCGACGACCCTCTGCGAATGATGCGCGCGATACGTTTCGCGACTCAGTTGGGCTTTAACATTGACGGCGAGACCTTCGATGCCATCGCGCGCAACAAGGAGCGCATAGGTATCATTACCAAGGAACGTATCGCGGAGGAGTTGCACAAGATCATGCTCAGTCGCCGTCCTTCGGAGGGGTGGATTTTACTGGACAAGACGGGTTTATTGCCACTTATCTTCCCGGAACTGGCGGCACTCAAGGGTATCGAAGTGAAGGAAGGACGCGGGCATAAGGATGTGTTCTACCATACCCTGAAAGTGCTGGATAATGTGGCGGATGTAACGAATGAACGAGTGAAGGATGAACGAATGAACGTTTTATGGCTTCGCTGGGCGGCATTGCTGCATGATATAGGAAAACCGAAGAGCAAGGCATGGGACCCGCAGGCCGGTTGGACATTCCGCAATCACAATTATATCGGCGCCAAGATGGTACCAAAGATCTTCGCGAGGATGAAGTTGCCGCTGAACGAGAAGATGGAGTATGTGAAGAAGATGGTGGACTTGCATATGCGGCCGATTAACCTGATAGAAGACACGGTGACGGACAGCGCCGTACGGCGTTTGCTTTTTGAGGCGGGCGACGACATAGACGATCTGATGATTCTTTGCGATGCAGATATCACGAGTCGCAACGAAGAGAAGAAAGCCCGATACCATCAGAACTACCAGTTGGTGCGCCAGAAGATGGTGGAGTTGGAGGAGCGCGACCGGATTCGTAATTTCCAACCACCGGTGGACGGCATGGAGATCATGGAACTATTCCATCTCGAACCCTGTTCGCTTGTCGGAGAACTGAAGAGCGCGATAAAAGATGCGATCCTCGATGGTGTGATACCGAATGATCATGAGGCGGCGAGAGCTTTCCTCATGCAATTGGCACGGGAAAAGGGGTTAGAGGTATGAAGAGAGAAGTTTAGATTATGATAGAAGACAACACAATAAATTTGAATGCCGTAGAGTACGGCGAAGAGAACATCATTCACCTTGACGATATGGAACATATCCGGCGTCGTCCGGGTATGTACATCGGTAAGTTGGGCGACGGCAGTCATTCCGACGACGGTATCTATGTGCTGATCAAAGAGAGTATAGACAACTCTATCGACGAGTACCGCATGGGCGAAGGAAAGGTGATTGAGGTGGATGTGGCGGACGGCCGAGTGCGCGTGCGAGACTACGGACGCGGTATCCCATTGGGGAAATTAGTGGAGGTGGTCAGCGTGCTCAATACGGGCGGTAAGTACGACAGCAAGGCCTTCAAGAAATCCGTGGGTCTGAACGGCGTCGGCACGAAAGCCGTGAACGCATTGAGTTCGTTCTTTGCGGTTGAGTCCTTCCGCGAAGGCAAGACCCGCCGTGCGGAGTTTGCGCAGGGCAAGTTGACCAAAGACAGCGGTATTCTTGACTACACAGGCAACGAGAAACGCGGTACGATCATCGAGTTCGTGCCCGATGACAGCAAAGGTCTTTTCGAGAACTACCATTTCCGTGACGACTATATCGAGGAGTTGCTGCGCAACTATGCGTATCTGAATACCGGCCTGACGCTGGTGTATAACGGCAAGAAATTTGTGTCGAAGAACGGTCTGCTCGACCTGCTGACGGAGAATATGACAGTCAGTCCGCTTTATCCAATTATTCATCTGAAAGGTGAAGACATCGAGATAGCCCTGACACACACGGACCAGAACGGCGATGAGTATTTCTCGTTTGTGAACGGCCAGCATACTATTCAGGGAGGTACCCACCAAGCCGCTTTCCGCGAAGCGATCGGCCGCACCATCAAGGAGTTCTTTAACAAGAATCAGGAACTGGCTGATATCCGAAACGGTGTAGTGGGCGCCATCGCCATCAATGTAGAGGAGCCGGTGTTCGAGAGCCAGACGAAGGTGAAGTTGGGTTCCAAAGATATGAGTCCGACAGGCGGCGTGAGTGTGAACAAGTTCGTCAACGATTTCGTCAAACAGCAACTCGATAACTACTTGCATAAGACTCCTCAGACCGTGGAGATCATGCTGCAGAAGATACAGGACTCGGAGAAGGAGCGCAAAGCGATTGCCGGCGTGACGAAGGCGGCGCGCGAACGGGCGAAGAAGAACCTGGTTAATAATCCCAAGCTGCGTGACTGCCAGATCCACCTGAATGACGCCAAACCGGTGAAGAGTTCGAAGGACTCCGATGACGATCTGCGTTTGGAGAGTTGTATCTTTATTACCGAGGGTCTGTCTGCATCGGGCTCAATCACCAAGAGCCGCGACGTACGCACGCAAGCGGTGTTCTCGCTGCGAGGCAAGCCGCTGAACAGTTATGGTCTGAGCAAATCCGTGGTGTATGAGAACGAGGAGTTCAACTGCCTGCAGTCGGCGCTGAATATAGAAGACGGCTTGGATGAGTTGCGTTATAACAAAGTCATTATTGCTACCGATGCCGATGTGGATGGAATGCACATCCGATTGCTGATGTTGACTTTCTTCCTGCAGTTCTTCCCGGATCTGGTGAAGAAAGGGCATGTCTATATCCTGCAGACGCCGCTCTTCCGCGTGAAGGACAAGAACCAGACGCTTTACTGCTATTCCGAAGAAGAACGCCAGAAAGCGATTCATAAGATCAAGAATCCGGAGATCACGCGATTCAAAGGTCTCGGAGAGATTTCACCGGACGAGTTCAAGGGTTTCATCGGTTCAGGCATTCGTCTGGACCAAGTGAACCTGCGCAAGGACGACAATGTGAAAGAACTGCTGGCTTACTATATGGGAAAGAACACCACCGAGCGCCAACAATTTATCATCGACAACCTTGTTATCGAGGAAGACCGTGTAGACGATTTTGAGGAAGCATGAAAGCACTTATTGCCTTCATAGTAATGGCGCTCGCAATCCTCACGCTCATCGAGATCAACGAACGCATCAAGGCTAAGCGTCCCAAGAAGGACTGCCCGCAAACCAAACCCGCTGCAGAAGACTGCTCGGGCTGCGAATTGATGGAGGTATGCGAGAAAGAAAAGAAAACGGGCCGCTAAAGCCCGTTTTTTATTGCCGCACCGTGACATGGAAGCAGGACTGCTTCGCTTCGTATTTCACGTATATCTTTCCGGCTCGCTGGTGATTGAGAAGTACTTGTCCCAGCACCAGTTTGAGGTTATCCTCGTGCATGTAATCGCGCGTGCGCGTAACCTTATTATATCGCATGTACGCGAGGTCGAAGGTCGTGCCGTAACAATGGCATGATTGCGTGACAGAATTGATGTTTCCGCTGCGTCGCAGGTATTGGATGTCTTGTTGCGTACGCAGTACGGAAGTGACGTAGAACCGGTAGTGAGGCAGGTTGTTGCGCCGTAAGATATCAGCCCATTCTTCGCCGATGGAATCCAGTTCGCGCTTGGCGGAAGGAATCAAGAAAGGCACAGAGTGCGTTAGACTATCGACGATATAGTTGTCGTTCGTCTTGACTTCCACGAGTCTCTTACGCATCGAAGCGGCGTCGTCGCGGTCCTTCGGAGGACGGGACAAACCGATCGTGGACGCTACGGCATGCTGCTTGACCTGCAGGTCATTGAACTTGAGCTTGTAGTTGAAGGTTCTACCGGGATACCAGACGAGGTTGTCCTCGACTATCTCCGGTTCGGAATCGCTTTTACTGCAACAGGCGCAGCCCGTTAACAGAGCCGCGCCGATGAGTAAAACGATGAATTTGCCGTATTTAGATAGACCACTCAAACCCATCTTTCGTGTCTTTGATCTGGAAACCGAGTGCAGTCAGTTCGTTGCGGATCTTATCGGAGGTCGGCCAGTCTTTGTTCTGCTTCGCCTGCAGACGGATGTTGAGCAGCAGGTCAATAGCCCCGCTGAAGGCTTTCTGTTTGCCCCCGTCTGCGCCTTGTTCTTCCAGACGCAAGCCCAGAATGTCGATGGCGAAGGTCTGCCAGACGTCTTTCAGTTCTTTGAGGTCCGCCTCGCTAATAGTTCCTTTGCCGTCATGAACGGTGTTGATAGCACGCGTGCTGTCAAACAGAGCCGCGATGACAAACGGTGTATTGAGATCATCATCCATCGCCTCTTGGCATTTCTCTCGCAAACCGTTCACCTCTACGTTGGTAGCCGCGGACGGCTGTATCTTCTGCAATCTCGCATACGCCTCCTGCATTCGTTGAAGACCTTTCTCGGCGGCTTCGAGAGCCTCGGACGAGAAATCCACCGTCGAGCGATAGTGCGCCTGAAGGATGAAGAAACGGATAACCATCGGACCGAAAGGCTTGCTCAACAGCGGGTGATTCCCCGAGAAGAACTGCTCGAGGGTAATGAAGTTATTGTAACTCTTACCCATTTTCTTGCCCGCGATGGTAATCATGTTGTTGTGCATCCAGTAATGCACGGACTCATGACCTAATGCCGCACAACTCTGCGCTATCTCCGCTTCGTGGTGGGGGAAGATGAGGTCGAGTCCGCCGCCGTGGATATCAAATTGCTCGCCGAGATATTTCGTGCCCATCGTTGAGCATTCCATGTGCCATCCGGGGAAGCCTTCCGACCAAGGTGAAGGCCAGTGCATGATATGTTCCGGTGCAGCTTTCTTCCAGAGGGCGAAGTCATAACTATGCTTTTTCTCCTCCTGTCCGTCCAGTTCACGTGTCTCGGTGACGATGTCGTTGAGGTTACGTCCGGAGAGTTTGCCGTACGGATAGTCCTTGGCATATTTCTCCACGTCCATGTAAACCGAACCATTCGACACATACGCGTAACCGCGGTCGAGAATCTTCTGCACAAACGCGATCTGCTCGATGATATGTCCGCTTGCGTGCGGCTCGATGGACGGCGGCAAGACGTTCAGCGCCGCCATGTCGCGATGATAACGGTTGGTATAGAACTGCACGACCTCCATCGGCTCGAGTTGTTCGAGCCGTGCTTTCTTCGCTATCTTGTCTTCTCCTTCATCGGCATCGTGCTCAAGGTGTCCGACATCCGTGATATTACGGACGTAGCGTACCTTGTAGCCGAGGTGTTGCAGGTAGCGATAGAGGATATCGAATGTGATAGCAGGACGGGCATGTCCCAGATGGGCATCTCCATACACGGTAGGGCCGCAGACATACATGCCTACGTGCCCTTCGTGTAGTGGTTTGAAAGTTTCTTTGAATCTCGTTAACGAGTTGTATATTTCTAACATTATAACAGTGTCTTCGGATCGAGGTTGTTGCGCTCGATATCTTTGAAATAGTTGAAAGTACCTACTTTGAGTTCTTCGCAAGCAGCTTCGTCGCAGACGATGATTCCGTGCTGGTGCATCTGAAGTGCGGAAACGGTCCACATGTGGCTGATGGGTTCTTCGATGGCATGTTGCAGCGCACGCGCCTTATTGTGTCCGTTCACCATAATGAGTACTTCTTTGGCATCCATGACAGTGCCTACACCCACCGTGAGAGCGGTCTTCGGCACTTTGTTCACATCGTTGTCAAAGAAACGGCTGTTGGCGATGATGGTGTCGGTGGTCAGTTCTTTCTTACGGGTGCGGCTGCTCAAAGAAGAGCCCGGCTCGTTGAAGGCGATGTGTCCGTCCGGGCCAATACCGCCGAGGAACAGATGAATGCCACCGATATTTTTGATTTTCTCCTCATAACGTGCGCACTCGGCCGCGAGGTCGGGGGCGTTGCCATTCAGGATATTCACGTTCTCTTTGCGGATGTCAATATGGGAGAAGAAGTTATTCCACATGAAACTGTGATAGCTTTCCGGGTGTTCTTCCGGCAAGTTGACATACTCGTCCATATTAAAGGTTACTACGTTGCGGAACGATACTTTGCCCGCTTTGTTGAGTTCGATAAGGGCTTTGTACATACCTAACGGCGAACTGCCGGTAGGAAGACCTAATACGAAAGGTTTACTCTCTTTGGGATCAAACTCATTGATTTTTTTTGCTACATAATTCGCAGCCCACTTGCTTAGCAGGTCATACGATGGTTCAATAATTACACGCATTGTTTTTCTTTAAACTTTAAACATTAAACTATTTTCCACCCTTGTCTGCCGGTAACTACTGCCTAACGGACAGACACGGTTTGTATTTCTTATTCTGCAAACAGGAACTCCTGTATCTCCGGTTCCTCGAGGTTGATGCCGAGAATCTTTCCCTCTCGGTCGATGAGGACGGTATGCGGGATAAATTCCACGTTATAGAGGTCGGAGCATACATGGTCCTCGTCCTCGCGAGCCTGTGCCCAAGGCATCTGTTCTTCTTCCAGAGCTGTTCGCCAATCCGCTTCCTCGCGATCGACGGAGCAAGAGAAGATCTGCAGGCGTCCTGCGGGTTGGCTGTAGTACATCTCTTTGAGAACTGGGATAAGGCGACGGCATGGACCGCACCACGATGCCCAGAAATCAACGAGTACGAAGTCCGTTTGTCCTACGAGTTCGCTGAGCGACAACTCGTTGCCTTCCGGCGTGACGGCTGTAAAGTCAATGAACTGCCCTCCTACTTCGGGTACGGCTACGGTCTCTTCAACAGTTACAGTGTCTGTCGCGGGAGTCTGCTCTTCTGTTGCAGGTTGATGGCAGGCTACCAAAGTGATGGTAGCGGCCATGAGAATAAAAATTTTCTTTCTCATATCAATCGATTTTTTGTAATACTACTGCGCTGCGGGCCGGCAGGTACATCTTCAACCAACCCTTGCCGTCCTTGGCGTAGAGCTCGTCGTGCTCGGTGAAATGCTCTACAGAGTCATCACTCAGACCAAAGCCCGCGAACTCTTTCGCATCGGTATTCAGCACTACTTTATATTTTCCTTCCGGAACGAGCATGCCGTAATCCGCGAAGGATTTCTGACCGTTCCAGTTGAAGATAAACATCAGGTCGCCACGCGAGTAAGCCACTACCTGGTCACCCTCGTTGTCCCACCATTTCATTACCCATGGCAGGTGGTTGCCTACATGGTATTTCTTCTCCTCGGCTGTCGGTTTCTGCATCAGCAGATGCTCCTTCAACAGATGAACCATCGCCTCGTCAAAGCGGTTAAGGTCCGCGAAGAAATAGTTGGGATTGTCCACCAGGCTCCATTGACGGCGGGCATATTTGTAACTCCATCCGTTGCCCTCGCGCGGGAAATCAATCCATTCGGGATGGCCGAACTCATTACCCATGAAGGTCAGGTATCCGCCGTTGATGGTGGAAGCCGTCACGAGACGAATCATCTTATGCAGCGCTATGCCGCGATCCACCATATAGGTCGAATGTCCATGCTCGAAATGCCAGTACATGTCGGCATCCACAAGGCGGAAGATGATGGTTTTGTCGCCCACCAATGCCTGGTCATGGCTCTCGGCGTACGAGATGGTCTTCTCGTCCTCGCGTCTGTTCGTCATCTCATAGAGGATATGTCCGGCTTTCCAGTCCTCGTCCTTCACCTCTTTGATATACTTGATCCAGAAATCCGGAATGCCCATCGCCAAACGATAGTCGAATCCCACACCTCCGTCTTCGATGGCAGCTGCTAATCCTGGCATGCCCGACATCTCTTCGGCGATGGTGATTGCCTCCGGCTTGACCTCATGAATAACCTTGTTGGCTAACGTCAGGTACATCAGGGCATCGCCGTCTTCGTTGCCGTTGAAGTAACTCGGGTAACCATTGAAATCCTCGCCTAATCCATGGCTGCGGTAGATCATCGAGGTCACGCCGTCAAAACGGAATCCGTCAAAGTCGTATTCGTCCAGCCAGAACTTGCAGTTACTCAGCAGGAAATGCAGCACTTCGTTCTTGCCGTAGTTAAAACACAGACTGTCCCATGCAGGGTGTTCGCGGCGTCCGCCGTCATGGAAATACTGGTAACCTGTTCCGTCGAAGTTGCCCAATCCTTCCAACTCATTCTTGACGGCATGGCTGTGTACCAGGTCCATGATCACATGCATTCCGCGACCATGCGCATCGTCAATCAGCGCCTTCAATTCGTTCGGCGTGCCGAAACGACTGCTGGCAGCAAAGAAATTTGATACATGGTACCCGAAACTTCCGTAGTAGGGGTGTTCCTGGATGGCCATAATCTGGATGCAGTTATAACCTAATTTCGCGATACGCGGCAACACGTCGCGGCGGAACTCTTCGTAACTGTTCACTTTCTCCTGCTCCGAACTCATGCCTATATGGCATTCGTAGATGTACAACCCGCCTTTCTCTTTGAATTTCTTGCCCTTGTTTTTCCACTGGAATTCGGGTTCGTCCCACACTTGTGCGGAGAAGATCTTCGTCTGATCGTCCTGCACTACGCGGCGCACATAACTCGGGATGCGCTCTCCGTAGCCGCCTTGCCATTCTACCAGCAGTTTGTACATCTGTCCGTGCTGCAGGGCGTTCTCCGGTAATTTAGCTTCCCATACACCGTTACCGATGGGCTGGAGACGATAGTTCTCATCTTTCTGCCAGCCGTTCATGTCACCCTTGATATAGATGGCGGTCGCGTTCGGTGCCCATTCGCGAAGCACCCACCCTTCGGAGGTCTTGTGCAGGCCGAAATACAGATAACCGCTTGCCCAGTCCGCCAAGGACTGACCGCCTGTCAATTCGGCCTCTTTGTTCTTCGCGTAGTCAGCCCGAGCCTGCAATGCTCCTTCGTAGGGCTGCAGGTATGGGTCGCGCTCTACAATCGTCAGATGTTTCGGAGATTGTATTTTCTTTGTTGCCATAGTATTAGAGATTTTTCAATGGTCAGTTGTTGACCCGTGCTTTAACAATTAACTTCCGGTATTCCTTGCCCGGAGCGATGCCGGGTTGGTGTGCATCCGACGGGAAGAAGACAGCGAAATGACCTGCCGGCACGGTAAACTGGGCGGTCGCCTTGTCGCCGTAGAACTCTACGTCCTTGCCCTCATCATACTCCTGTGTAACATCCTGGCAGTCCACTTGCGCTTTCCAGCCCATCACCTCGTCATCGCCAAGCGGAATCTGGATGTCCAGATAGTCTCTGTGCGCCTCCATGCGGCATTTGGATTCCTCCTTACCCTTGAAGTCCACAATGTTAACAAACAAGTCTTTGCCATCCAGGAAAATCTTGCACGCAGGCAGTTCCTCAAGATCATTCTCGTTGTAGAATTTCATGAATTCTTTCAAACCGGGTACACTGTCAAAGTACCAATCGGCGTTTTCTAATTTGTCGAGTATCATAGTATTTAAGCAATTTTGCGCGGCAAAATTACAGAAAAAATCTGACATACGCAAATAAATTCACGCAAAAATTTGCACATATGCAATATTTGTAGTAATTTTGTGCCCGAAAATTTAACTACCATGCGTAAAACAATCATCTTTATGCTTTCTGTAGCATTAGTGGCTTGCACCGCCAAGCAGCCGAAACTGGAGGACGAATGCCTCTATAGTAGTTCCAAAACCCAATTCTCTTTCTGGTCTGATATGGCCGAGCAAATGGAGGTTCGTTTGTATGATGCCGCGGATGGTGCGGAGTTTGAAACCATCACATTAAAGAAGGGAGAGAAGGACTTCTGGACGGCTACCGTGAGAGGGAATCAGGCCGGCAAGTTCTACACCGTCCGTTCGTTCCAAAACGGCGAATGGAGTCCGGAGTCTCCGGGTATCTTCGCAAAAGCCGTGAGTGTCAACGGACAGCGGGCAGCAATCATCGACTTCAAGCAGACCGACCCCGAAGGATGGGCGGAAGACCAGCGTCCGGCAATGCCCGATCCTACGGATATAGTGGTTTATGAGACCCATCTGCGCGACTTCACGATGTCGCCCAATTCTGGGGTAGAGCATAAAGGCAAGTTCCTGGCCTTGACCGAAGAGATGCCTCTTGACTACCTCAAGGACTTCGGCATTTCGCATATCCAACTCTTGCCGATTTTCGATTACGGCTCTATTGATGAGACGGCGTTGGATCAGAACCGCTATAACTGGGGTTACGATCCGGTCAACTACAACGTACCCGACGGAGGTTACTCGACCGATCCCTATGATCCGGCTTGCCGTATTCGCGAAGCGAAACAGATGATTCAGGCACTTCATAAAGCCGGTATCCGTGTCATCATGGATGTTGTTTATAACCATACGTACGATGCGAACGGATGTGCGCTCGGACGCGTGGTACCGAAGTATTTCTACCGTCTCAACGAGGATGGAACATACGCGAACGGTTCCGGTTGCGGTAATGAGACGGCATCCGATCACGAGATGATGCGTCAGTTTATGGTGGAGTCTGTCTGCTACTGGGCACGCGAGTATCATATTGACGGGTTCCGTTTTGACCTTATGGGCATCCATGACCAGGAGACGATGAACGCCATCCGCGCGGCGCTCGATAAGATTGATCCGACGATCGTTACATACGGGGAAGGATGGGCTGCCATGAGTCCGGCATACCCGTACGACTCGCTGGCTATGAAACAATGGACTTATAAAATGCCGCGCGTGGGAGCTTTCAGCGATGATATCCGCAACGCCCTCATCGGTTCTCCTTTTGACCACGAACCCGGTTTTGCTTCCGGCAACGCGGCCGGCCGGAACGATGTCATGCGCGGACTCGTTGCATGTATCGACTATACAGACCCGAATGGCCAACTTGCTCCAGTTCTAAACTGGTGGAGCGGAGAACCCATGCAACATGTGTCCTATATCACCTGCCACGACAACTACTGTCTGCGTGACCGGATTGAAGTGAGCACCAAAAATCAGAATGAAGAGGACTGCATCCGCATGAACAAACTGGCGCAGACGGCTGTGCTTGTCTCGCAAGGAATGTCGTTCCTCTACGGCGGCGAAGAACTCTATCGCACCAAGCGCGGTATTGACAACAGCTATCAGAGTCCCGATTCGATTAACATCATCCCATGGGAGAACAAGCGCCACTACCAAGACCTCTATACCTACTATCGCGAGATGATTGCCATCCGCCGTGCCCACAAAGGTTTCCGACTCGGCAGCGCGGCTCTGGTGAAGGAACACGTGGATTTTCTGCCGACTACCAGCGATCATCTGATTGCCTATCGCATCAAAGATTTGGAAGGCATTGACAACGCGAAGACACTTATCGTCTTGCTCAATGGAGGGGAGGAAGAAGTGAAAGCGGATATTCCGGAGGGAGCATATACCATTCTGGCTTTTGACGGGGAAGCGAAAGCGGACGGCAGTCTGGGCGACTACGCCGGTAGTCACATCTTCGTAATGCCGTATTCGGCAACGATTTTAATGGAATAACCCGTAACCCCTCAACCCTGCAGGGCTTGCAGGCGGTCTTGCATCTCGATCATCTCGTCGCGTAAGCGGGCGGCCATCTCGAAATCGGTCGCCTTTGCTGCGGCGAGCATCTGTTTGCGTTTCTGGTCTATCGCTTTCTCCAACTTGGCGGCATTCATCTGCTGCCATTCGGCGGTCTTCCAACTCTCGCGGATAGCCTCTTCTACGCGGCGTTTCTCCTCCTCGGGATCTTTATACAGCGAGGCGAGTGCCGAAGTGGTGATCTCTTTTTTGATGGCGGTCGGTGTGATGCCGTGCTCGGCGTTGTAACGCATCTGAATGGCGCGACGACGGTTCGTCTCGTTGATGGTAGCCTGCATAGCCGGAGTGATCTTGTCGCCATACAGGATAGCCTTGCCGTGTACATGCCGCGCCGCACGGCCTACCGTCTGGGTCAGGCTTCGTTGGTCGCGCAGGAAACCTGTCTTGTCGGCATCCAAAATCGCCACCAGACTCACTTCCGGAAGGTCCAGTCCTTCGCGCAGCAGGTTGACGCCCACTAACACATCGTACTCGCCGCGACGCAGGTCCTCCATGATCTTCACGCGCTCGATGGTGTCTATGTCCGAATGGATGTAGGCGGATTTGATGCGGTATTTGCGCAGGTACTCGTCCAGCTCCTCCGCCATCCGCTTGGTGAGGGTTGTTACCAAAGTGCGTTCACCGCGGTGGATACGCGTCTTGATCTCATCCATCAGGTCATCCACCTGGTTCTCGGTCGGACGTACTTCGATCTCCGGATCCAACAGCCCCGTCGGACGGATCAACTGGTCTATGACGATGCCTTCTGAGCGGTTCAGCTCGTACTCGTCCGGCGTAGCGGAAACATAAATGGTCTGACCCGTTTTCTGTTCGAACTCTTCGAATTTCAAAGGCCTGTTGTCGCGGGCGGCGGGCAGACGGAATCCGTATGTCACGAGGTTGTCTTTGCGCGCTTTGTCGCCCCCGTACATACCGCGTATCTGAGGAACGGTAACGTGGCTCTCATCGATAACAAGCAGCATGTCTTTCGGGAAATAATCAAGCAGACAGTAAGGCGGCGTTCCTTCTTCGCGACCGTCGAAATAACGGCTGTAGTTCTCTACGCCCGAGCAATACCCTAACTCGTCTAACATCTCTAAATCGTATTTTACGCGCTCCTCAATACGTTTCGCGTAAAGTTCTTCACCGATGGAGATGAAATAGTCGATTTGTTTGGCGAGATCGGCTTTAATCTGTTCTTTCGCGGCGGCGATGCGTTCGGCGCTCGTTAGGAAGATGGTTGCGGGACTCAGGTTGTATTGGTCGAACTCCTCCAGCACCTGTCCGCTGATTGGATCCACGGTCAGAATGGCGTCTATCTCGTTGCCGAAGAACTCAATCCGCACGATATAATCGGCATAGGCGAGGGCGATATCCACCGTGTCGCCTTTCACGCGGAAACGTCCGCGCGCAAGTTCTATATCATTACGCACGTATTGCGCACCCACGAGTTGTTTTAATAAGGTGTCCATGGGGATCTCTTGACCGCGGCGTAACTCAATAACGTTCGCCGTGAAGTCCTGCGGAGAGCCCAAACCGTAGATGCAACTGACGGAACTGACGATGATGACATCTTTGCGTCCGCTCAGCAGTGCAGCTACCGCACTCAGTCTCAACCGGTCGATCTCTTCGTTGATACTCAGGTCCTTGTCGATATACGTGTCGGTCGCCGGGATATACGCCTCGGGTTGGTAGTAGTCGTAATAACTCACGAAATACTCCACGGCGTTGTGCGGAAAGAATGCTTTCATCTCTGAATACAACTGCGCGGCAAGCGTCTTGTTGTGACTCATGATGAGGGTGGGGCGGTTCACCTCCTTGATGACGTTCGCCACGGTGAACGTCTTGCCGCTACCGGTCACACCAAGCAACACCTGCGCTTCTGCGCCTGCGTTCAAACCATCCACCAGCGCCTTGATCGCTTCCGGCTGGTCACCTGTCGGTTTATATGGAGATTCAAGTTGGAACATGCTTGCCTACTTGCCACCTGTCTGCCACCTGTCTGCCACCTTTCTTCCGCCTTCTCCCAAAGGGTGCTCAAAGGATGCTGAAAGGGTGCTCAATGGTTGCTCGAACCACTGTCACCCTTCCATCACTCTTTCGTTCCTTTGAGCTTACTTTACGCGGCGCTCTTGAATGCGGGCCTTCTTACCCGTACGCTCGCGGAGGTAGTACAGTTTCGAACGACGTACTTTACCGTACTTGTTCACTGTGATGCTCTCAATGAAGGGGCTGTCCATCGGGAAGATACGCTCTACACCAACGTTGCCACTCATCTTACGAACTGTGAAGCGCTTCTTGTCGCCGCTACCGTGGATGCAAATAACATCACCGCGGAACTCCTGAACACGCTCTTTGTTACCTTCTTTGATACGGTAACCGATAGTTACCTGGTCTCCTGCCTTGAATGCAGGGAATTCTTTCTTCTCACCGGCAAATGCTTGCTCGGCTACTTTGATTAAATCCATTTCGTTTGTTCTTTTTTATGGATTCGTAATTACACAGGGAGCATTTACTACTATTCGAGCGGGCTCGCGTAACCGATAACCGGCAACCTGTAACCCCTCTAATGCAATCGCCAGAGGCTCTAAGTGCTTGCTTTTTACAAAAGCGGCTGCAAAAGTACTGCTTTTTTTTGACATGACCAAATATTTATGTTTTTTTTTGTTATTTTCTTGCATATTTGCTTAAAAAGCAGTACTTTTGCGTTCAATTATGAACACCTTCGGGGATAAGTGGAGTTTCACCTCTTTCGGTGAGTCGCATGGAGCGGCGATAGGTGGTGTGCTGGATGGTGTGCCGGCAGGTATCGCTATCGACTTCGCAATGATACGAGAAGCGCTTGAACGCAGAGCGGGAAAAGCCGACTCCCAGTCCCTCCCCGAAGGAAAGGGTGTTTCGCCCAGAGCCTTACGGGAACCGGATGAGGTGGAGTGGCTAAGCGGCGTCATGGAAGGTGTCACTTTGGGTACTCCCATCGCCTTTATCATTCGCAACAAAGACGCGCGGCCGGAAGATTACGAATATCTCCGTCATACATATCGCGTAGGTCATGCAGACAAAGTGTATGAGCAGAAATACGGTATTCGCGACTGGCGCGGAGGAGGCAGGGCGAGTGCGCGAGAGACAGCCGCACGCGTGGTAGCCGGAGAAATAGCCAAACAGGAACTGGCAGCTAAAGGTATTACTATTCACGCACAACTTATTCAGGTGGGCGCAGAGACCGACCCTGCGAAGTTTACTGATACCATCGCTTCTTACCAACGAGAAGGGGATTCCATCGGCGGAATCATCGAATGCCGTATCAACGGCCTACCGGTTGGAACAGGCGAACCAATCTTCGATAAACTGCAGGCACATCTTGCCTATGCTGTCATGAGTATCAATGCCTGCAAAGGTTTTGAGTACGGCACGGGTTTTGGCGGGGTTACCCAACCCGGTTCTGCAATCAATCACCTCTCCGGAGGCATCAGCGGAGGTATAAGTGACGGCACGGAGATTGTCTTCCGCTGCGTCTTTAAACCCACACCGAGTACACCGAAAGCCGGAGTCATCGGACGCCACGACTCGTGCATTGCCGTCCGCGCCGTTCCGGTGGTAGAAGCTATGACAGCACTCGCTTTGGTACAATTTTTGTAGCAAAATGACCAAATGGAAAAATAAATGACCCAATAGTAAATGATTAAATCGTAAATAGTTTTATGGCACAGAAAAAATTAACCCGCTCCGCCAATAAGATTTTGGCTGGCGTTTGTGGCGGTATCGCCGAGTATTTTGACATTGACCCCACATTAGTACGTATTCTCTACGCAGCACTGAGTTTCTTCAGCGCAGCTTTCCCCGGCTTGATCCTGTACATCATTATGATGCTCATCATGCCCGAGAAGGACAAGAACGACAACATACCCGATGCAGAGGTGGTAGAGTAAGTCTTATGGATGCAGGTGGCGAAGAAAATCTGATAGATAAAGCCGCCAGTTGCGCCATGTATGACCACCCGTAGTCTCCATATAATAGACGCGGGTGGTTTGTTTTTTTTCCAGACGCCGGTAGAAACGCTTGGCATTAGCATGGAACATGTCTTTCTTGCCGGTATAGACATACACGGCGGCGCTATCCTGCGGCAGTTGTTTCTTATGTACCACCGGAGAGAACATTCCTACAGCAGCAAAATAACCGGGCATCAAATTCGAAGTATTCGCCGCTATCCGCGCCCCATCAGAAAGGCCGGCTATATACCGTTTGCCCGAGGCGCAATACATTGTATCCACCATTTGTATCAACTCCAGCAATCCTAATTCTATGTCGTGGTCATGACACAGACGCGGGTAATTGAACACATTATTCCATAATGTATGATGGCTGGGGCGGTCTTCGTGTACTCCGTAATTCACATCCGGCATTACAATAATCATCGGTTCGCACTTGCCCATAGCCACAAGATTTTCCATTATGTGTATGGCTCGTCCTCTTTCGCTCCATGAGCCTTCATAGCCGTTAATGCCGTGTAGAAGATATAAAATAGGGCAGTTGGTCTTCAAGCATTGAGTGTCGAAACCTGCCGGCAAATAGATATTCACCCGACGGTTTAATTTCTCGGCAGAGCTATACCATGTCGTTCGAAGGAGCTGTCCTTCCTGCTCAGGCTGTTTGTATAAATCCGCTTGTGCAGAGCCACCCACATTCACCACATTCCATTTATGCATCTTCTGCCACGCAGTGTCCGTATTGAGCGGATCGGGTTTTCGTTTTCCGTTCACGCGGAAACAATAGGTGTACATCTCCGGACTGACAGCACGTGTCGTTGCGTGAAAACAGCCGTCACTTTCCAAATGCATCTTAATCCGCCGTGTATGATCGGTATAACGCGACGTATCCTCATCTGCATAGAGCAAATCGCTCTGTACACTCACACGCTTGGCCGCGCCGCAATAGCAGAAACTAAGCGTACTATCTTCGTTTATTGTGACAGAAGAGTAGTGGCTCGATATACGGATGATATGTCGGTTACTCGCTTCAGCGGGAAGCACGCAAAGCAGAAATAGCAGTAGCAGTAGAATGATCATAGGCTAATCGCATATTATCACACCAAACGACATTGCCCGGACAACCGGTGAAAGGAGCCATCGAACCTGCAGAGATCTGAATAATCAGATGGGTAGGTTCTACATCACCACGAAACCCCACTTCTTCGATACATACCATCTGTCCGTTGGCATTATGGGTTTTATGACGATTATTGGATAGTTCTTTAAGGTTCTCTCCGTCTTGCCCGTAAACAACCGGCAGACGAAAATCATTCTGCCAATCAGTCGTTTTATCAATTGGCTGAACGGCCGTTCCGACACGGTAAGCATAGACGTGCCCGTTCTCTTCCCAGCGGTGCTGCAGAATGAGCGTAATATGACCGTGGTCGCGACCTGTTATTTCTTTCACTTTGGTTTTCGCAGGCGCGTAAACAGCGGACTTGGACTGAATAAGTGCTTTGTAATCCAGAATGAGTGCGCTGGGACGTCCGGTAAATGGCACTCCCATGTCAATTGCAGAGTTTGGGTCCGAACTCTGTTTCATTCCCACGATGTCAATCATCGAACCGGTATATATAGAGCCTGTAGCTAGTGCCTTGAAATCGATCCCTATTGCGGTTACTTCTTCCAATGTACTCTGCATCCTGCAGCAAGTGCCCTCGCCCCTTTTTTCCGGTGTGACGGAAACCGACACTTTGTCCACTCCAAGCGCGCGGGCATGGGCGTTGCTGCTGCTCCACGGACCGCCTATCTTATAGAGCGTCTTCGTCTTACCGCCGATGAGGGCTGACTCTTTGATCTGCTGCCCCGTCCAGTGTTCGAAATCGCCGAAAGGAATAGGTTCTATGCGCTCGTGCTCTTGAGCGTGCGCACCGAGTGCAATGAACAAAAGGGTGATCACTAATCCTGCGACTAATACGCCGGCTAAAAATCTATTTATATTCATATTTCTCAATTTTAAAAGTAGGTTCTAAAAGTAATCATTATTGTAGAATTGCCTTTGGGCACTGTATATAGTTCATTGTAAGGACAAGCGGTCGGACTGAACATCGCAAACCATCGTGGCGCTTTTCCGATGATGCCTGGCATACGCGACATACCCATTCCTACGTCTATCAGCAGGCAAGGAGTAATAGGCGGTAAGTTGATATCAAAATACATTCGGCCTTTACCCACCTGACCGCCAAACAAACCTTTGTCGGTCTTACCAAAATGCGGCAACACGACGTATTCTGCGGCCGAAACGCTTATACTGATGAGTAGTGACAGGCTGACAAGAAACTTCTTCATTGTCTTTAATCTCTTCATTCAACATCTCTTCAAACGCTGTGACAGACGCTGCAAGGCTGTATTTGCGGCCTGCAAGACGGTATTGTTCCTCCATATGCCGGCGCTCCTCGGGATGGTCGAGCCAATAATCGATAGCGCGTGCTAAATCCTTCGGGTCACCGGGCATAAACAGGCTCCGTCCGTCCAAAGCGAATTGCGGCGTAGCGGAAACGGAACTGTTTGCGATGACAGGCACCAATCCTGTTGCGAACGCCTCAATGCAACTGATGGCTTCGCTCTCCATGTCGGAAGCGTGAACGTACAAATCAGTCGTCAGCAATTCCTCTATCAGTTCGTCACGCCCTACATAGATAAACTGCGGTTGGTGTTTCAACTCCTTGCCTAATTCCACATACTTGTCGTACTCCGGTCCGCGACCTGCGAAAACCAACTGAATCCTGTCAGCGTACTTGCTGTATTTGACCGCATTGATGATTACGTCCTGCCGTTTCTCCTGACTCAACCGCCCGATCATCATAATCTTGAAGACCTGCTTTTGACTTTCGACTTTTGACTTTCGACTTTCAGCTTTCTTCTCTCCTGCCTCCATAAACGCATCCTGAATGCCATTGGAGATGACATGAATCTTTGCCGTATAACCGCGGTCCGCAATCATCCTGCCCATAAATAAAGAAGGTACATGTACGTGGCGCACGCGATTATATATACGGCTACGGAACGAACGGTAGAACAACTCGTTAAACCATTCCACTTTGCCCATACTGACCGATGAAGTCATGTTCTCCGGCTGAATATGAAAAGCTGCCGTTACGGGTTTACCTATCTCATGGCAGTAATTGATTGCCTCCATCTCTATCCCAAACGGCACAAACACATGTACAATATCCGCCCAGTCGCACGCGTTATGGACGATGTTTTTATTGTTATAGGCAAAACTGAAATCGTGTTTGTCGCATAGCGGTTGGAATACCGGAATATGGAACTTTTTTGTGGTGAAATCACCATCTGTCAAATTGTTCTCAATGTACTCTGGAGTGTCCCAACAGAGAACTTTCACTTCATGACCTCTTTTGCGCAATTCACCTGTAAAACGCTGGGCGGAGATAGAGGTCCCGTTGTTGGTTGTATAAAAACTGTCTATTACGAATAAAATTTTCATAAATTTAATTGTTTTTGTGAGTTATTCTTCAAAATCGGCGGCAAAAGTACTGCTTTATAAGCAATTAGTGTTTTTCTGATTCATGCAAAGATTGTTCTATTTCTACTATTCTGCTTGCATATATGAAAATTTTGTTGTACCTTTGCACACAAATTGTTTTAATTCGTATATTCAAATCTGTACTATGATGGCAAAAACAACCTTTGAACAGAACGAAATCATGACCGATTACTCCGGTTTCAAGTGGATGAGTTTTATTCCGGGCAAGAGCGCTTTGGAAGATGTTTCCGTCATGGAAATCGCTACCACGCAAGCCCGCTTTAGCCGCTTTATCCTCCCCGACCAATACTTCACGCCTACCTATTGTATCCAGATTGTCAAAGGAGGCTCTCTCCATATAAACATCAACAATACGAAATACGAACTGACCGCCAACCAAGGCTGCCTTGTTACGCCCGAACTGCTGATTGAGAAACCGCAGAGTCTGGAAAATTATGTGGAAATGTTGGTTTTGTCTGTTTCGCGGGAGTTTATTCAGGAGCTGAATCTGGAGTTCCCGCTTGCTGCGACCGCGTTTATCTACGTCCATCCGGTGTGGAATATCAGCCCCAAAAGAATGGAACGCTTGGAGCAGTATTTCCATCTGATGCGCGAAGTGCTTGACGACAAGGACCGCAAAGCGGCTCTTCACTTGGTACGTTCGTTCTTCTATTATCTGGCGGAACCCGAACTGAATCATTTTCCGCAACAGAACATCTCTACCATGTCCCGCAACGAAGAAATCACCGGCCGCTTTATGCAGTTGGTGGACGAGCATTGCGAGCGACACCACAACCTCGACTGGTATGCCGAACAATTGTGTCTATCCACACGTTACGTGGCGAACACGGTCAAAGAAACGGTCGGTATGACCGCCAGCGCCTGTATAGAGCACGCTATCACCCAACGAGCGCAAACACTCCTCTATACCACTACCCTATCTGTTCAGGAAATAGCCGACCAGCTCGGTTTCCAGAACCAGTCCCATTTCGGCACGTTCTTCAAGCGCCACACCGGCCTCTCACCGGCTGCCTTCAGAAAGAAGAAAGAATAAGTTGTATATCGAATAAATATACGGATAAGCAATAATCGTTCCGTGGGAATCCACGGATTAGTAATAATCGTTCCGTATAAATATACGGATAAGAACAGGACCATCACGGGACCCATGTCCTGAGAAGAACCTAAGAATAGTACAATCAGAACAAAAGAAGCGGCTCATTTGAGTCGCTTCCTTTATCTATTTAGTACTTAGTCACTTGGTCACTTAACCACGACCGGTTTGTACTTAGGTACAAGAGCCTTCATTACACTCCAGCCGATAAGGTAAGCTACTGCGCAGATGCAGAACACAATCATGTACGCAGCCTCCTTTCCTGTGAAGCCCATGAATGCAAATGCGTCGCCTAAACCTGCCGAGTAGTCAAAGAGAACACCCGAACCTTTGTTGATGAGGAATGAACCTACACCGCCGGCCATGGCACCTATACCGGTGATGGTAGCGACAGCCGATTTCGGGAACATATCACCCGTGGTGGAGAAGATATTCGCACTCCAGCTCTGGTGAGCAGCTCCCACGATACCGATGATGATAGCCACTGCCCAAGGACCATAAACACTACCAAGAGGTTGTGCGAACAAAGCCAACAATGGGAAGAACGCAAAGATTAACATCGCGCGCATACGACCGGCGTACGGCTCCATGCCTTTCTTCTCTACGAAGATCTTAGGCAAGTATCCGCCGAACAGCGAAACGACTGTTACGATAGCGTACAGCGTGAAGATCAACGCGATACCCTGCGGGTCGGAAGCCTTGATACCGAACTGGTCTTGGAAATAAGCCGGAGCCCAGAAGAGGAAGAACCACCAAACACCGTCTGTCATGAACTTGCCAAAGGCAAACGACCAGGTCTGTTTGTGCTTGAATGCCTCACCAAACGACATCTGTTTCTCCTCCTTTGCTTCTTGTTTCGGAGCGTCTTTCTCGTCCTGGTGAATATACTCCAACTCTGCCTCATTCACGTGCTTGGACTCCTCCGGTTTGTCATAGACAAAGATCCAGATACCGGCCCAGATGAAGCCCAGCGCACCGATGATGATGAACGCCATCTCCCATCCGAGGCTCTTCGCCAGCAATGGAATAGTAGCAGGAGCAGCCAACGCACCTACAGACGCACCTGCGTTGAACAGGGCAGTAGCGAACGCGCGGTCTTTCTTCGGGAAATACTCTGCGGTCACTTTGATAGCTGCAGGGAAGTTACCCGCCTCACCAAGTCCCAAGATCAGACGGCAGGCAAGGAACAGCCACACACTCACCATGGATATTGAACTCACTATCGCACCGGTTGCATTCAGCAAAGCAGCTTTGTCGGCAACACCGACGATCTGCTCGGTTACCCAACCGCAGCCTGCGTGCATCACAGCGCCTAACGACCATACGACGATGGCAATCAGGTAACCTTTCTTCGTGCCCATCCAGTCGATGAACTTACCGGCGAAGAGGCAGAAGATAGCGTACGCAATAGAGAACACACCGGTAATCGTTCCGTAGTCGGAGTCGGTCCAGTGGAACTCAGGCTGAATAAACTCTTTGAAGGTCAACGACAGAACCTGGCGGTCCATGTAGTTAACCGTAGTGGCGAAGAAAAGCATCGCACACATGACCCAACGCCAGTTGGTCATAATTTCTTTTTTATTCATAAAAAACAAATTTATTTACGATTTGTACATTTACCATTTGGTCATTTATTTTGTCATTGAATCATCTGTGCGATAAATGGCTAAATTACCAAATATCCCAATAAATGGTACATGGTAAATGACCAAATGGTACATGGACATTACTTACGGCACGCTGCAATAATGTCAAAACATTCTTGACATTTTGCCGTGACGTAAGCCCAGTCGCCGGCTTTGACTTTGTCACTCGGGAAGAGCTTGGAACCCATACCAACGCAGTAAACACCAGCTGCGAACCATTTCTCGAGGTTCTCTTTCTCCGGAGCTACACCGCCGGTAACCATGATCTTCGACCACGGCATCGGAGCCATCAGACCCTTCACGAGGTTCGGACCAACTACATCGCCCGGGAACACCTTCGTAAAGTCGCATCCTACCTCCTGAGCCGCACCGATCTCGCTCGGTGTGAGGCAGCCCGGACAGTAGGTCACGCAACGGCGGTTGCAGACCACTGCGATGTCTTTGTTAAACAACGGACCAACTACGAAGTTAGCGCCTAACTGCAAGTACAGCGCAGCCGTCGGAGCGTCAACTACGCTACCGATACCGAGTGCCAATTCCGGGCACTCTTTAGCCACCCACTTGCTCAACTCGCCGAACACCTCGTGTGCGAAATCGCCGCGGTTGGTGAACTCGAAAGCGCGTACGCCGCCCTCGTAGCAAGCTTTAATCACGTTCTTACATACTTCTACGTCCTTGTGATAGAACACAGGAACCATCGGTGCAGCGGCAATCTTCGCCATCACCTGAAACTTATCAAATTTAGCCATAAATCTATTTACGATTTGTTCATTTACAATTTGGTCATTTATTTTGCCATTTAGTCATTTTACCATTGTATCATCTATGCGCCAAATGGCTAAATAGCCAAATGAGCCAATAAATGGTACATGGTAAATGACCAAATGGTACTTAAGCGTTAGCGTTGTACTCGTCCATTCGCGTTACCACCTGCAAGGCTCAATACTTCGTCCTCACTTACCAAGTTGAAATCACCATTGATAGTGTGCTTCAGAGCCGAAGCAGCTACTGCGAACTCAAGAGCCGATGCCTGGTCGCCCGGATATTTGAGCATACCGTGGATCAGACCGCCGGAGAACGAGTCACCGCCACCTACGCGGTCGATGATCGGGTTGATCTCGTAGCGCTTGCTCTGGTAGAACTCCTTACCGTTGTAGATCATCGCCTTCCAGCCGTTGAACGTAGCGCTGTAGCTCTCGCGCAGCGTCGAAACAACGTACTTGAAGCCGAACTCTTTCATCATCTGCTCGAAGATGCCCTTGTAGCCTTCAGCGTTGGTCTCGCCGCCTTCTACATCTGCATCGGGCTTGAAACCGAGACAGAGCTCTGCATCCTCTTCGTTACCGATACAAACATCCACGTACTTCATCAACGGACGCATGATCGAGATAGCTTTCTCGCTCGTCCACAGTTTCTTACGGAAGTTCAGGTCCACCGAAACGGTTACGCCGTGACGTTTAGCAGCCTCGCAAGCGAGTTTCGTGATCTCAGCAGCCTTGTCCGAGATAGCCGGAGTGATACCACTCCAGTGGAACCATGCTGCACCTTCCATGATCTTGTCGAAGTCGAAATCCTTCGGATCAGCCTCAGCGATAGCGCTGTGAGCACGGTCGTAGATGACCTTGGAAGGACGCATCGAAGCACCGGTCTCGCAGTAGTACAGACCTACGCGGTCGCCGCCACGAACGATGTACTCGGTGTTCACGCCATAACGACGCAGCGAGTTAACAGCAATCTGACCGATCTCATGTTTCGGCAGTTTGGTAACGAAATAAGCCTCGTGACCGTAGTTGGCGCACGAAATAGCCACGTTAGCCTCACCACCACCGGGGATAATACGGAAATGATCAGACTGAATGAAACGGTCTTGTCCCTCCGGACTCAGGCGGAGCATAATCTCGCCCAATGTAATAATTTTAGCCATAGGTTAAATGAATTAAATTGGTTAATATTGTTGTTAATTATTGTTTTGCTTTTGTTTTATTTGTGTTTATATTTGTTATTTCCTTTTTGTCCGCGATGTTCTGTGCCCGGCACCTCCGATGCCGGAATCCCCTCACCTCGGTGTCCTGTGCCCGGCACCTCCGATGCCGGGGTTTCTTCCCCGCATATCCTCTCCGCGATAGCATTGAGTGCCAGGAAACGGTACCGTAGTGCTTCGTGCGGTATATTCCCCGCTTTTACTACTACCTCTGCCTCTATCTCTGCCTGCTCATAGAGCTCCTTCTCCGGCTCCAACAGCAGCAGTTTCCCTGCCGCGCAAGCCTCGAAATACACGCCTTGCGGCTTGAAATACTTGTAGTTCGGATCCTCCGGTTTCGGGAATCCCTTCTCCAAAAGTACCACTATCGGATGTCCTGCCTCTCGTACCGCCCTGCATATCTGCTTCTCTCCTTCGGATATCGCCGCCGAAACAAAGACCATCCCTTTTGCCGCTTCACTCAAACATTCCGCTTTCTTGGCATCTATCTCTGCTTGGTGTAACTTCCGCGAGCATTGGATTACCGCCTTTTGCGGGTAGTCTGCAAGGAAGATGTTCCCCATTGCCGTAAAACTCATCCCCGCTATTTGCAGATGTTGCCGTATTTTGAACAGCCCCGGATTTGCTCGTTTGAGTGCCAACCGCCGTGGATTATCCTTTATATAATGTATCAGCGCATCCAGTTGCCCTTTGTGAAACAATATCCGATCGTGATACCCATCCGCCCATAGGCCTGTTCTTGTCTCCGTTTCCTCACCCCTTTCGTTCTCTCTTTCGCCCTCTCTTTCATCCTCGTTTTCGTTCCCTCTTTCATCCCTTCCTCTCTCCGCCGAACAAAGGTCGGCGGCACATGACATCGTTGTTGGTATCCCGTTTATATCCATGTCCGTGTCTATGCCCATCTCCTTCTCCTCGCGATGTTCTGTGCCCGGCATCTCTGATGCCGAGAGTTCCTCCTCGCGTTCCTCTCCGTTTATCCTCTCCGCCTCCATCCTCCACTCCTCGCGATGTCCTGTGCTCGGCACCTCTGATGCCGAGAGTATCCGCTCATAAGCGCGATTTGTCCCTGTTTTGTATCCCCGGACTACTTTCCCTAAATGCACCGGCAGAGCCTCTTCCACGAACAGCAGCAAGTGCAGGTGGTCGGGCATGATCTGCCTGCATAGGATGCGTATCTGCGGATATATTTCCGTTATATGCTCTGTCTCCTCTAATACGGCTCGTCCGGTCTCTGTTACTACCGCGCGCACTCCGCTCTCATCTTCCTCGATTGTACATAGCAACGGCTGTCTGTCACAAACGACGAGAGTGAGCATATATATCCCTCGTCCTTTGTAATCCCATCCCTCGCATCTACGTTGCATGGAATGACTTACCTCGTTATGTGTGTGACCGCCCTCTGCCACTTTGCGTCTGTATTTCTATTATCGGTCTCCCATCCTTCCTTCCACCTTCTTACCACCTGTCTCCATCGGGTGCTCACTATGACGTCACCCTGACATCTACGGGAGAATAGCCCAATTATTAGTTGTCTGAGTTACTTTCCTCCTGCTTTCTCTCCTCGCTCAACTCATGCTTAATATAATCGTACAGCCGTCCTTGAATCGGCTTGTTATATTTCCTTGCTTTCTTTAGTGCCTCCTCATATCGTGCCTGCCATTCCGCTTTGCGCACAGGATCATGCATGATTGCCTTTGTCTCCGCCATCAGTTCCGCAAAGGCTTTTGCCGTCGGGTGCTCTGCCTTGGCTTTCTTCGTCTTCTTACTCAACTCCGGCTTCGCACACACCGCCCCGTATTCCCCGTTTCCCGGAATCCGCCGTGCATAGTGTCTCTATCTACCTTCCCCTGCAAACTATCCACTATATTCACCCACTTCGCTTTCACTTATTCGAATTTCTCACATTAAACATCATCTCAAGCATGTTATTCCAGTTAGGAGCATCTAAAAATTCCAAGTATCATTTATAATTCGTCTTCGTATCCTATATTTTTATTATGTCCATTTGTATAGATAAGGAGTAGAATATAATTTTCACCATATGCTTTATCTATTTGGAAACCAACAATATTATTTATATACATTGCTCTCAGTTCTTCGTACCAACACATTTCTCCTATATTTTCAACAATTTTCGTGTATTCGGTCTCGTTATATAATGTATCAATAGGCATTAGGCTTATCAACTTATCTATATATTTATTTGTACATTCTTTGAAACTATCATTTAAGGTAACAGTAGAATCAGCCTCATTAGTTCTTTGTAGAAATCCGGCAAAATACTCTTTGTTGTTTTGCGACATTTCACGTGCTATATCCTCCTCCGTAGGAATAGCACTTTGATGCAAATTTACTGGTATATATTTGGGATTCTTTTGAAACTGTTGCAAAAGATCATTATAAATACTCTTTATTTCTTCAGCGGTATAAAAATATCTATATCTCACACTAATACCATATACTTTTCTGTTCTTAGTCGATATGTAAATTATAACTTCTTTACCATTAAATTCTCCAGACAGCCAATCTTGTTCTTCGTTATAAATAAATCCCTTTTCCTCCAATCTATTAATCATTTCTTGTTTAGTACCATCAATTGGTATTCCAAGAAATTTAGTTGGGTAATTCTCTGCTTTTAGCAAAACAGAAATAAGTGTTATTCCAATTATTAGAAATAATTGTCTCATACTAGTCATTGTAGTATACAATAATTATTGTACTTTTGCACTCGTAATTCCCATTGTTCTTCTAACGCAACTCCAACTATCGAGTGTTATTAAACCACATCCCCGCTCACCCCTCAAAAGGAGAGGCAAGCGGGGTGTGTGAGAGGGATTAGAACTTAAAATAATTCTTCGCGTTGTTATAGCAGATGTCTTCTACCATCTGTTGAACGCGGGCTTTCTCGTAGCCGGTGTACGGGATCATGCCGTTCTCGATGTCAT
The DNA here is from genome assembly GCA_902799705.1 of uncultured Bacteroidales bacterium. Lineage (GTDB taxonomy): Bacteria > Bacteroidota > Bacteroidia > Bacteroidales > Paludibacteraceae > Colicola. The sequence continues at coordinate 107,918 of CADCBP010000012.1, forward strand.
TGCCGAGGACGTTGCAGAGCGTGCGGCGGAAATACTCGTGACGCGGGTACGAGAGGAACGAACGGCTGTCGGTCAGCATACCTACCATGCGGCTCAAGAGACCGAGGTTGGAGAGCGCCATCATTTGTTTCTCCATACCGTCCTTCTGATCGAGGAACCACCAGCCTGAACCGAACTGGATTTTGCCCGGTACCGAACCGTCTTGGAAGTTACCGAGCATGGTAGCAATCACTTCGTTAGCGCACGGGTTGAGGTTATAGAGAATGGTCTTAGCCAGATGTCCTTCGCTGTTCATCTCATCGAGGAAATGACTCATTGCCTTCGCGGTTGTGAACTCACCGATGGAGTCGAAACCGGTGTCTGCGCCGAGTTGCGCGAACATCTTCGAGTTATTGTTACGGATAGCGCCGTAGTGGTATTGTTGCGTCCAACCGGAAGCGTAGTCCATCTCAGCCTGAGCGTGCAGATAAGCGTGCTTGTACTGACGAATCTCATAAACGCTCAGCTCTTTGCCTGCGAGGGCTTTCTGGAAGATCGCATTGATCTCTGCGTCGGTGTACGGTTCGTCGTAGAACTCCTCGATACCGTGGTCGGAGAGACGGCAGCCCATCGACTCGAAGAAGTCATGGCGTTTCTGGAGGGCATCTACCATGTCGGCGAAGTTACGGATCTCCACACCGGCTACCTTAGCCAGTTTCTCGATGTATGCTTTCCAAGTAGCGGCTTCGATGTTCATGCCTGCGTCCGGACGCCAAGTCGGCAACATACGTACCTCTGCGGTCGGGTCTTCCTTGACCATCTTGTGCCATTCGAGGCTGTCAGCCGGATCATCGGTCGTACAAACGAGCTCTACGTGGTAGTGCTTCATGAGTCCGCGCGGACAGAACTTCGGGTCGTTGGCGATGAGGTCGTTGCACTTGTCGTAGATAGCGCGTGCGGTCTCAGGGTTCAGACGCTCCTCAATACCGAAAGCGGTCTTGAGCTCCAGATGCGTCCAGTGGTAGAGCGGGTTACGGAAAGTATAAGGAACGGTCTCAGCCCATTTCTCGAATTTCTCCCAGTCGGTGGTGTCCTTGCCGGTGCAGAAACGCTCATCTACACCGTTCGAACGCATAGCGCGCCATTTGTAGTGGTCGCCCATGAGCCAGATCTGTGCGATGGATTCGAAACGTTTGTTCTCGGCAACCATCTGAGGGATGAGGTGGCAGTGGTAATCGATAATCGGCATTTTAGCCGCATGATTGTGATACAACTCCTGTGCGGTCTCTGTTTGCAACAGGAAATCTTTGTCCATGAAAGCTTTCATAAGTGTATTTTTAAATGTTAAATGATTAGTGCATAATATCACGCTGCAAAGGTACTCAAAATATTTGAGTAATATGTGTAAAAATTGACGCAAAATTTGCACATATCAAAAAAAAACAGTATCTTTGCGGCCGGTTTAAGCAAAATGGACATTTTATCCAACATACGGCAGCCGGTATCGGCGCAGTGGAAGCAATACGAGCGGATGATTGAAGAGAGTCTGCGCGCGGATAATAAGTTACAGCAAGAGGTGCTGTCTTATGTCGGTTCGCGTCGCGGCAAGCAGTTACGACCGCTGCTGGTATTGTTGAGCGCGCAGATATGCAATCCTGTGACGGAGAAAACGCTTCGTGCTGCTGCTGCCTTGGAATTATTGCACACAGCGAGTCTCATTCACGATGATGTGGTTGATGACTCGGATACACGTCGTGGCGTGGCGGCGGTGCATACCAAGTGGACCAACAAAGTGGCGGTGCTGATCGGCGACTACATGCTGGCGAAAGTGATCGGTTTGATAGCAGAGGTGCGTAATATACGCATTCTGGAAATCGTTTCCACGTTGGGCAAGAGTTTGTCGGGCGGCGAAATGGTCCAGTTGCATGTCGGTCAGAGTATGTGGATAAATGAAGAGCGATACCTTCAGGTGATTAATCAGAAGACGGCACAACTGTTCCAGGCCTGCGCCGAGGCCGGGGCTGAGAGTGCCGGATGTACGCCGCGTCAGCGCGCAGCTTTACGTGACTACGGGCATCTGTTGGGCTTGTGTTTTCAGATAAAAGATGATATATTCGATTACAGCGATCTGGAGGAAATCGGCAAGCCGACGATGAGTGATCTGCGGGACGGGAAGGTGACATTGCCGCTGATAGAAGCATTGCGGAGAGCACCGCAAGACGAGGCGGAGCATATCCGTGAGTTAGGGGAGATGTTAGCGGCGCACAGCGAGACACTGCAGATTGATAAAGCGTTGCAGGAGATAAAGGCGTTTGTGCTGCGTTTCAAGGGGGACGAGTACGCAGTTCAACGCATGCTGTTCTATAAAAAACAAGCCACGGAGGCTTTAAGCATCTTCCGTGACAGTCCTGAGAAGAAGAGTCTGTTGGCTTTACTCGACTACGCCATCAATAGAGTTCAGTAAAAGACCGCTTCGCTCAAAGACAAAAGACCGCAGGCTTTGCCTGCTAAAAGAGTAAAGACTAAAATGCCTCTTCTTCGAAGAACGTTAAAATTTTAGCTTTTATTTTTTCGTCAGAAATTGTTTCCACCACTTCTTTCATAAACGCGTTAACGAGGAGTTGACGCGCTTTTTGTTTGTCTATGCCTCGTTGCTGCATGTAGAAGAGTGCGGACTCGTCGAGTTGTCCGGTGGAAGCGCCATGTGTCGCTTTGACATCATCGGCATAGATCTCCAATTGGGGTTGCGTACGCATCTCTGCAGTGTCGGAGAGCAGGAGATTGCGGTTGGTCTGATGCGCCTCGGTTTTCTGCGCGTCTTGGGCGATCTTGAGGTCTCCGATAAAATGACCACGAGAGTTGTCACTGAGGACAAACTTAATGAGTTGGTTCGACGTTCCTCCTCCCACCGCGTGCGTCACATGTGTCTCAGCGGTCACATGCTCGTCTCCGTGCAAGTTCTCCAATCCGTAAATCTCTGTTCTGCAACCCTCTCCTAATTGATTCACCGTAATAGAGAACGACGCATTGATCACATGTATCTTTACATGCGAACCTGCTTCCTGGTCAATTTGAAGATTTACCTCCTCGTTGATGAAGACACGCTCAAATATTTCGCCTTTAGATATTCTCATATCCATGTTCTTCGAGTTCGAGGGCTAAGGATTTGTCGCCCGTCTTGACAATTTTACCATCCGCAAGGACATGCACAAAGTCCGGGACAATGTAGTCCAACAGTCGCTGATAGTGGGTGATGACGATGGAGGCGTTCTGAGGGGTCTTGAGTTTGTTTACGCCTTCTGCCACAATGCGGAGGGCGTCAATATCGAGACCGGAGTCTGTCTCATCGAGGATAGAGAGACAGGGCTCGAGCATCGCCATCTGGAAGATTTCATTTTTCTTCTTCTCACCACCGGAGAAACCTTCGTTAACCGAGCGGTTATTGAGTTTGTCAGGCAGCTCAAGGAGTTTCTTCTTCTCCCGCATGAGGGAAAGGAATTCTTTTGGCGAGATAGGTTCTTTTCCTTCGTACTCGCGTTTGGCATTGATGGCGGCGCGCATGAAGTTCGTCATGCTAACGCCGGGAATCTCTACAGGATATTGAAAAGAAAGGAACACGCCCGCGCGTGCGCGCACTTCCGGTTCCATCGCCAGAAGGTCTTGTCCTTTGAGATAGACTTCTCCGGAAGTGACTTCGTATGCAGGATTGCCCGTGAGAACAGCAGAGAGGGTCGATTTGCCGGCTCCGTTGGGTCCCATGATAGCGTGCACCTCGCCTTCATTGATGACGAGGTTGACGCCTTTGAGAATCTCCTTTCCTCCGATGGAGGCATGAAGGTTTTTTATTTCCAATAATTTACTCATTTCTTAATAATAGTACATTTTTTCGCCCATTTTGCAGGATTTTGGAATAGGTATTGAGTCCGATTTGAGTCCGACATTAGTCCGATATTAGACCGATTTGAGTCCGACAAACCAAAATCTTAAAAATAGTAAACTTTTACAGTTGGCTCATGACCACTTCGCCGACAGCCTGAATGGTAGACTTGGAGATGTTGTCCATGTTGTCTTTGCGTGTGTGCCACCAGTGCGGGAAACCGGTTGCGTTACGTATGTCATAATGGATAATATCCACGCAAGGAATTCTGGCTATATAATTGACATAATAGTGGTCGTCTGTAATAGGATAGGACTGCTGGTTGTTGAAATAGTTCCCATACCCCAATTTCTCTGCTGTGTTCCATATCTGCTGTTGGTAGTTGGCGGCGTATTGGGTAGAGTACAATTCCCGCGGGAAAGAAGCGTCCGGTGCTCCAACCATGTCAAGAACCATGCCGTATTGATATGCAGGCGCATTGATTTTGGCGTAACTGGTGGCCCATAGTTGCGCCCCCAGACACCACGTGTCTTCCCGTTCTGCGCCGGTGTAGAAACGCGGCGTGCCCATATCTTCGCAATCAAACAGGACGATGTCCACAGGAGTGCGAAGGGTGGAGTCCGCTATGTGTTGGCCGAGTTGTCTGCCGATTTCAAGCAGTACACCTACGCCACTCGCGCCGTCATTCGCACCGGGAACATTGTAATAGCGGTCATTATAGTTTTCTTCCTCATCGCACCAAGGGCGCGTGTCATAGTGTGCGCCAAGAAGAACACGGGGGCGGTTTGCCGTCTGAGGAGTATTGAAATGCGCAATGATATTGTATATCTGCTGCATATTTCCACGGTAATCCGGCATCTGTCCCCGTTGCAGTTCTACGATAGCTCCCTGTTCACGCAAGGTCTGAATCAACCAAACGGCGCAGTCGTTATGGGCTTTGCTGTTAGGTACTCGCGGACCGAAAGCCATCTGACGTTCGATAAAGGCGTACGCAGAGTCAGAAGAGAAAACAGGACGCGTAATAGCGGCTTGCTTTTTGCCGCAAGCCGCTAAAAGTAAACACGTAACGTATAATAGAATTTTTTTCATCGAATATTGGTTTCGCTAACAGAAGTGTGATTTTGAATGGCTCGAATGGTCTGCGCAATAGGACCCGCCAAGGACTCGATATGCAGTTTATGGCAGCGTAGGGGATCAATCGGCAGCGAATCGGTGCAAACCAGTTCTTCGAGCGATGATTCTTCGATGCGTTGGCAGGCCGATCCGCTGAGTACACCGTGCGTGACTACGGCACGCACGCTCTTTGCTCCGGCAGTTGTCATCACTTCTGCCGCTTTGCAGAGTGTGCCAGCTGTGTCGGCGATGTCATCGAAGAGCACTACATCTTTACCATACACGTCACCAAGCACGCGGATTTCTGATACTTTGTTGAAATCCGGACGGTTTTTATAACAGATAACCATCGGTATTTCACGATCGGTAAGCACGTGCAGCTTCTTTGCGAAGTTAGATGCGCGTTTGGAGCCGCCAACGTCCGGCGAAGCCACAATGAGTTTCTTGAGATTCAATCCCGCTACGTACGGAGCCAGCACATTCGATCCGTAGATGTGATCCACGGGGATGTCGAAGAATCCCTGAATCTGGTCAGCATGCAGATCCACCGTGATGACGCGGTCCGCGCCGGCAACCTGCAACATGTTTGCTACCAGTTTGGCACCGATGGAGACACGCGGTTTGTCTTTGCGGTCCTGTCGTGCCCAACCGAAATACGGGATGACAGCAATCACTTTCGCTGCACTCGCTCGTTTGGCAGCATCAATCATCAGCAGCAACTCCATCAGGTTATCGCTACTCGGGCAGGTAGGTTGTACCAAGTACACCGATTGCCCCCGTACGGACTCTTCAAAATAGGCGCAGAATTCTCCATCCGAGAAGCGGTCGATACGCAGGTTGCCTAATTGACAACCTAATTCTTCGCAAACACGTTTTGCTAATGCTTCGCCTTTCGAGCCGGCAAAGACCTTAAACTGGTTTGTCTCCTCCATTATTTATTTTTTTTCTTTTTAGCGTTAGCGACAGGAGTACTGATCCCCATCAGTTGTTCAAAAGCGGGTGAATCGCAGGGTAGTAGTCCGTTCGACAGACGACGGATATCTTCGCGAACACGGCTAATCCCCGCCTCTTGGTCACGATTCCAAACGAGGTTGCGCTGCCGCATGCATTGCGCGATATAAACCTCCAGCGAGTCGCGTTCCGGCCCCGGTGATAACTTGGACGCGTATGCAATCATGTCCTGAACAATGCGTCCGTAGTTACGCATCCGGATGGGAGCTGTATTTCTGTTTAATTGCAATGTCATAGTGATGTATGATTTAACGATGTACGATATGCTGATTTTATTTCTTGCGGATGAGATAAATCATCGTTGGGAAGTGGTCTCCGTAACCATTCTGCCAAACACCGCCTTTATGGGTACGTAGCGGAGCGCCTTTGTCTTTTCCCTCCTGTACAGTAAGGAACGGTTTATTGAATACTTGCGATTTCCAGAAAGCCCATCTACCGCTGTTCTTGTCTTCGTTCAGCAGTGGTTCGGAGATGATGATTTGGTCGAAGAGGTTCCATCCTCCGTTATAGAACAAAGTTCCGGTTCCGTTGGAGAGGTGAATCCACATGGTGTTGTACCATCCTTGCGGCTCCACTTGTTTGGGCTTCTTCCTCGCCTGAATCACATCCTTGCAACTATGGTTGTCCGGGTCGTCGTTGAGGTCACCCATGATGATGATTTTTGCCTTCGGCTCTTTGAGATAGATCGAGTCGCAAATATGCATGGTGAGCATTGCCGCCGTGTCACGTCCCGGACGGGAAGACAATTCGCCGCCGTAACGGCTCGGCCAGTGGTTGGTGATCATGTGGATCTTCTCGGGTTTGCCGTCACCTATCAGGTAACCCGAAACGAGCAACTGCAGACGGGTCTTGATAACACCGCCATCCGCATAATGTGCTTTTAACTCATATCCCTTAACGTTCGAAGGTTTGAAGAGCAGGGTGTCATACAGAAAACCTACATCCACACCACGGCGATCCGGTCCCTCCAACAAGATAGGTTTGAGACGACGACCGTACACGCTGTTGGTCTCCTTGCACAGGTCTTCCAGACAACCGATGTTCTCCACCTCGGCAACACCGATGCACGCAGCACCGCGCGGGTCATAATCCGTACCAAGTTGCGCTACCGCATAACCCATCTTCTTGATTTTGTGCTCGTATTTGTAACTCGTCCACTTCATACCGCCGTCCGGCAGGTACTCATAATCGTTCTTACCCTCGTCATGGATGGTGTCAAAGAGGTTCTCAAGGTTGTAGAATGCGATGCAACGAACATACTGTTGCTCCGTCTCGGCGTTAGCGAAGATGCTAACTGTCAGTAGCAGCGCGGCTACCCAAATCATTGTGTGTTTCATTGTATAAAGTGATAGTTGTTTTCAAATCGGCTACAAAATTACGAATAATTTTTGAATTGCGCAAGAATTAAGTGAATTTATTTGCATAAATGCAAAAAAAGTAGTACTTTTGCAGCCGCAAATGACAAAAACAGACCTTTCTCATATATGGCATTCTCCTTCTACGCGCAATGTTGGGAAGTTGCTCTCGGCTAATATCGTTGCGCAGGTAATAGGAATCTTGGTTTATCCTATTCTAACACGCATGTATGCCCCGGAGGACTTCGGATTATTGAATCTGTTTTTGAGTATCGGAGGCATTCTTTCGCTTCTTGCCACGAGTGAATATCAATCTGCAGTGCTACTTCCATCGCGCAACGACGAAGCGGCTGGAGTGGCACGAGTAGGTCTGTGGATTACGGTTCTGTGGATGTTGGTTGTTGCGCTATCTGTGCCCCTTGCACAACCTGTGTCCCGTCTGTTCAATGCGCCTATATTGGCTTCGTATTATTGGCTGTTTGTTCCTTATGTGGGACTAAGTGGCGGGTGGACAATATACAATGCATGGCTGACGCGTGACCGTGCTTTCGGGCGCATCAGCGCGTACCAGTTGAATCAAAGCGCAACCGGAGTGTTGACCAAACTGCTGTTCGGATGGTTTGGATGGCTGCGCGGCGGGTTGATATGGTCCTCTGTGCTGGCTCCATTGGTTGCATTAATGACATCTATCGGTCGTAGCCGCAAGACATTCAAGGCATTATGGCAACCATGCAGCGCGTCACCACGCGAATTGGCGCATCGGTTTCGCCGTTTCCCTTTATTCAGCATGCCCCGGTCGCTGGTAAATAATCTCAGTGGGAATTTGCCGGCTTTGTTGCTTACCCCTTATTTCGGATTGAATGAACTGGGTTTTTTTGCCATGGCAATGACCTTGGCCTTCCGGCCGATTAACATGATTACCGCCTCACTGCATCAGGTTCTTTTCGAACGTGTGGCACAGGCTGTTCGGGAACGTCAGAGTATATGGCAAAAACTCAAACGAAGCTGGTTACAACTGGCAGTGGCAGTTATCCCCGGAATGGGACTTTTGACCTTGGTAATGCCTTGGCTGGTGCGCATATTGCTTGGGGCGGGATGGGAAGAAACAGCTACGCTGATTCGTTACATGATGCCATGGTTAACCTGTATTTTTCTGATAGCTCCGTTAGCGTTTCTCAGTGAAGTGTTCGGACGACAGAAACTGTTCCTTGTAATAGAAATAGTCTATCTGGCATTGCGTATCGCCGCCATGCTGGTAGGAATAGGGATGAATGATTTTGAATTGGCGGTAATCTTGATGTCCGGAGTTGGAACTGTAGTGCTGCTCACTCAGTTAGGAATATACATCTATCTGCTTAGTCGTTACGAATCATCGCGTCTGACGCAAACACGCGAGTAAAGACAACACCTGCATTCGTTCGGTAGCATTCCCGTGACTAAATCGGAGTGCCAATCGTTGGACTTCAGGGAAGTCATTCAGCAATCCCATATTCGTTTGAATATAGTTTTCCGCCCATATTTTTAAAGATGTATTCTGTGCAAACCAACTATCTTCCGGTGTCATCGTTTTCCCTTCGGTCTCACGGTAGAAATTATGGATGTGCAGTTTTTTGAGCAGGAACCAAATCATGCGTTTAGGCACTTCGTTAAGAGGAATAGCCCGTTCGAAAAAACTAATCATCCGGGGGCGCTCTCCGATGATATAAATGCCATTATGTTTCCAACGGGCGATGTCCGGATATTTGCGTAATATCCATTGGTCGTAGATTTTGTTATTCCATCGTTGCGACACGGGAATAGAATAAGCGACCTGCAAAACATCCACATCGCAGAATGGCGAATATGATTCACCGAACGCTTGTTGTATCAATGGCGAACCTAAATAGGCACAATCAAATCCGCGGGTATAGAGAAAATATAGTTCCCGGTTGGGATATCGCTTTTCAAAATCCGCGGGCAACGATTGCCGTAAGCGTTCCGTGTATCCGGGGATGATAGCCCCTTCTCCAATATGGTATTTTTGTTGAGGGTTACATTCAGTGAATGCAGTTCCTACGATGACGTCTCCAATCATGCCTGTCAAAAAAACACCCCCATTTTTCTTTGCTTCTTCCGGCAAACCGAATAATGTTTCGGACGCTCCGCTGTAATGGACCAGACCATTGGTTATGCGACTTGCCTCATCCAGATTCATCAAGCATTCACCGCTATCCAATGGTGTGAAATGCATCTCATTGTGCCAGTATTTCGCCAATTCGCGTGGTATTGTTTCGTCGTAATACCCTGATTGGGAATAGGTGATATTATGAATCGGCGTGGTGGCTATTTCATGTGCTACCCGATTGGTTATTCGGCTATCCAAGCCGGCACTTAAAGGCAGGAAATGGGTATATCCGTACTCCTCGTTTTTGCGTATGGCACGTGTTACCGCCTTGCGGAATGCTGCGTCAATGCGTTCGATATTTTCTTCTATGGAGAGGTTGTTCGGGGTGTTGTCAAAGCGGTGATAAATGAGTTTTTCAATCTTTTCACCACGTGCATAGAGATATTCTCCGGCCATCAGGCGATGGATTGGTTTGAAGACGGTTTCGCCTGTAGGCGAGTACCCGTATATAAGCATTTGCCAAAGGAAATCTTCATTGTCAGGCTTTGCCTTTATTGAACGGGACAATGCGTATAAATCGGTATTCCATTCCAAACCCTTTCCCGCCTGCGTGTAGAATAGCATTTTACTGCCTATATGGTCATTGAAAAGAATGGTGGAGCCGTTCTTCTCGTCCCACAATACCCCATAAAACGATCCGCGCCAGGCGTTCCAGAATACCGTCTCGCCTTGGCGGTAACGACGGATGGATTCTTGAGGACTATCAGACTCAAAAAGTACGCCATAAACCTCCAAACGGCATCCGTCTGCTTCGTATTTAACGGGTTTGAACTTGCTCATAAAGATCTTTCAGTTTCTTACCGATTGCTGCAGCGGTAAATCTATCAGTCTGTTGTATTCTGTCACTATTGCGGACATCCTTCCATAGAATAGTTTCTATAAACTCTGCAAAGCGCCCGGGTTTGTTTTGCGCAATTTCAAGAGGAACGATAAGATCAGCCACCTCTTCTGCAATGCCTACCGGCGTGCTCAATATGGGCACGCCTGCTGCAGCGGCTTCAGCGAGAACTACTCCGTAGGTCTCATATCGGCTTGAGAGGACAAAGGCGTCGGCATGATGCATCTGATTGGCAACCTCTTCCGGTGTTAGTTCGCCGGTCCACTCCAGCAGCCCTTCCGGAAAATGCAGTGTCTCTGCGTAAGCGCGTACTTTCGGATAATCTACACCTGTTCCAACGAGCACCAGTTTCCAGTCTTGCCGTTTCTCGGAGAGTATTTTCGCAGCGCGCAAGAGACCCGTTACATTTTTTGCCCGCTCATCAAAACAGCTGACATGCAGGAGTGTTTTTGTATGATTCTCGACGGGAAATGGTTTGACGGAAGACTTCTGAAAGAAATCATCCACTATGTTATCAATCCTGTCCCAATGCCTGTTCTTTATTCCGCATGCCTGCATGGCTTGCGCTTGACGGTCGCTGACGGTCAAAAGTGCTGCGGCTTTCGCTGCTATGAGAGTATAGAGACTTCGTTTGAACTTCGACATACGAAGAAACTGGCCATTCTCCAGCAGGTACCCGCTCCAGTGTTCTATAATCACGTAGGGTATGTTATACCGTTTCATCAACCATAGCGCCAACAATCCTTGCTTCTGAATGACGTTGAGTTGCACCACGTTGGGCATCCACCCTTCGCGTTGGATGGCGCACCATTGGCGCCAGGTGTCATGCCAAGTTTGTGAGAAGATGACGCGCACCTCGCACCCCTGCGCACGGACGGACTCCGCGTGTTTTTGCACGAAGAGACCACTCATAGCGTCTTTGGGGGACGGATACCAGGGGGTGAGGTATAGGATTTTCATTAATGCATGCCTATTTCGCGTATTTTTTGGAACCAGACAGCGAGACGGAATACAGGTTTGTAGTAATGCTCTACCGAATAATACGTAACGGGTATAGAACCGAATTGCTTGTAATGTTTCGCTATTCCTCGGTCCATTGATCCTTCGAAATCGAAATGCACATGTTTCTCCCGGGCCAACTTCATTGCTTCGAGCACCAAGAGAGCTGATGCGCCGGATTCAGCGAATGCGCGGTCGTACGCAGGGATGAGATAGTATAGGTAGTTTTTGTCCCATACTAGAAAAGCCGCCGCATAGGCTTGGCCGTCCGCATTGCTTATACTCAGGATTTCACATTGTTTGAGGCGCCTTGCCTTGCGCTCCAGAACCAGGAGAAATTCGCGCGTATAGCTGATCTTCCGTCCGCGGGCTTGCAACCATTGCTGATGAAGTTGGAAGAACTGCTCCGCTTCTATCTTGTCATGCTCTACGTGCAGGGATAGCGCTTTCTGTAACTGACGACGTTTGTTTTTACTGAACGATTCAATCAATTTTTCCAGGTCGCTGAGATCCTCTACGCGATAGGTGATACGTTCATGCGCTTTGAAACCCAATGCGCGCATGGCATCGACGCACAGACTGCCGGGCAAGTACTGCTGATAGTAATAGGCCAACCCCATATTGTCCAGTTGCTCCTTAATCCGGCGGCAAACCTCTGCTGTCTTCCAGCGATCTGCTGTTACCTCTGCCGTGACCCAAATGCCACCAACTTGTGATAACTGCGGCATCACAATATATTTATACCACGCGCGCTTGCGTAGTAAGTACGGCATGGCGCCGAGGATATTCCCCTTTTCGTCCTCGGCAAGCAATACATCCCATTCTTTACCCGCGCAAACGGCATCCATCCACCATGGCGTCATCGAGATTGGGATATACTCCTGCTCACCGGCCCATTCGATATATCGTTCTTTATTGGTCATTAGAAGATGTTGTTAAAGAATCCACCGCTTTGCTGCGTCTCTTGTGCCTCGGAAACCTCGTCATTCGCGTTTTCCGGCTCTTCATTTAGCGGTTCAGCGGGATTCAAGTTGTCATTTCGTCTGTATTGTTCGGGTTTGTAAAGAATTTGTACGTTCTCCGCGATGATCTCTGTTTTGCGACGAATTTGGCCGTCTTTCTCCCAAGAGCGAGTTTTGAGTTTGCCTTCTACATAGATTTTCATACTCTTCCGCAAGTTCTGTTGCGCCCACTCGGCGAGATTGCGCCAAAGGACAATCGCGTGCCATTCGGTTACATCCGGCACTTGTGTTCCGTTTTGCATTACGTACCCGCGCTCTGTAGTGGCGAGGTTGAAGGTTGCGATAGCTACGCCGCGGTCTAAATAACGAACTTCAGGATCATTGCCGACGTTGCCGATAAGAATTACTTTGTTTACACTTGACATACTTTTCTTTTTTTTTACTTGTTGGTTAAGTGAAATGGGTTAAAAACTTTTGCGACTGCAAAAGTACGAAAAAAAAAGTATATGTGCAAATTTTTATAAAAAAAACAAGAAAATCGCGCAAATATTTGCATATATGCAATTTTTGTTGTACCTTTGTAGCCGATTTTGGTAACTACGACCTAAAAAGCACAAGATATGCAAGTAAAGAAATCTGAAAAAGCCAGTCTTGAGAATGACAAGATTATCTATGTATTGATGGGTCTTGTCTTTGTGCTCAGCCTATGCTATGTAGCATTGGAATGGACAGAGCGCGAGGTTACGAAGTATGATGTAACCGACACAGAATTCCTCTTTGAGGAAGAAGTAGAGATTCAGCAGACGAGTCAGGAGACTCCTCCTCCTCCCCCCCCTCCTGCAGTACAAGAGGTGGAAGTGCTGAACGTGGTGGAAGACAATGTTGAGACCGAGTCTATCGAGGTGAATACCGAGGAGACGGAGACAGAGGTCGTTATTGCAGCTCCGGTAGAGGCACCTGTAGAGGAAGAGGAAGAAGAAGTTGTCTTCGTAGTTGTAGAATCCATGCCGGAGTTCCCCGGTGGTCAGCAGGCTCTCTTCAAGTATCTGAGCGAGAACGTGAAGTATCCTGTTATTGCACAGGAGAACGGTATCCAGGGTCGTGTTATCTGTCAGTTCGTCGTAAACCGTGACGGCTCGATTGTAGATGTAGAGGTCGTTCGTTCCGCCGGTGACGCATCGCTCGACAAAGAGGCCGTACGTGTCATCAAGTCGATGCCGAAGTGGAAACCGGGTAAGCAGCGTGGTAAGGCTGTACGTGTGAAATACACGCTGCCGGTGAACTTCAAACTCCAATAAGTCGAGCGGCTCGACACCCGCTTAACCATGCGGATTTATGGAACTCGCTTATAGAGATATAGCGTATTGTAAGAATGTCGGCGCCAAGCGTGCCGACATTCTTCGTTCAGAGCTGGGCGTCCGCACAGCGATGGATTTGTTGCGCTATTATCCCTATAAGTATATCGACCGCAGTCGTTTCTACCGTATCGCGGAGATAGAGGACGAAGATACCTACGTACAGATTGTCGGTGAAGTGACCGAATGGCATGTGACGGGAATCGGCAAGGCGCAACGCCTGGTAGCAATGTTCAACGACGGCGTGCATCAATGCGAACTGGTGTGGTTTCGCGGGGTGCAATACGTCAAGTTATCCAAAGGCGTCAAATATCTGCTCTTCGGCAAGCCCTCCCGTTTCAATCATACCTATAACTTCGTCCATCCGGACTTGACGCCTTGGGACAAGGTGACGCCGGAGATGACGCAGGGCCTGGAGCCGTATTACAACACGACGGAGAAGATGAAGCGTATCAACCTGAACTCCAAGGCGATACGTACCATCATTGCGGACCTGTTGCCGGACTTGAAGGCGGGTGTACCGGATACGATAGGCGCGGACGTGCTGCAGCATCATCATCTGATGTCGCTTACGGACGCGCTTCTCAATGTGCATTTCCCGCGTGACACACGGAGCATGCAGGCCGCGCGGGCACGGCTTAAGTTCGAGGAACTGTTCTTCGTGCAACTGCAGTTGCTTCGACAGATGAAGCGCAGGGAACAGAATCCGGGTTTTTCCATGCCGATGGTGGGCAGCCGGTTCCATGCTTTGTATAAATCCCTTCCTTTTGAACTGACCAATGCGCAGAAACGGGTCATCCGCGAGATACACGAGGACCTGAAGTCGGGTCATCAAATGAATCGTTTGTTGCAGGGAGATGTAGGTTCGGGTAAGACCCTTGTGGCGCTGCTTTGTTGCCTTTTGGCGGTTGATAATGGTTACCAGACTTGTATCATGGCGCCGACGGAGATATTGGCCAACCAGCATTACGAAACCCTCAAGAATTTCCTGGCGCCGCTCGGAGATGCTGTTCATGTGGCTTTGCTCACCGGTAGTGTCTCGGCGAAGAACCGCGTGCCGATCCATAACGGACTGATGAACGGCACGATCCATATCCTCATCGGCACGCATGCGCTGATAGAAGATACGGTGCAATGGAAGAACCTCGGCCTCGTCATCATCGATGAGCAGCACCGTTTCGGCGTGGCTCAACGGGCGAAGTTATGGACCAAAAATGAGACACCTCCTCATATATTGGTGATGACAGCGACGCCTATCCCGCGTACGCTCGCGATGACGATCTACGGCGACCTGCGCGTGTCGGTCATCGATGAGTTACCGCCGGGACGCAAGCCCGTTCAGACCATCCATTACCCCCTGCAACGCCGCGCACAGGTATATTCCTTCGTGCGCAAACAGATAGAAGAAGGACGGCAGATATACGTGGTCTTCCCGCTTATCAAAGAGAATGAGAAACTGGACTTACAGGATTTGCAGAACGGCTTCAATGAACTGTGTGAGGCTTTTCCGGAATATAAGATCTCGATGGTGCATGGTCAGATGAAGGCGGCAGACAAAGACCTTCAGATGCAGCGCTTCATCTCCGGCGAGACGCAGATCCTGGTGGCTACGACAGTTATCGAGGTAGGCGTGAACGTACCGAATGCGTCGGTGATGATTATCCAGAATGCCGAGCGATTCGGGTTGAGTCAGTTGCACCAGTTACGAGGACGCGTAGGCCGCGGAGCGGACCAGAGTTACTGTCTGCTTCTCACCCGTACCGAACTGACCAAGGAGACGCGGCAGCGCATGGAGATCATGGTCGCTACCAATGACGGTTTCCGCGTAGCGGAGGCAGATCTCAAGTTGCGCGGAGCTGGAGACTTGGAGGGAACGCAACAGTCAGGTACTCCTTTCGACCTGCAGATAGCGAACCTCGCCACGGATGGTCAGTTGGTGGAGTTGGCACGCCGTGCAGCGATGGAGATACTGGATGAGGATCCGTTGCTCGAAGACGAGCGCAACCGTATATACAAAAGACGCCTCGATACATTACGTATCGAAGCGCATAACTGGGGAGACATAAGCTAACCCTTAGCCTTTAACCTCTAAAAAAAAAGACCGCAAGCGCGGTCTTTTTTATTACATATCGTCGTGAGCGTGCAACGATTGCACATACTTCGCATGCGCCATCTTGATTCGCTTCAACTCGCTCGGTTTGTCGAATTGCTGACGGCGACGAAGTTCTTTTACGACACCCGTCTTATCGAATTTGCGTTTGAATTTCTTAATCGCGCGCTCGATGTTCTCACCTTCTTTTACAGGAACGATAATCATTGCATACACCTCCTTTTTCGTGAACTCTCCGGGCAGTTAGCCTGTTTTGAGTTATAGCGGATGTTTAAGTCTCCCGCCTGACCTTTAATTATACTGTTTCTCCTATTGGGGTCCCCGCTCTTCGATCCACAAACATTTCATTGGTTTGTGTCTCGATTTTTGTTTAGTTGTTATTAATACCGATAAAAAACTTGAGCGGAAAGTTTTTTATCGGAGAGGAAGAAGCGCGACAATTACACGAGTTACGCAGTAACGAAGTCATTGATCGCCGCTTCTGACGAGTACCCAGGGCCGGGATCGAACCGGCACGGTTTCCCATTGGTGTTTGAGACCAACGCGTCTACCAATTCCGCCACCTGGGCGCGCTTGCATTGACACTCGCGTGACTGCGCGTTTCACGTTTGTATAACGCTACGTGTCATGCTACGCTTTTCGGTCTGCAAAAACTACGTTTTACATCCCGAGGTACTTCTTCTATGGGCGAAAAAGCGTGCAAAAGTACTGCTTTTTTTTGAATTGACCAAAAAAAAACGCATTTTTTTTGCATACATGCCTCTTTTTTTGTATTTTTGCAGGCAAAATAGACGAATATGGACGATTTTTTCAGCAGAAGTGAAGCGTTATTAGGAGCCGAAGTGATGGAGGCTTTGCGCACGAAGCGCGTCATCCTCTTCGGAGTAGGAGGTGTCGGCTCGTGGTGCGCGGAGTCGCTTATACGTACCGGACTGACTCATCTGACCCTCGTGGATGGCGACGCCGTACAGCCGTCGAATGTGAACCGGCAGTTACCCGCTACCCGCTCGACCATCGGTCGCCCGAAAGTGGAGGTGCTCAAAGAGCGCCTTTTGACGATCAATCCCGAGGCCGAGATCGAGGCAATCAATGCTATGTATAGGCCTAATGATTTAGGAGAGGCCCCTTTCAACTTTCCCCTTTCAACTTTCAACTATGTCATCGATGCCATCGATGACGTGGCGGCGAAGACAGACCTTATATTAAACGCGACGCGCGCGCGAGGGGTGAAGGTATTCAGTTCCATGGGAGCCGCCCTGCGATTCGATCCCACCCAAGTGACAACAGGTGAACTGATGTCCATTAAGGGCGATGCACTCGCGAGAGCTGTGCGCGCACGGATGAAGAAGTTAGGAGTCCATCCGAATAAAAAAATACGCTGCGTCTATTCGACTGAACAGGCGCAGCGCTGTGAGACCCGCGGGTCTTTGATGCAGGTGACAGCCGTTTTCGGTTGCACCTTAACTTCGCTTATAATCCGAGACTTGCTTTGATTGCCGGAACACGGGCTTCCGCTTCAGCGGTGCAACGCTCGTAGTCTGCGCCGGTGAATGGCTTGCCAAGTTCGGTCTTAACAGGAATCTCGAAGTAGAACTTGATCTTCGGCTCGGTACCTGACGGACGAACAGAAACTTTAAGACCACCTTCTGTGAAGTACTGCAGTACGTTCGAAGTAGCATGCAGCGGCATGTCGAAATCTGATTCGACCCACTTGCCGTTCTCGAGCTTGCATTGTTTGAGAGTCTTGTAGTCCTTGATGAGGCATACTTTCTCGCCGGCAATCTCTTTCGGCGCGTTGGCACGGTAGTCCTTCATCATTTGTTGGATCTCCTCGGCGCCGGTCTTACCCGGGCGAACGACGTTGATCGTTGTCTCTTTCTGGAAGCCGTAGTCCTCGTAGATCTTGAGCAGGTAGTCATACAGGGTCATGCCGTTGTCTTTTGCATACGCAGCGATCTCGCAAATGAGGCAAATAGCCGAAGGCGAACATTTGTCGCGTACTGCATCGTACGGCAGGAAGCCGAAACTCTCTTCACCACCACCGATATATTTGCGTTTGCCTTCCCACATACGGATACGGTTGGCGATCCACTTGAAGCCGGTGTATTCGTCGGTGAGGGTGACGCCCTGTGCATCCGCAATCTTGCGAATCAACTCAGAGGTCACGATGGTCTTGACGATATACATGTCAGGACGCAGCTTGCCCAGACGCTTCATGTTATTGATGATGTAGTAGTGGTACATGATATTGGTTTGGTTACCGTTGATGATGACCCACTCACCCTTGTCGTTGCGGCAGACGATGGCGATACGGTCAGCGTCCGGATCGGACGCGATAACCAAGTCCGCGCCCAGCTTGGTACCGAGTTTCATACCGAGCGTCATGGCCTCTGCGTTCTCGGGGTTCGGGCTGACTACTGTCGGGAAGTTACCGTCGATGACCATCTGCTCGGGAACGACGTGAATGTTCTGGAATCCCCAGGAACGCAGACACATCGGTACAATCTGACGACCGGCACCGTGCATCGGGGTATAGACGATGTTGAGGTCTTTCTGACGAAGGATGGAGTCCTGGTCGATCATGACAGACTTGACCGCCATCATGTAGTCGTAGTCCATCTCGCCGCCGATGATCTCGATGAGGTCTTTGTTTGCCTCCCATTTAACATCTGCGAGGGTTACTTTGTTTACCTCGTTGATGATACCCTGGTCATGCGGCTGGAGTACCTGCGAGCCATCCTCCCAGTACGCTTTGTAACCGTTGTACTCTTTGGGGTTGTGGGAAGCCGTCACGTTCACACCACCTTGGCATTTGAGATGACGAATGGCGAAGGAAACCTCCGGCGTCGGACGCAAGGACTCGAAGAGATAGACCTTGATACCGTTGGC
The DNA here is from genome assembly GCA_902799705.1 of uncultured Bacteroidales bacterium. Lineage (GTDB taxonomy): Bacteria > Bacteroidota > Bacteroidia > Bacteroidales > Paludibacteraceae > Colicola. Next base: position 126,570 of record CADCBP010000012.1, read on the forward strand.
GGAGAAGATGTTCGCTACGGTCTCAGCGAAGAGACGACCATTGTTACGGCAGTCATGGCCTACGACGACAGCAACACGTCCGTCCTGTACGTTCTGGAAACCGCCTTCTTTCTGCACCTTGAGCATGTAGTTGGCGTAGCCTTGTGTTGCCATCGCAACGATGTACTTGTTCATACGATTGGTACCCGGGCCCATGATACCGCGTAAACCGCCGGTACCGAATTCGAGGGTACGATAGAAGGCATCGATGAGCTCGGTCTTATCCTCCGCCTCCATCATGGCTTTCACTTGTGCGCGGGTTTCGGCATCAAAGGGTTCTTTGGTCCAAACCTCAGCCACTTCCATTACTTTTTTCAATTCTTCATTCATGGTAGTTAAATATTATATTGTTATTTGGTAAATGATCGTTATTACGAAAATACGTTATTACGACTCTTTGACTTTATAGACAGACGGCAGGTTGCGTAGGAAGCCGTCAAAGTCGAGTCCATAACCGATGACAAACTCGTCCGTCAATTCATGTCCGACGTAGTCGGGTTTAGCGTCGTTATACTCCAGTTTGCCGGGTTTGAAGAGCATGGCAGCCACGCGTATGGTGGATGCGCCTCGGGCACGGAGGTGCGCCTTCAGTTGATGGATGGTCAGTCCGGTGTCCACTATATCTTCGATGATGACCACATCGCGGTTATCAACCACTTGCTGCAACGGCACGATGAACTCGAGTTGTCCGGTCGTGGACATACCCCAATAGGAACTGACGCGGATGAATGTCACCTCGCAGCGCACGTCTTTGAGTGCGCGTATCAGGTCGGCAGCAAAGACGAATGCACCGTTGAGTACGACCACGAAGAGCGGTTCTTTATCCGCATAGTCGGCACTGATGCGTTCTGCTACTTGTGCAACATCTTTTGCAATTTGAGCCGGTTGCAGCCATTCTTCAAAATGATAGCCTTGTTCGTCAATCGTTTTCATAGTGTTGAAATAAGAAATCGTTATATGGGTAGCGCTTCACGTGAATTGCTTTTATACGGTTGTATAGGAGCGCACGCAATGCGTCTATGTTCTCTTTGTTTTTCGCGGAGATGAAGATACAATCTTCTCCCAGCCGCGCCATCCATGTCTTTTGCAGATCCGCCAGGGAATAGTTCTCCCGCTGCATCGGGGTGAGGTCGTCTTCCTCTTTCGGGACATACGAGAAGTTATCGATCTTATTGAAAACAACGATCTCCGGTATATCCTTGGATGCTGTTATCTCCCTTATCGTCTGCTCCACCACTTCGTATTGCTCTTCGAAGTTAGGGTGGGAGATATCGACCACATGTACCAGCAGGTCCGCTTCGCGCACTTCGTCCAGCGTCGATTTGAAGGATTCCACGAGGTGGTGCGGCAGTTTGCGGATGAAGCCGACGGTGTCGGACAGCAGGAACGGCAGGTTCTCTATCGTCACCTTGCGCACGGTGGTGTCGAGGGTGGCGAACAGTTTGTTCTCTGCGAAGACGTCGGATTTGGAGAGCAGGTTCATCAGGGTGGACTTGCCTACGTTGGTGTATCCGACGAGCGCGACGCGCACCATCTTACCGCGGTGTTGCCGTTGGGTAGCCATTTGTTTGTCGATGGTCTTGAGTTGTTCGCGCAGCAAGGCGATACGTTGTCCGATGACCCGTTTGTCGGCCTCTATCTGCGTCTCACCCATACCGCGGTTGGTACCACCTCCGCCTCGCTGCCTGTCGAGGTGCGACCACATACGCGTCAAGCGCGGCAGCATATACTGAAGGTGCGCCATCTCGACTTGCGTCTTGGCATAACTCGTCTGCGCCCGCTGCAGGAAGATCTCCAGGATCAAGATCGTACGGTCTATCACACGGACGTTCGCGGGGTGCTTCTCCCTGTGGTTGATGGCTTTCTCGAGGTTGCGTATCTGTCGCGGCGAGAGTTCGTCATCAAAGATCACTACGTCTACTACCGGTTTCTCCTCACTCGGCGCTTCCTCCCGCGAGACGATATACTGCCTGATTTCCTCCAACTTACCTTCTCCGACATAGGTGGCGGTATTGGGCTGGTCGAGTCGTTGCGTGAAGCGCTTGACGGGCACAATGCCGTGGGTGTCTGCCAGAAACGCCAGTTCGTCCAGATACTCTTTGGTACGGTCTTCGGGTTGGTTAGGCGTTATCAGTCCTACCAGCACCGCGTGCTCTATATAAGGTTTGATCTCTATCAAAACTCTACTTTCGGTGCTTTGTTGGCACCTTCTTCTGCTTCAAAATACGGTTTCTTCTCAAATCCGAAGGCTCCGGCGATGATGTTGTTCGGGAAGCGGCGGATGCGGGTGTTGTAGTTACGCGCCGATTCGTTGAAGAGCTGGCGTGCGATGGTGATACGGTTCTCCGTGCCTTCGAGTTGTGCCTGCAGGTCGCGGAAGTTCTCGTTGGCCTTCAGGTCCGGATAGTTCTCCGCGATGGCGAGCAGCTTGCCGAGGGCTTGACTTAGTTCGCCTTGTGCAGCTTGGAAAGCAGCCAGTTGTTCTGGTGTGGCGGTTGCGGGGTCGATGGTGATTTGCGTAGCGCGTGCGCGGGCGTCAACCACGCCTTGCAGCGTCTCGCTTTCATGGGCAGCGTAACCCTTCACGGTAGCTACGAGGTTAGGAACCAGGTCGGCACGACGCTGATATTGGTTCTCCACTTGCGACCAAGCGGACTCTACTTCCTCTTCCGCTGCCACGAAACTGTTGTACACATTAGCGACCCAAAGGGCGATGATTGCCAGAATACCTAAAACGACAATCCAAGGTAATGCTTTTTTCATATAATTAAAAATTTAAAATATTCTTTCACTCTTTCACTCTTTCATTCTTTCATTCTTTCCCTCTTTATTTCTATTTTGTCCATTATGCCGGATGTCATCCGGCTCTCCGCCCCATAACCCGTAATCCGTAACCCCTCTCCGCTCTTAGCTCTTAGCTTTAATTTTTTTGGATTATTTTTGATAATTTTTGACTAATATCCTTCTTTGTCCTGTGCGCGGGTCTTTTAGCCCCGCGTCTTTCACTCTTTAAACTTTAAACTTTTAAAGGTGTATTGCCCTAACGGGCGTGTATAGTGTTTATTGCCCTGCGGGCGTGTAGATTTATCTTACATCGTTCCTATTTACATTCGACCGATAGTAATTTTATTTTTGTTATTTTTTGTAAGGGCAACGCCCGCATTTTTGTAAGCATTCAACGTGCTGCTATTAAGCAGCGAGTTGGGAGTGTAGGCTTTTACGAGCGCTGCAAGCTTGCTTGTGAGCGCTTG
>CADCBP010000013.1 GCA_902799705.1 uncultured Bacteroidales bacterium
AGGCGATCAACCGGGTTACTTCACCGCCAAGAGTGCCCCGATTACCCCGGAAGAGCAGAAGGAAATAGATGCGGTTATTGATTTGATCAACGCCATCGGCACCGTCACCTACACGCCGGAATGTAAGGCACGCATAGACGCCGCCCGTTCGGCATACGACGCCCTGACCGCCGAGCAGAAAGTTTACATCACAGACGCTACCTATAAGATCCTCACGGATGCCGAGCAGACATACGCGGACCTCAAGGCGAAAGCCGAGGCGGATCAGGCTGCCGCGAACGCTGTCATCGTCAAGATCGACGCCATCGGCACCGTCACCTATACGCCGGAGAGCAAGGCGCTCATCGACGCCGCCCGCGAGGCATACGACGCCCTGACGGCTGCACAGCAAGTGCTCGTCACCAACTACGGTGAGCTGACAGTTGCCGAGCAGGCTTACGCGGAACTCAAAGCGAACGCCGAAGCGGTAGCGAACGCCAAGCTGCAGTTGAAAAACATCATCTCCGAGGCGAACCAACTCAAGGCGGTGGCACTGATCTATGCTCCGTCCGCGGTAACCACCCTCAATGACCTCATCGCCGACGCACAGTCCATGATTGACGATCCTAGCGTGACGGTTGACCAGGTCAACACCAAGGCTGCGACCCTGACGGGTGACTTACACACCATCGCGGTGAACCTGCTCGACCAGGCCAAAGAGCAGTTGAAGCAATCCATCATAGCGTGCGAGCGATACACGTTCCATCGTAACGGCTTGCGCCTTCACCGGCTTCGAGCACGCTATCCATTCAGACATGACTTGGAACATGGCCGCATTGACCGACTTGGTGAACGCAATCAACGCCTCTGTCGCTTCCGAGCCTTATCGCTTGGACGTAGAGATGAGCTCGCTCGGCAAGTGGGATCCGATAAACGCGACGTTGGTCGTACTCGACCCGCACGCCGAAGAGAAACTCACTGCCGGCGAGTATCAGTTCGTCACCGCTGTCCGGATTGACGGCGAAGAGGCAAAGCAGTACCGTCTGCCGAAAGCAACCGAAGAAGCACTCTCCGTCTCCGTGGATGCAACGCCATGGACGGTTGACCTGTCAAGCATCGTCATTGACGTCACCTACTGCTACACCGTTGTCAATAGCCCGATGTTCACGGTATCAAATGTACCTACAGATGTAGAACTGACTCAGGATGACCAACTCAAGACGCAGAAGATCTTCCGTGACGGTCACATCTACATCCTCCGCGGAGATCATGTCTTCGACATCCGCGGCACGATGGTCAAGTAATCCCAGCCCCTCCCTCCGCGGGAGGGGCATAGGATTCTAGAACTCTAGAACTCTAACCAACTACTCAAAAGGCACCCCTCGTGGGTGTCTTTTTTGCAAATATATTTGCATATATCAGAAAAAAGCAGTAATTTTGCACCGCTAAATTGTTGAATATGAAGAAAACTTTATTATTTGCCGCATTGTGTGTGTCTATGAGCCTGGCGGCACAGAAACAGAATGAGATGTACCTGGCGTATATCCGTCAATGGAAAGAAACCGCCATCCAACAGCAGATTGATTATGGTATCCCTGCTTCTATCACCATGGCGCAAGCCCTTCTGGAGTCCGGCGCCGGACAGAGTGAGTTGGCCCTCAATGCCAAGAACCATTTCGGCATCAAGTGTACGAACGATTGGTTCGGCGGCGTCTATTATCACGATGACGACAGGAAGAGTGATTGCTTCCGTCAGTACTACGATGCCGCGGAGTCCTTCAAGGACCACTCGCTGTTCCTTCAGCGTTCGCGCTATGCATCCTGTTTTGAGATAGCGCCGCAAGACTATGAGGCCTGGGCATACCGTCTGCGTGACTGCGGATATGCAACCGACTACCTCTACGCCCCGAAACTGGTGAAGATCATCGAGACCTATCGTCTGGATACTTTGACGCTGGCAGCAATGCAATCCGGTGCAGAAAAGAAGACTCAGAAGACCACTTCCAAAGGACTGGCGAAGACACAGGACAATACTGTCACCCCGACGCATAAGCATGCTTCGCATAAACGTCCATTGAAGGCTACGGTAGTGCGCAAATCCGATCCGATCATGGTCATCAACAGCGATCCGGAACCGCCCTATGTGGAGCCCTTGACAGCCAAACAGGAACGAGACAGTTTCTTCCTCGCTCACACCAAACACAAACAGAACGGTGTCAGTTATGTCGTCGCGCACGAAGGCGATACGTATGCCAACGTGGCTTTCCGTCTCAATGTGCGCGAACGTGAACTACGCGAACACAACGACGCACTCGGACGCGAGTTGGAGAAGGGAGATCGTATATACCTCGCCGCAAAGAAGAAAACAGGCGACAAAGACTTCGTCTGGACACATACCGGACTCTCGCTGTGGAAACTGAGCCAAGACGAAGGAGTAACTATCGAATCCATCGTCAAACTGAATGAACTGGATCCTACCATTCGTGCCTTCCGTACACGACAGAAAATATACCTCAAGAAAGTGAAAGAGGAGTCGAACAACGGAGGATTAGGCATCGCGGAATGAAAAACGGAGCGGACATATCCGAGGCGTTGGTCGACTTTCTGCGTGAGAGCGGACTGGAGCAGTCAGTACTCGATGTGCAGATAGAGGACCTCTGGCCGCGTGTGATGGGCGAAACGGTCAAGAAACTGACGCGCAGCATAGAGGTGCGCGACGGCGTCCTGTACGTACACGTCAACTCCGCCGCACTCAAGGCCCAACTCTTCGAGAACCGATTTGAACTCATCCGAAAACTCAATGAAGCCGTCGGCGCTCCCGCTTTGCGGGATTGCAGAATCTTGGGATAAAGAGTGAAAGAGTGAAAGAGTGAAAGAGTGAAAGGTGTTATATCCTGAAAACATAGAGCAGAAGATTGACTTCACCGTCATACGTGAAGAGTTGCTTCGTCGGTGCAGTTCGCCCTTGGGACGCGAACGCGTGGACGCCATGCGGATGGAGACGGATTTTGAGGTGGTGTCCCGTATGTTGTGTCTCACGGACCAGATGCGCATGGCTCAGTCCGATCCCATGTTGACCTTCCCCCGCGGCACGATGCATGACTTGCGCGAGTCTATCGCACGTATCCGCATAGCAGGACTGTTCCTGGACGAAGCGGAACTGGATGACTTGCGCAAAACATTGTCCTTTGCCGCAGACTTGGAGCAATTCTTTGCGTCGCTCGATGAAGCGAGATATCCGTTGTTGCGGGAACTTCCGAATAATCAGAACAATCCAGGTAATCTGAATACACTGAAAGATATGGTGAGGGAGATAGACCGGATCCTCGACCGCTACGGCAAGTTAGCCGACCATGCCTCCCCGGAACTGGCGCAGATCCGCCGTGAGTTGACGAACGCGCAAGGCAGTGTCAGCCGTACGCTCGCCTCTATCCTTCGTCAGGCGAAGTCAGACGGTCTCGTGGATGCCGACGCCGCGCCGACACTGCGCGAAGGACGACTGGTCATCCCCGTACCGCCCGGCTACAAACGTAAGATAGGCGGTATAGTCCATGACGAGTCAGCCACCGGCAAGACGGTTTATATCGAACCCCAACAGGTGGTGGATGCCAATAACCGCATCCGTGAGTTGGAGGGTGCCGAACGACGCGAACGCGTGCGCATCCTGCAAGCCGTCACGGACACACTCCGCCCGCAGACGGAACTTATCCTCGCTAAACAACACATGCTGGCGGAGGTGGATTTCCTCAGTGCCAAAGTGTCGCTTGCTCAGACCCTACATGCCATCCGTCCGGAGTTGCATGACGAACCGATGCTGGATTGGAGTGACGCGCGTCATCCCGTGTTATGGCTTCATTATGCACCGCAGAACAAGCCGGTAGTGCCCCTCTCCATACGCCTGCAAGCCGCTGAGAACCGCGTACTCGTCATCAGCGGACCAAACGCCGGCGGCAAATCCGTCTGCCTCAAGACAGTGGCCTTACTCCAATACATGCTGCAATGCGGACTCTTAGTGCCCGTCGCCGAACAGAGCAGGGCAGGATTGTTCGCACGACTGATGATAGACATAGGCGACGAGCAGTCCATACAGGACGAACTGTCAACCTATTCGTCCCATCTGAGGAACATGAAGTTTTTCCTGCGAAACGCGGATGAGAAAACACTCTTCCTGATTGACGAGATGGGTTCGGGCACGGAGCCTTTGATAGGCGGAGCCTTGGCGGAAGCTATGTTACGAGAACTGGTCGCCAAACAGGCCTTCGGCTTGGTCACTACTCACTATACGAACCTCAAGCATTTTGCGGAACAGACGCCCGGAGTGGTGAACGGCGCCATGCTATACGACCGCGGAGCGATGCGCCCTCTCTTTCAGTTATCCATCGGTCAGGCCGGCAGTTCTTTCGCCATTGAGATAGCACGGCAGACAGGACTCGGAGAACCGATCATTCAGTATGCTATCGAACTCGTCGGAGAGGAACATATCGACTACGACAAACAGTTGCAGGACATCGCCCGCGACAAGCGGTATTGGGAGAACAAACGGCAGGCAATCCGTCAGAAAGAGAAAGTGCTCGAAGAGCGCATCGCCCAATACGAGGAGCAGATGAGCGGCATCAAAGCGAAGAAACGCGAGTTGCTGGACGAAGCCCGTCAACAGGCGGAAGACTTGTTGCAGCAGTCTAATGCCGCTATCGAACGAACCATCCGCGAGATCAAAGAGTCCAAAGCGGATAAGGAACGTACGCGCAAGGCCCGGGCACGCGTGGAAGAGATGAAAGAGAAGGTGGCATTCGTCAAAACGAAAAACGCACCATTGCACGACCGCGCGGAGACACCCGCAGGGAAGAAAGGAAAAGTGCTTAAAGACTTCCGCGACTTGCGTGTACTGAAAGGTGATTTTCCAGGTAGTCCGGCCACACCGGTAAGTCAGAGCAGTGTTTCCATCGCCCATCAACGTAAAGTGCATTTCGACCGTACGTTGGACTTGCGGGGCTTGCGTGTCGATGAGGCACTGGAAAAACTCATCGCCTACATGGACGACGCACTCATGGTGGGAGCCGGCGAGGTGACCATATTGCACGGTACAGGAACCGGCGCACTCAAACAACTGACACGCGATTACCTCAACGACCTCAACCGCCAACGCCATAAGCGCGGACAGGTGGCGCTCGACTTCGGGGACGGAGACGTCAACCACGGCGGTGCAGGCCTCACCGTTGTCCAACTATAACATCGAAATACCGAGATACCGAAATATCATAATCCCGAATCATCGAACAAAACAACAATATGAAAAAAACACTTCTATTTCTCCTCCTGTCGGCCTTGAGTGCAGCGTTGAGTGCCGCAAATCCGGGCTTCGGAGATCGCCGTTATAGCGTGTCAGGCTTGGTGGAGTACAGTTACAACAAGACCTGGGGACACCACGCGAATTTCGACATCCAGTCACTGATGCCCATCAATCCGCATTTCGAGATGGAAGCACGCTTGCAGTTCTCCACAGCCAATGTACATTCGGGCGCACTCCAACTACGTCCTAAATTTGAGTTACCGGTTGGTGAGCTGTTCCTTGAGACAGATGTCTATTACCGCGCCTTTGCCCGCAACCGTATCGGCGATATCACTGCAGCATTGGGAGTCGGCTACCGCATGGACTATGTGTCTGTTACTTTAGGTGTCTTCAGCCGCGTGATAGACGATTGGAACCGCTCGTGGTACACGGATGATAATTTTGTGGTGGAGCCTTTCAACCTGCTGTACCGCATTGAAGTCTTCTGCCGCCCGCAGAACAATAACTGGAACTTGTCGTTCCAATTCAGCAACATCGACGACTATCAGATGGAGCGCATGTGGCAGCCGCTCTTCGGTATCGGCGCCTGGTATGACATCAATGAGCATTGGCGTCTGAATTTCATGGCGCAATGCAAGCCTACGGGCATGTTCCACCTCGATGCAACGTTCTACGGCGCTACAGGTCGTGTTGGTTTCACCTATAGATTTTAAGACGTATGAAAAAGAGTAATTTATGGATAGTAATGATGCTTCTCTTCGCATCCTGCGCGAATGAAGACAGCACTCTGGATATGAAGGGCATGATTTCTCCCAATGGCCCTACGGTTGCTACCCGTTTTGAGCAGTCCATGGCATATAATGCCACACGCGGCGAAATGCACCTGGACATGCAGGCGGATGACTATTCTATCTATGTATGTACAGACAGTCATATCACGCGCAAAACGCATCGTAACTTGGATTATTTCATCGCGCAATACAGAGCAGAGACAGCTCCGAAACTCGCACTGCATTTAGGGGACGTGATTGACGCGCAGAAGAACTTTCCTTGTGCCGACAGCATCCTGCATTTCCCAGGTCAGACAATCGAAGACACCGTGTTCGTCACACCCGGCAACCATGATATATACTTCAAGCAGTGGGACATCTACCGCGATTTCTTCAAGAGTTCCGTCTATTGGTTCGACACCCATAACGGCGCGAAGAAATTAGACCTGTTCATTTGCCTGGACAGTGCCGAAGGCGAGTTGGGAGTAGCGCAGATGAAATGGCTGCGTACGTTCCTGGATGAGAAATCGAAAGAAGGTTACCGACGAATCATCGTCTTCAGTCACACCCATTTGTGGAAACTTGATGCCTCGCAGGGTCACACATCCAACATGGCATTGGAGGCGACGTATGAGTTTACGTCCCTGTTGGCGCAGTACGGCGCGGAGTGTTATTGGTGCGGTCACCAACATGCACGCCAATTGGTGCGCTTCAAAGGCGTGACGTACAGAGTGCTCAATGCTACGAAAGACAGCGAGTCGGGACCGTCGTACATGATCGCTCACATGGGAGAGCATATCACATACGACTATATCGACTATCCGAAAGAGTAGTTATTTCGTCCCTTTGAACGCGTTCTTGCCGATCTCCACCGATGGTGGGAAGTTCGGTGCCCGCATATTGGAGCAGTCCCGGAAGGCGCCTGCTCCGATTTTTTGTATCGTAGCAGGGAATGAGGCGCGGCGAAGACTCCGGCACTCGGCAAAAGCTTCATCACCGATGGTCTTTACCGAGTCCGGCACGATGAGTTCGCGCAAACTCGTACAATGGAAGAAAGCATAAGGACTGATCTCCTTCAACGGGGAGGGTAAAGAGATCTCTTCCAACAGCTTGCACTCCATAAATGCCCCTTCTTCTATCATGTGAATGTGTTCCACCAGGGCGATGGAGCGTAGTTGCTGGCAATTACGGAAGGCATGCACACCGATACGGAAAGTGCTCTTGGGGATATTGATTTTCTCCAAAGCCAAACATCCGTCGAAGGCTTCGTCCCCAACGGCATAGATACCTTCGGGCAAGGTGACGCGGTACAGGTGGGTGCAGCCCTGACATACCTGTTTGGGCAAGGTGTTGATGCGCGCGGGAAATGTCAACTCGCGAATAGCCGCACATCCGGCGAACGCCGTCTCTCCGATGAAGGTGAGCGTCTCCGGCAGTTTGATCTCTTCAAGCCCGGAACATCCGGCAAAGACACCGTTGTCAATGCGGCGCAGGCGGGCAGGGAATTGCAGATGTTTGATAGCGCGGCAGGAGAAGAACGTACCTTGACCCAAGACTTCTATTCCGTCCCCCAATACCTGTTCGCGTAAGTTGATACATCCGTAGAAAGCACCCATACCCAGCGATTTGAGACCAGTAGGCAGTGTGGCGGCTTTCAGTAACTCGCATTTGTAGAAAGCGAAGTTCCCCACTTCGGTGACGGTGGCGGGAATGATTACCTCTATCAGGTTTTCGCACTGATAGAAAGCAGCAGTAGGAATAGCCTTGACCGTCTCCGGGATGGTGACGGACTTGAGGTTCTTTCTGTTGGCGAACGCCCGCTCGGCGATCAGACGGATAGGAATTTTATTCTTGAAGATATATTTCGCCGGCAGGTCATTATTGGTGGCAACGAGGCAGTCGTCAATGATGAGTGCGCCTTTCTTCCACTTCTTCTCGTTGAGGTAGATGCCGCTTCCCGTGAAGGCTTCTTCGCCGATAGAAGTGACGGTAGCAGGGATGATGATCTTCTGCAGGTTCTTGCAGTCACGGAAGGTCTCATGGTCAATACGCGTGACGGATGCCGGCAGTTCGACGCGTTGCAAGGCTTTATTACCCTGGAAGGCGCCGGCGGCGATGATACGTGTTCCTTCGGGAACGAAAAAACGCGGTTTGATGTTCTTGTCTGTCGCAATGAGGATGGAGTCCAGCCACAGGCAGCCGTCTTTCCAATTCGCTTTGTTGAGCATGATACCGGTCCCGTCGAAAGCGGAGTGGTACACGCGCTGCAGTGTCTTGGGCAGCACGATAGCTGTCAGCCCTTTGCAGCCCTTGAAAGCACGCTCGCCAATCGCCACAACGGTGTAGTTGTGTTGCCCGGCTACGATATGCTCGGGGATAAAGACTTCACCCGTGGCACGAGGATTAAGTGTCACCTCCGCTGTCAGGTGGTTTTCGTCAATAGTATAACGAATGTCCTGATACAATGCGTCGCCGGCATTAACGCGCCATGCGGCGACCAGTAGCGTCATACACAACGCCACTCGCTTCAATAAACAGTTGGCCATTATATAGAAATTTACGATTTGACGATTTATGGTTTAGCACTTCATCCACGCCCTGCGGTTTGTCTGTGCGTAGGAGATAGAGAATGGCATTCTCAATGAGCTGTTTGCCCTCTTGCGTGAGGAAGGAGGTGGAGTATTCCGACACACCGATCATCACCAGACGTTGGGGTAGGATAGTGCCGTTGCAATCCGTTCCGGCAGGCATGTCCGCGATGGTGACACCGTTAGGTTGCGAGACGGGGCTGCCGAGTTGTTCGAAACCCGAAGTGTTCATCCATTCGGAAATAGCCGTCACGGCATTGGTGCTGCATTTCGAGAAGAGCTGTAACTCATTGTCTGTGATGGTCAGTCCGCGGAAAAGCGGATGTTCCGGATTGAGCACGGTGACACTCAGGTCCGCCGTGTTCACCGCCGTGCCCCAATTCCATGCCGAATTCTTGAACAGGAAGGGCTTGAGAACCACCATGGGTTTGTCATAGCCCTTGAGTGCGGCAAAACCTGCAGCACCGCTGTTGGGCTTACTCCCTAATACCAGCACTTCGTAGTTGCTGTAATCCACTGTGGGGTCGGTGGCGTCTGTCTCAAAGACCCAGAGACTGTCGTTCTCCCTCAGATACTTGAGTAACGGTTTGTCTTCCGCAGCCCCGATGAGGGAAACAAATGCCACCGCGTGGGTGCCTTCCGGCTGTACGGAAGGAATGGTATCGTCCCCTTCGGGTTGGTGTTCCTCGCCAGGCGCCTCGTAGCAACCGATATCGGGCGCATCACCGTTATAGACGAGATGTACGTCAATGCCGGCATCAATGAGATCCGAGCCTTCGGCCAAATGCAGGAAAGGACTCTCGGGAAGTTCGCTGTTGCCATTACGCGGCGCAAGAATCACCGTGGTGTCCAACGAGAGGAAGTCCTCATCCGTCACGGTGAAACCGTTCCAACTGTTGTGGTCAACCGCCACCACGTTCTGCGATTTGTAACTGTCTTTTTTCTGACCTTTGTAGGAGAGACAGTTCTGAATGGTATTGGTGCCGTAAGCCGTAGTGAAACCATAGTTGGTGACATTGGCGTACGAGGAGTTATTGTATAGCCACATGGTGCCGCCGTTATTGTTCTGGTCGAAGCCGCGGGCATAATTGCCTACCGCGTAGCAGTGGTGAATAAGCAGTTTATGATCCGTATATTGTCCTCCCATCTTGAATCCGTTTCCGTTGCCCTGGCATGGGTATTTCTCGAGGGTGACGGTGATGGTCTTGCCGTAGCGATCCACCATCTGCGTGCCTACTTTGCTGTCAAACCATGCCTTGTCCACGCCCAACGCCCGCGGGTTTTTGCTCATATCGTAATAAGGTTGACCGTTCTGGTAACAGATACAATGCTCAATAATGGTGTTGGACGTGCTGACGCGCTGGAAGAAATCCCATCCGTCGTCGCTGTTATTCCAAGCGCGGCAACCGATATAATGGTTTCCAGCTCCGGTGAACTGCTTGTCGGCGAAACCATCGGCATTGCCTCCGAAGTTGGCAGTCGTGCCGGACATGGTCTCGTAGTCGAAATTGTCGTGACTGTCCACATTCCGGATGATGTTATTGCCACCGTTCTTCATCTGGCAGCCCGTGTCTGCGGAACCGTAGATGTCCAGATTCTCGAAGAGGTTGTAACTGCCTTCGTTATGCAGGTTGTTCTTACCGGAATAGCGCAACGTCAGATTTTTGATATGCAGATAGGTGGTGGAACTCTTGACTTGCAGTCCGCGTGTCCCGTAGGGCGTCGTGCGGAAATCCAGGATAGCTGCATACGTGCCGCCGCGGGTAATACCTTCGTAGCCGGAGATGACAATGCGCTTGGAAGCACTGCCGCTCAGGTTCTGGATAGCCGTATTGCCCAAGTCATATTGCCCGCTGAAGAGGTATAGCGTGTCACCCGGAGCACTCAGTTTCCCAAGTCCCGACTTGAACGAACAGGGGTTGTCGAACGATCCGTCTCCGGTGCCGGTAGGCGAAGCATAATAAGTGGCAGCACTCAGGCTAATGGACAGCAGCATAGCTGTGATGAGGGGAAAATAGCGTTTCATCGTAAGATAAAATGACATTGTAAACGAATTATGGTGTACCAAAGGATCATTCTGCCTCTCAGGCCGGCTCCTTTGGTTTTCTCTCGTAAAGTGCGTATCACCTCTTTACGTGCCTCCGGATGCGGCACGGAGGTAGTACTGTTGGGGTTTAGGGTGTAAATATACCCTGTATAGTCAATGCGCCTGCAAGTGGCATTGCTCAGCCACAGATCCGTGGAGAAGAGCACATCCTCATAGATAAACCCGGGTGCAAATTGCAGTCGTGCGATGGTCTCACGGCGGTACAGACGCATACATGGCGACGTGAACTGGAACTGATGGCGTGGCGTCTTGGCGCTTAACCGCTTATAGCCGCTTTGCACGTAATCGACACCGTCAATAGCTGCTAAATGGCGTGCGCACCAGTCGGGTTCTAACCGGTCGTCAGCATCCACGAAGGCGATGAACTCGCCATGCGTATTCTTCATACCTAAGTTCCGCGCGACGGACTGCCCTGCGTGCGCTTGTTGCAACACCACGATACGCTTGTCCTGCTTTGCCAAGGATTGGGCAAGAACGTAACTGCCGTCTGTGCTGCTGTCGTCCACCAACGCGATCTCGATGTCCGGATACGTCTGCGCCAACAGACTGTCCACACAAGCCTTCAGGTAGTGTCCGGCATTAAAGATGGGTACTATAATACTGATCATATTGTGTTTCTCGTGCAAATGTTTCTCTATGTCTGGTCGCCTGACGCGTAAATCCCTTCTGTTGCCACTCCTCATAGCGTTCGCGGATGAAAGTTTTGATGGTTTCTATATCATCCGTAGCAATGCCGGCGTGTGTGTATTCCATCATTTCAGCCAACGCGCCTTTGTCGGACGGCACGCAGAGGACGGGTTTCTCGCATCCCAAGGCTTCATAAAACTTCGTGGTCAGCATCCCGTGAGTGCGCTCGTTAGTGAGCACTAAAAGAATACTGCTGCGGCGAATGGCATCACCCAAAGCGTCGTGAGACAGGGTGTTTTGCGTCGGGGTGTGAAGTGCTAAACGGACGGGTAGCCCTAACTCGTTTATAGCCTGTCTTACTAAGTTCAATCCTGCTTCCTGCCATCCGAAGAGCGTGCCGATATACGAGACGGTAAACTGCTCTGAAGGTATGTCTTGCGGGTAGAACTGCACCGCATCGTAGCCGTTATAGACCACATGAACGTGCGGGTTGAACGGCCGGATGAAGTCTGCATGCCACGGAGAGACAGTAGTTATTTCCTGCGCTGCGCGCAAGACTTTGTTACGTCTGCGGATATGAATGGCGCGGTAGATACGGCGGAAGGGCATGGTCCACCATGTACGATGATGATACTGGTACGTCGAGTCCTCCACTTGTTCGTCCAAGTCGCGTATGTCGCAATACAAGGGCACGTTCAGTGTGCGCGCTATCCGCAACGCCGCGCCTAAAGGAAAATCGCTGAAGGCAGAACAGAGGACGATGTCAAAGGATCGGCGATTGACCGTCTTCAGAAATCTCTTTGCAAAAACTCTGTTATGCCAGTCGGTGAACAGTGTCCAGATCGTTTTTACAGTCCAATCGAAGGTACCGCCGTTATACATACGGATGGTTTCGATCGGATAGGAGTGGTCAAATGCCAAGTCGCCGTATTCTTCAGTCAACAACGTCACAGCATACCCTTTCCGCACGAGGTATTCGCACAGGAAACGCACGCGGGGCAAATAACCCGGGGCAGCCGGAGGGTCAGAGACCACAAGAATATTCAAGACTTTATCCTTTGCCATTTAACAACTGGAGAACTTTAGGATATAACGTGCGATGGTAAGTCTCATCGTTGATGTTGCTGTTGTGCCATAACAGGCAGAGGTCGCCGTGGTGCATTTGTACCTTTTCAATCAGTCGTTCGCAAAGGAAATACGCCTCGTCTTCCGTGAGGTTCATATAATTGGCTTGACTGAGGGTGTTGTCCATAATCATCAAAGGATGCAAAGTAAGACGGGTCAATTGCATCGTCATGGGATTGATCCACCGCACAGCACGGCATGTCTGCAAGCGAAAACCGGCTTGGTCGGCGAAGCCCATCGTGAAATCATCCGTGTAGCCGGCGTCCACCAGACGTTGCATGTGTTCGATGGAGCTGCGAAGATAATGGGCGCGGAACATTTTGCTGTACTGAATCTTCGGTATGTCCCCGTAATAACTGCCGTGCACGCCCAGATAGGCATTATTATGACGGAGCATGTGCTTCAGCTGCTTGAAGTCCCGTCCCCATAAACAGTATTGCGGATAGTCGAAACCGCGTCCTTTTGTTCGCTTGACGAAATAGATGGTGTCGGCCTGTTTCACTTTCGCATCTTGTTCGAGCAGCCAGGGGAACGTGTACAGCGGGTCGTGGTGGATAGAACGCAAGGCGTTCAGCACGGCTTTGCCTTCACCTCTGCGGATGCCGCCTAACGCGCCGCGCAGCGAGCGGTATTGCGTGATAGCATCGATGTCGTGTGTGAGATAGACATGCCCGAAACCGGGTTCAGGTAAAGGCAGATCCAGTTGCTTGAGAACCAATCGGGCGTACTCGTCCAGACGCGGAATCTGCAAACGGCTCTTCTCATTCAGAATAGAATATTTGGCGGCAAAGCGGCCGTGCTCGTCGCGTTGGGTGTTCACCAACTCCTCCGCACGGGATGTGAAGAAGAAAACGGAATAGACGATGTCCGTACGGATAATCGTCTTGCCTTTTGCCGGTTCTTCTACCACAGGGCGTTTCATCTCCGGAACAACCAGTTTTTTCCCCAATAAACCATTGGGAACAATAATCACATCGTGATCCTTCAGCGCCTGCTCGTCTGCGGTGTACGCTATGCGTTGCGCTGCTTCTTCGTCGCCGTAACACAACCACGTCAGAATATATTCAATAATCTCTTTCATTTTCGCCTTTCACTTTTCACCTTTCACCTTTCACCTTTCACCTTTCAATTCTCACTGAGTATTTCCCATTCGTACATTTTCTGTTCTATCTGGTGTTTGATTGTTTCGTATTTCTGGAAATTCTCTTGTGTTTGGTTTTCCGGCATCGCTAACAGCTGTTCCATCTCTGCTTGCTTTCCTTCGAGGGCCGCAATCTCATTTTCAACTTCCGCAATCTGTTTTTCTTTTTTACGTTTCTCGGCGGCTGCGGCTTTCTGTGCGGCATAATCCAGGGCTCCGGACTGGTTGGACCCTGGCTTTGACTGTCGGTTGACCGTCGGTTGACCGTCGGCGGAAGGTGCAATTTGCCTCCTGTCCAACTCTGTGAGGTTAGTCATCTTTTTCGCACGGAGGAAATCGTATATACCGCCGAGGTGTTCTTTGACTCTTCCGCCGCCGAACTCATAGACTTTGCTAACGAGTCCGTTTAAGAAATCACGGTCGTGACTGACGCATATAAGGGTGCCGTTAAAGTCCTGCAGCGCATTTTTGAGTACATCTTTGGACTGCATGTCCAGATGGTTGGTGGGCTCATCGAGGATGAGTACATTGCAGGGCTCGAGTAACAACCGTATCATAGCCAGACGGCTTCTTTCTCCTCCGCTGAGCACTTTTACTTTCTTGTCCGATGCTTCGCCGCCGAACATAAACGCGCCCAAGATGTCCCGTATCTTTGTCCGGATGTCTCCTACGGCGACGTAGTCAATGGTCTCAAACACCGTCTTTTCCTCATCCAACAGCGCAGCCTGATTCTGGGCGAAATAGCCTATCTTGACATTATGGCCGATTTTGAGCGTGCCCAGATAATCCAGTTGCCCCATGATACATTTGACGAGTGTGGATTTACCTTCTCCGTTTTTTCCTACGAACGCCACTTTCTCGCCGCGCCGGATAGTGAAAGTGACATCATGAAAGACCGTATGCTCCCCGAAGTCTTTTCGCAAATCCTCTACTATGAGCGGGAAGTCTCCGCTGCGCGGGGCAGGTGGGAAGCGTAAGTTCAGTTTACTGGTGTCCTCCAGGTCCACTTCGAGACGTTCCAGTTTCTCCAGCTGCTTGATACGACTCTGTACCTGTACGGCCTTGGTCGCTTTGTAGCGGAAACGCTCAATGAACTCTTCCGTGTCCTGAATCATCTTCTGCTGGTTCTGGTACGCTCTTACCTGTTGTTCGTGCCTCTCTTTGCGTAACTCCACAAAGCGGCTATAATTAACATTGTAATCATAAATTCGTCCCAAGGTGATTTCAATCGTTCTGCCGCACACATTATCAATAAATGCCCTGTCGTGACTTACCATGAGTACGGCCGATGGGCTGCTTTTGAGGAAGTCCTCCAACCATTGTATGGACTCGATATCCAGATGGTTTGTCGGCTCGTCGAGTAATAACAGATCCGGATGTCTCAGAAGGATTTTCGCCAACTCGATACGCATTCTCCATCCTCCGGAGAATTCGGAACAGGGCCGTTCGAAATCCTTGCGCTCAAATCCCAAACCAATGATGGTCCGGTCCATCTCGGCGATGAAGCGAGCATCATTTCCTTCATCCTCTAATCCTTTATGCCCTTCATTTTTAACCGTCATGACCTCTTCGCGTAAGGTTCTGTCGTCATGGAAAAGCATGACCTGCGGCAGGTATCCGATTGTCATATCCGCTTCGCGAGCGATTCGTCCGCTTGTCGGTTGGTATTCTCCTGCAATCAGACGCAGCAGGGTTGTTTTGCCGGCACCGTTCTTACCCACCAGTGCCACGCGCTCCTTGCGATTGATAAGGAACGTAATGTCATCCAACACGGGACGGGCGGAGAACTCCATACTTACATGATCAATGGTCAGCATGCGTAAGAACGATTTGATGGTTAATAACTCTCCAAAGAAGGATGGTCAATAGTGTAGCAACTCCGAAATCGGTCAATAACAAAAGCCAGTTGTTCCAATTCCGCCCGAGGATGCCGAGTCCGATAAAGACCACGCTCGCACTCAGCAGCACGCAGGTCGTCTGTATATGATTCAGCCCCGTGCGCAGCAACAGATGATGAATATGGTTCTTGTCCGGTTCGAAGAGCGGCCTGCGCTGTTTGAGACGCGTCAGGCTGACGCGGACGGCGTCGAACAACGGCACGGTCAATACACAAACAGCCACAGCCGGAGCAGCACTTGCATGCAGCGTTTCCGGCACAAGATGGTACGCATTGATTTCGCAGAAATGGAAGACAAACGCCGTCAGCAGGTATCCTAACAACAGACTCCCGGAGTCGCCCATGAAGATCTTGTCCCGTTTGCCGAAGACGTTATAGATGAAGAACACGGCTAAGACGCCGATCATGCAGATGGCCATATTGGACCATGCTATATCTCCTGCCAAACCGAAATAGATGGCGAAAAAGAGACAATACAAAATCCCCAAGCCGCTGGCCAATCCGTCAATGCCGTCAATGAGGTTGATGGCATTGATGACGGTTAAGAGGACGGCGAGCGATAGGAGATAACTCGGAATGATTCCTATTTCCGCGATGCCGAACAGTCCGTGCAGGTGGGTGATGCGTATGTCGGCAAAGCCTATAAGCGCCACGCCTGCCAGTGTCTCGCCCAACAGTTTGGCCGTGGGACGTAACACCAATACATCGTCCGTAAAGCCTACTACCATGATGATAAACAATCCGATCAGGAAGAACGGATGTCTCTCCATAGGCGTGCACAGCAAGTAGGTCAGCATAAAGGTGAAGCAGATATTCAATCCTCCGATATTAGGCACCTCTCCGTCATGACTCATTCGCTTGTTCGGCCGCACGACGAACCCCTTTGCCTTCGCCACCCGGATGACTACAGGCATAAACAAGGCGCCGAGGATAAAACTCAGCAATCCGATCAGATAACTATGTGCAATCAGCGCGTTTTGCATCATTTCGGGTCAAGTTGCTCGTAGATAGAGTTCTTGCTGATATACTCCGGTACCAGTTCTTTCATTATCTTGACGGTGGTAAAGGACTTGTTCTGGTGACTCGTCTCGATGAGCAGGTCGATGAGTTGGCTTACTTCGTTATAGTCGAACTCGCGTACGCGGGCAATCATGATCTTGCTGTTGCTGGTGGGGAGCGTGAGTTCTTTTTGGTTCAACAACTCTTCGTATAATTTCTCGCCCGGACGCAAGCCCGTGAAGACAATCGGAATATCTTTCTCCGGAGTGTATCCTGCCAAGCGAATCATATTACGTGCCAGATCCAGGATCTTCACCGGTTTGCCCATGTCAAAGACGAAGATCTCACCGCCGTTACCCAAAGTGCTGGCTTCCATGACGAGCGTACAGGCTTCCGGGATGGTCATGAAATAGCGAATGATTTCCGGATGGGTCACCGTGACGGGGCCTCCTGCTGCAATCTGTTTGCGGAAATACGGGATGACTGAACCGTTACTGCCGAGCACATTACCGAAACGCGTGGTGATGAACTTCGTGCATTGCGGGTTCTCTTTTTGCAGTTTATGGAAGAGGGATTGTACGTATATCTCCGCGATACGTTTGCTGGCACCCATGATGTTCGTCGGGTTAACGGCCTTGTCCGTAGAGATCATCACGAATCGCTCCGTTCCGTATTTGACCGCCATGTCGGCCATATTCTTCGTGCCGAGTACGTTCGCGCGCACGGCTTCGTTGGGATAACTCTCCATTAAGGGAACATGCTTGTACGCCGCGGCGTGATAAACCACATCGGGACGCAGTTCGCTGAAAATCTGTTCGATACGATCTCTGTCCCGTATGTCTGCGATGACAGGAATGAACCGCGCATCAGGGAATTGTTTCTGCAAATCCAAACTCAGGTCATGCAGCGGTGACTCCGCAATCTCCAGAAGAATAGTCACCTGCGGGCCGTATTTCTGAATCTGCCGCACCAGTTCGCTGCCGATGCTACCGGCGGCGCCGCTGACGAGAACCACTTTGTCCTGAATGATTTGACGCACATTCTCGGTGCTCACCTCTATCTGCGGACGCTCCAGCAGATCTTCGATGCGTATGGCGTCAATACGGCCGATACGTTGCGCGTCGATATCATTCGGGTTGTCCATACTGGTGAAATAGGGAGTTGTCAGAATGCGGATGTTATGGTCAATGAAAATCTGCAAGTCTTTCGCCGGATTAATCTCGCGCATCTTAAGCGGTGAGACAATGACGTGGCGTATATTACGTGCCTTCATCCACTCGAAGAGTTTGTCATTGAGTTGCCATACAGGCAATCCGGCAACCTCGAATCCATGTTCGCCGTCGGAGATAAATCCAACGGGACGATAAGGTGTGTTACCAGCCGAGCGTAACATCTTGGCGATGGAGACACCGGCATATTTGATGCCGTAAATCAGGACGCGCGGGCTGCCGTTCCCATACTGCTGCAGCATTTCACCGAACGTCTTCACGGCTACGCGCAAGGTGAATAGCAGTACAAAAGCAATTGGTACATAGATAGCGACAATCGTGTTAAAAATCGGATGACCTCCTGTGCTCCAATCCATCACGCAGTTAAATAGGACAATAGCGACTCCGGTCGCCAGATTCGCCAATAGCACCTTGACCATGTCAACGAATGTCGAATAGCGCAGAATACCGGAGAAGGTGTTAAATGCCCAAAAGGCAATCATCTGTACGATGATAATCACAAGGTATTGTTGCTCGATTGGTAATATGGGCGGGTTGTCGGAGGAGTAATTGAAATAGTTACTTCCGATCCATGCACTGATCCAAAAGGCTATCGTGCACAGCAATAAATCCAAGAATAAAACGCCCCAACGGGGTAGGTATCCCATATCAAACTTTAAGCTTTTCATGTTGTGTATTCATAATTTGGGCAAGGTATTTGCCCGTGTAACTTTCTTTGCATTGTGCTATTTGTTCCGGTGTGCCGGTACAAACAATTCGTCCTCCCTGTGAACCGCCTTCCGGTCCCAGGTCGATTACATGGTCGGCAGCGAGAATCACAGCCGGATTATGTTCGATGATAATCACCGTGTGGCCTTTGCTGATCAGGCGGTTCAAGGCATTGAGCAGCACTTCTATATCTTTGTGATGCAGGCCCGTGGTGGGTTCGTCGAATACGAAGATAGTCGGTCTGTTGTCCTCGGAGGCAAGGAATGAAGCTAACTTCACGCGCTGGCTCTCGCCGCCCGACAACGTACTGCTGCTCTGTCCCAGTTGCACGTATCCGATACCTACGTCCTGCAGCGGTTTGAGGCGTTTGACGATCTTCGCGCACTCCGGATCTTCGCTGAAAAACTCCACGGCTTGGTTTACCGTCATACACAGCACGTCGTATATCGACTTGCCGCGGTAATGGACATCCAGGATGTCTTGTTTGAACCGTTTTCCGTGGCATTGCTCGCACTCCAGCACCAAGTCCGCCATGAACTGCATCTCAATCGTGATTGTTCCTTCGCCCTGACAGGTCTCGCATCGTCCTCCCGGGGTATTAAACGAGAAATGCGAAGGACTCAGCCCTAACTGTTTGGCCAAAGGCTGCTCGGCGAATAGGCGGCGAATCTCGTCGTACGCTTTGAGGTACGTCACGGGATTGCTGCGGCTCGATTTACTCAGCGGATTTTGGTCCACGAACTCGATGTCTTGCATCAAGTGCAGGCTACCGTGCAACTGCCCGAAATCGCCGGTGTGCTCCGCGAATGTCCCTCCGTAATGTTTCTTCAGCGCAGGGTAGAGCACTTTGCTTACCAGACTCGACTTGCCGCTACCGCTCACGCCTGTCACCACAGTCATCACATGCAGGGGGAAACGAACGGTCAGATTCTGCAGGTTGTTCTCGCACGCGCCTTCTATCTCGATATAGTTGTTCCAATGCCGTCGTTGCGCAGGGATGTTGTAGGTGAACAACTCCGGCCGCGGCCTGCCTTCATACACCACCTCGCCGCCTAAACGGCCGGCTTTCGGACCAATCTCGATAATATGGTCTGCGGCAGCGATGATATCTTCGTCATGCTCAACGACCACGATGGTGTTTCCTAAATCGCGCAACTCTTTCAGCACGTGTATCAACCGCTCCGTGTCGCGCGGATGAAGTCCGATAGAGGGTTCATCCAATACGTACAACGACCCCACCAGACTGCTGCCTAAAGATTTAGCCAGTTGGATACGTTGACTCTCGCCGCCCGACAAGGTGTTGCTCATTCGGTTTAACGTCAGGTAACTCAGTCCTACGTCGTGCATGAACTGCAGGCGTTTGTCAATCTCCACGAGCAGTATTTCAGCCGTCCGGCGCTCGACATCCGTTAACTCGATATGTTTGAACCACTCCTGCAACTCATTCAGCGGCATGGTACAAAGGGATTGGATATTTTTACCGTTCACCAGCACGTAACTTGCCTCTTTGCGGAGGTGTAGTCCGTGACATTCGGGACAAGTGGTACGGCCTTTGTAACGAGCCAGGAGCACTTTGTATTGCAATCGGTTGTATTGCTTGGCCTCCAACTCGTGGAAGAAGTCATTCAGTCCGTGGAAATATTCGTTGCCGGTCCAGATGAGGTGTTTCTGTTCCTGTGTCAAGGCATAGAACGGTGTATGAATGGGGAAATTGAATTTTGCGGCATTCATCACTAACGCGTCCTGCCACTCTTTCATTTTCTCGCCCTGCCAGCACGCGATGGCCTGTTCGTAGATGGATTTCGACTTGTCGGGTACCACCAAGTCCGGATCGATACCTGTCACCACGCCTATACCTTTGCACTCCGGACATGCTCCTACCGGATTGTTGAAATCGAACAAGTGTTCGCTGGGTTCAAGGAACTGTATCCCGTCTGCCTCAAAGCGTTCCGAGAAAACTTTCTCGTGCTTGTCAACCCAGATGCGACATTCACCCTTACCCTCAAAAAACGCTGTCTGAACGCTGTCGGCAAAGCGGTTACTCGTCGCCTGCTCTTTGTCCACCACCACGCGGTCCACCAGCAGATACGCATCGTGTCCATCCGCTTGTTTCCATGTCTCAGCATCCAGACGCACGGTGTCGCCATCTATCAGCAATCGGCTGAAACCCTGGCTTTGCCACAGGGCCAGTTGCTCTTGTAACGAACGCCCTTGCGGCAGGATGATCGGGCTCAGCAAGTATAACCGGGTTCCTTTCGGCTGGCTTTCCATAAACGCCACCACGTCACGGATGGTGTTTCTCTTCACTTCCTCCCCGCTCACGGGCGAGTACGTCTTGCCTACGCGCGCGTAAAGAAGTTTCAAATAGTCATATATCTCCGTCACGGTGCCTACCGTTGAACGGGGATTTCTGCTGCTCACTTTCTGCTGGATGGCGATGGCCGGCGGAATACCTTCTATCTTCTCTACGTCCGGTTTCTGCATGCGCCCCATGAACTGGCGCGCGTACGCACTCAAACTCTCAACATACCTTCGCTGCCCCTCCGCATACAAGGTGTCGAACGCCAGCGAACTCTTGCCGCTGCCGCTCACACCCGTCACCACAACCAACTGATTGCGCGGTATATCTACCGTCACATGTTTCAGGTTGTGGGTGTCAGCTCCTTCTATGCGAATTATTTCTTGCAAGCTTCTTCTGCTTCTTGGAGTAACTGCAGATATGCTGCACTGGTGGTGTCTTTCTGCGCCTCCGTCAATTTCGGAACGCGGATAGGCGTCCCAACGTCAATCTTACTGGGGTTGGAAATATGGTCTTTGTTGGCATCGTAGATATACGGCCAGTACGCTTTGGTGCCGTAGAAACGCTTGGACATCCAGGTCAGCCGGCTTGCTTCGTGCATCGGCTCGATAGCGATAATATCCTCGTATATCTCATCGCTCGGCGTCTCCGCCTCTTCCGTCTCTCCGGATGCCTCCAGGAACTCTGCTAGAATTTGCTCTTCTGTCAGTTCTTCTTCGGTGGGGGACTCAATCGGAGCGGGAATAGCTGCAGCGGTCGAATCCGTCGCGACGGCTACTTGCTCTGTTTGCGTCTTGTCCGGCAAGAAGGAATCGATTAAATCACTCAACTGGCTGCGCAGGAAGAAATATCCGACTAACAGCAGTAACAGCAATATCACCACGCAAATTAACGTGTCGCGTAGGAAATGATGTTTCTTCTCTTTCTTCTTCGGCGGTTCCGGTTCTTGAGTCTGCTGCGACTGAGGAACATAGAATACCGGTTCCGGTTCTTTTACAGGTTCGGGTTCCTTGATTGGTTCCGGTTCGATTACAGCTTCCGGTTCCTGCACTTTCTCGGGCTTGTCCTCTTCCTTCGGACTCTGTCCGAGTTCGCCTAAGATATCAACAATCTCCTCGGCCTGCGAGCCCAATTTCTTAATCGGGTCGGCTTCCGGTTGTGCGGTATTCCCGTCCGGTATGATGTCTTCTGTGCGAGGTTCTCCGCTGCGTTCGATCAACTCCTTCACACCCGCTTCCGGCACGAAAGCCACTTTGTTATATCCCTCGATGGTGATGGCTTCTCCGGTCGCTACGTTCACACTCTTGCGCGGCGCGACTGCTTGCAACTTGAAGATACCCAGACCATTGATTTTCACTTGTTTGTCCGTCTTGAGAGCCTCCACTATCTCCGCGTTCAAAGCGGTCAGAAACGTGTTCGCTTCTTTCTCACTCACTCCTGCGCGAGACGCCAAAATGCGGCGTAACTCGGTCCAACTAAGTTTTTCTGCCATACCTTAGATCTTTTTGAGTTCTTCTTTTAAGTTATCTACCGGACGGAAAACCAATTGGTTCTTTCCCGGACTCACGGTACGTTCTCCGGTCCTCGGATGAACAATCGTGCGGGGTGCACGCTCCTTCACCTCCAACGCACCAAAACCTTGCAGCGACACTGCTTTACCGGCCATCAGGTTCTCGCGCAAGATGGCATTGCTCGTGCTCATCAAGTGTTCCACTTGCTTTTTGCTTAAACCGGTAGCAGTCGCTATCCGGCTGATTAACTCTTTCGTCAACATGGTATAATCAATGTATTATTTTTCCGTACAAATCAAACTCTTCCGCCTTCTCAATCTCCACTTCGTAAAACTCTCCAACTTTCAACTCTGAACTCTCAACTCTCGACTTTTCAATTAACACCTCGCAATCCACTTCGGGACTGTCGAATTGTGTCCGTCCGATCCAATAATCGCCGTCTTTCCGGTCGATGATTACGCGTTCTTTCTTGCCCACAAGTTGTGCCATCAACTCCGCACTGATCTCCTGTTGGATTGCCATCAACTCCGATACCCGGC
This sequence comes from uncultured Bacteroidales bacterium, assembly GCA_902799705.1. GTDB lineage: Bacteria > Bacteroidota > Bacteroidia > Bacteroidales > Paludibacteraceae > Colicola. The sequence continues at coordinate 22,810 of CADCBP010000013.1, forward strand.
GCTCTTTCACTTCCTGCGGCACGTCATCCCGGTAGTGTTTGTTCGCGTATGTGCCTTCTTCGTCCGAATAGGCGAAACAACCCATCCGCTCAAAACGCATTTCTCTTACCCAGTCCTTCAACGCTTCAAAGTCCTCCTCTGTCTCGCCCGGATGACCCACTAACAATGTTGTCCTTATACAAATCCCGGGCACGCGCTCGCGTATTTTCTTGATTAGCGCGTCCTGTTCCGCCCGGGTGATGTGTCTGCGCATCAAACCCAACATATGGTCCGTGCAATGCTGCAAGGCGATATCCAGATATTTGCATACATTTGCGTGCTTCGCCATCACGTCCAGCAACTTCTCCGGAAAATCGGTAGGGTAGGCGTAATGCAACCGGATCCATTCCACTCCCGGTACCTGCGCTATCTCGTCTATCAGTTCTGGCAACAAGTGTTTCCTTTCACCTTTCACCTTTAACTTTTCACCTTTGCAAAGATCCAATCCATAACTGCTCAAGTCCTGCGCGATGACGTTCAGTTCCTTTACACCCTGGCTCACCAGCCATTTCACTTCCGCAATGATTTCTTCTTTCGGCCGGCTGGTGTGCTTTCCGGTAATCAACGGGATGGCGCAATAGGAGCACATCCGGTTACATCCCTCGCTTATCTTCAGATAGGCATAGTGCTTAGGCGTGGTCAAATGCCGCTCAAAAGACTTACAACTTTTCGGTATTCCGGTATCTCGGTATTCCGGTATCCCGAGAGCGCTGACCATCCCCTCAAAATCAAACTTCCCGTAGTAGGCATCGACTTCCGGCAGTTCGGCTTCGAGTTCTGCGCGGTAGCGTTCACTTAGACATCCCATGACGATAAGCAGACGCAGTTTGCCGCGTTTCTTGCGTTCGGCCATCTGCAGGATCATGTTGATGCTTTCTTCTTTCGCATCGCCGATAAAGCCGCACGTGTTGATTACGCACACTTCACCTTTCGGCTCTTCCGCATCATGCACACATTGCCATCCGGCCGCTTCCAACTGCCGCATCACCCGCTCTGCATCCACCAGATTCTTCGAGCACCCTAACGTTATAAAATCAACTACTCCCTGCTTCACTCTTTCACTCTTTCACTCTTTCACTCTTTCACTCTTTCACTCTTTCACTCTTTCACTCTTTCACTCTTTCATTCTTTCATTCTTTCACTCTTTCATTCTTTCATTCTTTCACTCTTTCATTCTTTCACTCTTTAATTTCCCAAGTCGCAATGGAACTTGAGCCTTACCAGCCGTACGTGCATCTCATCGTAGTAGTCTTCGCCCAGTTCCTCCATCGCCTTGTGGATGTTATCATCGTCGGCATTCTTGAAGTAGTCGTATATCTCTTCCTCCTCGTCGGGGTCGAGCACTTCCTGGATGAAGTAGTTGATGTCGATCTTTGTGCCGGAGAAGACAATTGCCTCCAACTCGTCCATCATCTCTTCCATGGACATGCCGCAGCTCTCTGCCAGGTCGTCCAAATCGACGCGTCGGTCGATGGCCTGAATGATCTGTTTCTTGCGCGTGGATTTCTTCGCTACCGTGCGGATACGCATGTCGTCCGGACGGATGATTTCGTTTTCCTCTACGTACTCTTTGATGACGCGCAGGAACTCGTCGCCGTAGCGTTTCGCTTTCGCTACGCCCACACCCGGGATAGTCAGCAGCTCCTCCATCGTAATCGGATACGTCGTCGCCATGGCTTCCAGACTCGGGTCCTGGAAGATAACAAACGGCGGCACGTCATTCTTCTTCGCTACCTTGCGGCGGATATCCTTTAGTATCGCGAACAACACCTCATCGGCCGCCGCGCAGGTGGCTGCTGCGCCGTCCATCAGATCGTCATCGTCGTTCTGGATCTCTATCGGCACCTCGAACTTGCCGGGCTTGCGGATGAATTTCGTTCCTTCTTTCGTCAGCTTAAGGTCGCCGTAAGAGTCAACGTCTTTCTTGAGCATGCCTACCACTAACGCCTGACGGATAATGGCGTGCAGCGTACTCTCTTCTTCATCACTCGCCGCACCGAAATTCTCCAACTCGTCATGGTGGTAACTCATCACCTCAGCCGTCTGGTTGCCGTGAAGGATATCTACGATATGCTCCGCTTTCTGCTTCTCTTTTACCTGCTGGATGGTCTCCAATGCCAACTGTAGCAACTCGCTCGCATCCACTTGTTTGTATGTCTTGCGGCAGTTGTCGCAGTTACCGCATTTCTCCTCCGTGTATTCCTCGCCGAAATAGTGCAGCAGTAACTTACGCCGGCAAATAGTACTCTCCGCATAACTCTGCGTCTCGAAAAGCAACTGGTTGCCGATACCTATCTCCTTGGGGGTCTTGCCTTGCTGGAAACGACGCAGACGTTCGATGTCATCCGGCGAATAGAAACAGATACATTGTCCTTCGCCGCCGTCACGGCCGGCGCGACCCGTCTCCTGATAATAACCCTCCAACGATTTCGGAATGTCGTAATGCACCACGAAACGCACGTCGGGCTTGTCTATTCCCATACCGAAGGCGATAGTCGCTACAATAACCTGAACCTCTTCCATCAGAAACGCGTCCTGGTTCGCGGAGCGCGTCGCGGCATCCATGCCGGCGTGGTAGGGACGGGCGGAGATACCGTTCACTTTCAGCACTTCTGCCAAATCCTCCACTTCCTTCCGAGCCAGGCAATAGACGATACCGCTCTTGCCTTCCATGCTGCGGATGTAACGTACCAGATCCTTATCTACATCCGCCGTTTTCGGACGAACTTCGTAATACAGGTTCGGGCGGTTGAAACTGCTCTTGAAAACAGTCGCGTCCGGCATACCGAGGTTCTTCTGGATGTCTTTCTGCACTTTCGGTGTTGCCGTTGCGGTCAGAGCGATTATAGGCGCTTTGCCGATTCGCTGAACCATGCTGCGGATCTGACTGTACTCCGGACGGAAGTCATGACCCCATTCCGAGATACAATGCGCCTCATCCACCGCGTAAAAACTGATCTTCACTCCCTGTAGAAAGTCCACGTTCTCATTCTTCTGCAGACTCTCGGGGGCCAGATACAGCAATTTGGTCCGACCGCTCACTACATCCTCCTTCACCGCTGCAATCTCAGGACGACTCAGACTCGAGTTGATGAAATGCGCCACACCCGGAACTTCCGAGTAGTTACGCATCGCATCTACCTGGTTCTTCATCAACGCTATCAGAGGCGAAATAACTATCGCCACGCCGTCCATAATCAATGAGGGCAACTGGTAACAGAGACTCTTTCCTCCGCCGGTCGGCATCAGGACAAAGGTATCATTACCATTCATCACATTACGGATGATGGCTTCCTGATTGCCTTTGAACGTGTCAAAACCGAAATGCTCCCTCAGAGCCTCTACTAACTGTTCGTGTGTTATTTCCATATTATGTGTTTTTCCTTTCTTCCTTTCACCTTTCAACTATCACCTTTCAACTAATTTGGGCACAAAGATATAACTTTTTTTTTATATATGCAAGTGTTTGTGCTTTTTTTATGAAAATATGCTGTATTTTATCAGTGTCTTATTGTCTTATATTGAAACAGGTTTACTCATAATAAGGATATAAATGTCAAATTTCGAGATTCTGTTTCAGTTATTGAGTCAGCTTTTTCCGGTATTAGTTAACTTGTACATTTTAAATGATTTACAAAATAGATATCGGAGGCAAGTCGGAGGCATCTCGGAGGCATCTCGGAGGCAAGTCGGAGGTAAATCGGAGGTATATCGGGTACAGAATTATATTTGCAACCCCCTTTCGGGTACGTTTTTGAGGCCCTTCTGAACCTGTCATCCGCTTCTGTAAAGACGAAAAAAATAACATTTTTTCACAAAAAATGCTCATCCCTATTGTGTATTTAAAAAAAATGTTGTAATTTTGCGGCGAATTTGAAAACTAATATCATGGCTAAACGAAATTTATCCTTTACGCAACTCTTTAATCTGAGTTTTGGATTTTTCGGAGTACAGATTGCTTATGCGCTGCAGAGCGCTAACATCTCCCGTATTTTTGCTACGTTGGGTGCTGACCCGCACACGTTGAGTTTCTTCTGGATCCTCCCGCCTTTGATGGGTATGATCGTCCAGCCGCTGGTCGGTAAGTACAGTGATAAGACCTGGACCCGTCTCGGGCGTCGTAAACCATATCTGCTCGTGGGCGCACTCATCGCGGTCGCGGTAATGCTGTTGTTGCCTAATGCCGGTGACTTCACTTTCGCGCAATCCGCTTTCCTCGGTTTGAACGCGGCGATGTGGTTCGGGCTCTTCAGCCTCATGTTCCTTGATACGAGTATCAATATCGCCATGCAGCCCTTCAAGATGATGGTTGGAGACATGGTCAACGAGGAGCAGAAAGGTACGGCCTATGCCATCCAGTCCGCGCTCTGTAACGCCGGCTCGGTGGTCGGATACCTCTTCCCGATCTTCTTTACATGGATCGGTATTGCCAACGAGGCGCCGGAAGGCGTTATTCCTGACTCCGTGAAGTGGTCCTTCTACGCGGGCGCTGCCATCCTCATCCTCTGCTCGCTCTATACCTTCGCCACGGTCAAAGAGCTTAACCCTGAGGAGTATGCCGAGTTCCACGGCATCAAAGAAGATAATAAATCTGATGTCATAAATCATAAATCCGAAGAGAAGGGCTTCATCGGTCTTCTCAAGGAGGCTCCCTCTGCTTTCTGGACGGTCGGTCTCGTGCAGTTCTTCTGCTGGGCGGCTTTCATGTATATGTGGACATATTCTAACGGTGCTATAGCATCGAACTGCTATGGATGGGATGGAGTCAATGCCGCTGATTCGGCGTTCCAGACCGCAGGTAACTGGGTAGGAGTCGTCTTCTGTGTGCAGGCTGTTGGATCGCTCCTCTGGGCGATGATCTTGCCTTTACTCGAGAAATGGACCGGAAACAAAGGTGCGTACGCCATCTCGCTGCTCGTCGGAGCGGTTGGATTTATCTCTATCTGGTTTGTAACGAATCCGTACGTCCTCTGGATCAGTTACGCACTCATCGGTGCGGCTTGGGCTGCAATGCTTGCGCTGCCGTTCACGATCGTGACGAACGCTATCAAGGGCGGAAACATGGGATACTACCTCGGACTTTTCAACTGCACGATCTGCGTACCGCAAATCGTTGCAGCCCTCTGCGGTGGTTTACTCCTTAAATATATATGCGCGCACGTACAAGCAGGTATGCTCGTCGTTGCCGGTGTACTCCTTATCCTTGGTGCCGCATCGGTATTCTTGATCAAAGAAAAAGAATAGTAATAACAATAACAAACTAAAATATCTATTTATGAAAAACAAACTACTTGTAAGTGCATTCGCAATGGCGTTAGCAACTATTGCTTTCACCTCTTGCGAGAACAAGTCTGATGTGACAGCGGTTTGCACCGACCTGTTAAAGGCGACGTTGCATGGCGCAAACACCGGTACAAGCGGTGCGCGCGGCTATGTGAAACAGGATGGACAGCAGCTCATCATTGCAGAGTACGAGTTCCCGTCCAAAAACGTGAATGACCCCGTCTTGTTGTATCGTACAATGACGTTCGGTGATGGTGTCTTCGAGCCGAAGAAAGTGGACACCTTGTCCTATGAGTATGGCGAATGGCAAAACCAAGGTACGGTCTTTACTTTGCTCGTTACGCCTCGTACGGGCGATCCGTTTACTCTGAAGTATGTAGGTGATGGCTTTATCGCACCGGACGGACGTGTCTATGGTGGCTCTACCGCTGCAAACGCAGCCCGCGTAGAGAAATTGGAGAAAGTAATCAACACCTTCCCAAATACCGACTGGGAGGCTACTTTCAGAGACGAATATGTATTGGACAGTGTCTTTAGAGATTCTATCCGTACGCGTTTTATTCCGCCGATGACATTTATAAAAGATACCATTAAGATCTTCGATCATATGGATACTGTTAGCGCGGATACCACGTGCTATCTCAAGTATGAATTCAAGCGGGACGTAAATACGCTTGCTAACACCGGTAAGTTCTATCGTAAGGAAGTTCGCTCGGAATACGATCGCGCAACCAAAGAAACGAAAATCATTAGCGAAAAGGAATACGAATATAACTTCCGCTGGATATTCTCCGAAGTTTCTACGGAAAAGAAGTTCACGGTGCAGTTGACGAATACCACCACGCCGGGCGTAGAAGGCGAGAAACTGAGTGTTTCCAAGTACGAACTGGACGAAGCGGGTGTTGCCGCCAGCTTCCTCTTGGGTGGCTTGGACTACACGCGTCCTGTCGTAGTTCCCGTTCCTTAAATTTAACAGTCAAAATCATTCGCAACAATGAAAAACTTTAATATATTTCGTACTATTTCCCTCGCCCTACTGCTGATGCTGGGTACTGCGGCTGCGGTCGCACAAACGGCAAGCGGTACTGTACTAGACGCGGCGAACGGTGAACCGATTATTGGTGCATCCATCCTCGAGATAGGTACTACCAACGGTACAATCACCGATTTTGATGGTAACTTTACCTTGAATGTACAGCCGGGCGCTAAACTCGCAATCTCCTACATGGGTTATAAAACCCAGGAACTCGCAGCTGCGCCGGGCATGGCAGTTAAACTCGCTGAAGATACCGAGGTGCTCGACGAAGTCGTAGTCGTTGGTTACGGTGTCGTTAAGAAAAACGATGCAACCGGTTCTGTAACGGCTATCAAACCCGATGAGATGAACAAAGGTCTTGTTACTAATGCACAAGACATGCTCCAAGGTAAGATTGCTGGTGTAAACATCGCTACCAGTGGTGGTTCTCCTGGTGAGGGCGCTTCCATCCGTATTCGTGGTGGTTCGTCTCTGAACGCTTCCAACGACCCGCTCATCATCATCGATGGTCTGGCAATGGATAACAACGGTATTCAGGGTGTGTCGAACCCGCTGGCACTGGTCAACCCGTCCGATATCGAGACCTTCACCGTCCTTAAGGACGCTTCCGCTACCGCCATCTATGGTAGCCGTGCTTCGAACGGTGTCATCTTGATTACTACCAAGAAAGGTAAATCCGGTCAGAAACTGAGAGTGAACTACGATGGTAACGTCAGCTTCGGTTCCGTGCTCAAGCATATGGATGTGCTCAACGGAGACGAACTCCGCGCGTACGCCACCGCTTCCGGTCAGTCGCACCAGGCAAACGCCTACTTGATGAACGATAATATCGATTGGTTCAGCCAGATCTATCGTACCGCTATTTCTACGGACCATAACATCTCTTTGACCGGCGGTTACAAAGACAAGAACGTGGATATGCCGTACCGTGCTTCCGTAGGTTATACGCTTAACAACGGTGCCGTAAAAGGCTCGCAGATGCAGCGTGTTACCGCTTCGCTCAACCTCAGCCCGTCCTTCTTGGATAATCACCTGATGTTCAACCTCAACGCGAAGGGAATGTACATCTATACGAAGTACGAGCCGGGTATCGCCAACTCCTACTTGGACAAGGACCCGACCCAGCCGATTTACTCGACCGGAGACTTGACTAACATTTATGGAGAACCGATTTATGCAGGTGAGGCGAATGGTCAGCAATATTATGTGACCAAAGATGAGTTGGACGCACACTGGGATGGATTCTTCCAACCGATAGCTGTTTCCTCCAGCGCATATGGAGCGTTCGGTGACCCGAACTGGATGTACTACCTTAAGGGAGGTTCCAACCCGCTCGCTCAACTCAAACATCAGTCCAATTCTTCGAATGCAGGCTCGTTTGTTGGAAACTTAGAGGCTACCTATAAGGTACATACCCTCGAGGACCTCGTCTTCCACGCAAACTTCGGCGCCGACTATTCGTTCGGTAAGCAAGAAGAGTCGAATAACATGCTTGGTACAGCCAGCCACTATTATGGTTGGAACAAGACCGAGCAGAAGATGAAATATAACCTCCTCTTCAACTGCTACGCGCAGTACGGCCACGATTGGGAAGAGGCACAACAGCACTTCGATGTAATGGCTGCTTACGAGTGGCAACACTTCTACAATAACTACGAAGGCTGGGGTTGGGGCTGGTATCAACCCACCTATAAAGAGGACCCGACCAAGGCAGGCCAGAAAGCAAACGCATTTACTTCTACCGGTTGTGGCGAGAACTACCTCGTATCGTTCTTCGGACGTGTTAACTACATCGGGTGGAACCAATTGATGGTTACTGCAACGCTTCGTGGTGATGGTTCGTCTCGTTTTGCTCCGGGTCACCGCTGGGGTATCTTCCCTGCAGTCGCTGTAGGTTGGAAGATTAAAGAGACTTTGCTGAAGGATGTACATTGGCTCAACGACCTCAAGCTCCGTCTCGGTTACGGTATTACCGGTCAGCAGGAAGGTATTGGAGACTATGATTATTTGCCGACCTATTCGCAGACTACCGGCCATACTTCATACTATCCGGTGGGTGGTACGAACTATGCTACGGAGGACTACAACGCGGCTACCGTGGATAAGGTAACGGATAAAGATGACTACACCCTCTTTATCTCCGATCGTCCGAATGCATACAACTGGAATCTGACGTGGGAGAAGACCACTACCTACAACGTAGGTATTGACTACGCTTTCCTCAATAACCGTATTTCCGGTGCGTTGGAGTATTACTTCCGTAATACGACCGACCTGTTGAATAATGTTACGGTTCCGCTGGGTAAGAATTTCCGTACGCGTGTGATGTCCAATGTCGGTTCGCTCCAGAACCAAGGTATCGAGTTCTCGGTGAACGCAGTGATCCTCGATTACGGCAAACGCTTTAAATGGGATCTTGGTTACAACGTAACCTGGAACCAAAACAAGATTACCAACCTCAACGGCGAAGACACCATGATTGACGGATGGGGCTATGCCGGTGACGGTCTCGGTGGTAAATCCATTACCAAGTACGCAGTAGGCTATGCTACCAATGTGTTCTATCTCTATGAGGCTGGTAAGGGCACACGTGATGACGGTTCGCAATATTGGTACATCATTGATCAGAATCATGATGGTAGTATTGATGAGCAGGATAAGGTCTTCAAACATAGCCCGGTTGCGCCGGTAACCATGGGCTTCCAGATGAAGTTCCAATTCTACGGCTTCGACCTGGGCATGTCCTTCCGTGCAAATATCGGCAACTATGTATTCAATAACGTAGTCGCTTCGCGTCTGCAAACCGTACCTGCCGGATCGCTGGGACAGAACGGATACTACAATACCTTGCCGAAAGCGGTATTCAATACCTACTATTCGGATGGATATAACACGCAAATATGGAAAGAAGATGGTTCAAGTATTATCGGAAATGCTGACTACAGTATTACCGACCGCTTCTTGGAGAACGCTTCCTTCCTCCGTTGTGATAATATCACGCTCGGTTACTCCTTCACGAAGAATAAGATTTCGGGCCGTGCATTCTGCACCGTTTCGAATCCCTTCGTGATTACCAAGTACTCGGGCTTGGATCCGGAAATCGGTCTTGGCGGCGTGGATAACTCCATTTACCCGCGTTCAATGACAACGATCCTGGGTATTAACCTGCAATTCTAATAACATCGTAAATCATAAATCATATATATTATGAGAAGTATTTTGAAATATATGGCTTTGGCTTGCATCGCATTAGTGATGGCTTCCTGCGTGCAAGACTTGAATACCAAGCCGATTGACCCGAACTCCTCTACGACCTTTAACGCGGATCGTATGTTCACCAAGTGCTATGGCTGTATGGCGTATATCGGTCAATCCGGTCCGGGCGAGAACTCCGATGTGGACTGGCCGGGACTCGATGCCGGTACTTCCGGATTCTATCGTGTCATCTGGTACTGCAATGAACTCTCTTCGGACGAGGCTTGGTGGATATGGAGTGATACCGAGTCGAAAGAGTTGTGCCAGACCATGTGGGAAGGTACGAACACGATGATGGGCGCCATCTATGCCCGTTTGATATTGAATATCAAGTATTGCAACCACTTCCTGGCGCAGGCGCCCAATACAACGGACGAAGATAAATATCGTCTGGCTGAGGTGCGCTTCATCCGTGCGCTGCATTACTACTATCTGATGGATATGTTCCTCTATTCGCCCTTCGTCATTACGGAGTCGAGCGACTTCCCGCATTTCATTCCGCGTCACGAATTGTATGCATGGCTGGTAGATGAACTCAAAGACATCATCATTGAGCTTCCTGCGCAACGTATCTCGGACTACCGCGTAGGTAAAGCCGCTGCTCAATTGCTCTTGGCACGTACATACCTCAACGCCGATGTGTACAACAAGTACAACCCGGATTGGACGTCTGACATCACGTGGCAGAAGGCATACACTGCCGCTACGGCAGTTATTGAGGACAACAAGGGTATTCATAGTCTCGTAACCGAGAATTTCACGACGGACTCGGGCTTCGTCTATACCGCATACCAGCAACTCTTTATGGCGGACAACCATCGTCCGGATGTCATCAAGGAGTCGTTGTTCCAAATCTATCAGGACGGTAATTATGCGCAGAGCTATGCAAACTCCATTATGTTGATTGCTGCGCCGCGTACGAAAGGTGGTATGAATCCGTGCGGCGTGGAAGATGCTGCAATGTGGCAATCTATGCGTACCTCGCCTACCATGGTGGATAAGTTCCTCAAACCGATGAAGATTGATCGTGAAACAGCAAAAGATATGGTGTATGACGAGTATCATATGCCGGCTGTGTTACATGATGATCGTGCTATCTTAAGTAGCGACGGTCTAACCACAGGCTATAAATATCAATTGAAGGGTGATATGCAACTCGGACAGGTGGAATACCTCTTCACCTGCTGGTCTGCGCTTAAGTTCACGGGCGTGTCGCATGACGCAGCGCTGCCGAAATATCACGTACGCCAAAACAAAAGCTGGCCGGACACGGATATCCCGTTGATGCGTCTGGCAGAAGCATACATGATCCAGGCAGAGGCCCTCTTCCGTCAGGGAAAGACCGGAGATGCACTGAATATCATCAATAATGTAATCCGTGCGCGTGCGCACGCTGACGCCCTGCCTTCACTGGATGAAGAGACGTTGCTTGACGAGTGGAGCCGTGAGTTCTACTTCGAAGGACGCCGCCGTATTGACCTCGTCCGTTTCGGACGCTTCTTCGGACAGGAGGCGGATATGCACCGCTATCACTGGGAAGGACGTATGGGAAAAGCAGATATGCCGCCGGCTGTCAACAGCCCGTTCTTCGTAGCCGGTACTCCCGAGCACATGAACTGGTTCCCGATCCCTTCTTCGGATAAACGGCAAAACCCGAACTTCAAAACGGACGTGCTGGGTGATGCAAACAACAAGTTCGCGGCTGAAGGTGGTGACGGATACCCGTATTAATGCAAACTAATGAACATTATATTCATTATTTAAATTAACTTTATTAACAACTTAAAATCTATTCTATTATGAAGAAATTTTATGCTTTTCTGGCAGCTGCGCTGATGAGTGTTAGCGTATTCGCTGCAAAGGACGTAATTCCTTCGGATGAAGTTCTCGCTGATTACTACAATCAGGGTGAGGTCTGCGTTTGCTTCTTCGTTCCGGCAGAAATGAACTGTAACAACATCGTGGTGACCGGTTCGTTCAACGGATGGAGCGACAACGTTGCTAATTGTATTCCGGTTGAGGCTGTTGAGGGTTACGACGGTTGGTATGTATGTTCTTTCGAGCCGGAGGCTGAGCCCGATGCTACGAAGGGAATTCAAGCAAAGCCGGTGATGCTCGATGGAGATGGTAACTTCAACTGGGAGTACCAAGTAGGTGCTGCTACCGCTAAACGCGGTGGTGTACAGGTTGTACAAGGTGCTTACGCTGGTGAGATCGACATGATCAACTACGGCGCTGACGCTCCGAACGTATTCACTGTGGACGCTTGGAAGAAGAACCCCTGTACCGCTGTTTATCACAACTACAAGATCACCGTTATCAGCGATGGTTGCGGTGGCTATGTAGTTCCTTTCATCGTAGGTGCAATGAACGGCTGGACCTTCACCCAGATGCAACTCGACGCTGAGGCTTCGATCGCAAACGGTGCTCCGACTTACTACATCAACTTCAAGGCTGCTGAGGGTACTCCGTACCAGATCGTTAGCGGTTTGATGGGTGAGACCGGTGAGATCGAGACTGAGCCGGCATGGGCTGACGACGCTTACCTGCAGAAGAACGTAGAAGGTCAGTGGGTTCGCTACCCGGGTGAGGATGGTGACAACACCCTGACTCACGAGGATGCTAACATCCTGTACGACCTCCGCGCTGAGGATCTGCGTTGGGCTCGTTGCGATGATTCGCCGCTGGAGCACGTAGTTCTGAGGGTTAACCTGCCGGCAGAGAACTGCCCGGAGGCTGTTGAGATCATCGGTGGTTTCGACGCTTGGGAAGGTACCGCTATGGAGAAACTGGACAATGGTTTGTTCTTTGTTGAATTCGATGCTAAAGCTTCGCAGTTCTTCAAGTTCCGTTCCGCTGGTTCTTGGGATCAAGAGCTGGAGCTCTACAACGCTGAGGACGACGTATGGAGCACGATCGCAGACGGTCAACTCGTATTTGGTCAACTCTGGCAAGAAGACACTTACAAGGGCTTTCCTTGCATGTCGATCGAGTTGGACTTCAGTGCGGGTCGCTGGACCGTTAAGGAGCAAGGTATCGAGAATATCGTTCTGACCGAGAAGGCTCAGAAGGTGGTTGTTGACGGCGTGCTCTACATCGTTCGTGACAACAAGATGTTCAACGTACAAGGTACCCAAGTTCGCTAAAAACCAGAAAAATAGTCTACTAGTCTACTAGAATACTAGTCCTCTAGTCAACTATTAAATAAAACAACCCGGGCATCTGCTCGGGCTGTTTCTTTTATCGGTATTGGCTACGAATTTTATTTATGTTTATCTTTGTTTATTTTCTTAACCTGAATTCCCCTTTCGCGCCTTTCCGTATAATAAACGTGCATTGGCCTGCGAACGCGTGCATCTGCGGCTCTACAAAACTGTCCAAACAAGCGGCGTCGCCATTAGCGGTTGCTACAAATCCTTCGCCTTCATACCGAATAAGATTATTGGCATGCGGGCAGAGGTTTCCGTTCTTATCTACCACTTTCACCGTCATGTAGCAAAGCTCTTCGGGGTTCTCCTTCTCATTAGCCCATACAACCTCCAAATGATCCGGCTCGCCGGCAGTGTAAACAGTCTCCCGTGCAGCCTCTTTGCCATGCTCGTCATACGCCACAACCGTCATTTCTCCTGCCTCAAACGGCACGTCGAACCACATAAGCCTGTAGCGCGGTAATAACTCCGGACGCGGCGCGCTGCCCCATACAGGTATCTCAAACTCACCCACCTTCGGCATGGCACTTATGCGCGCAGCCTCATCTCCCTCCCTTGAGCGGGTGAAGAGCTTTGCTCGATCGGATGTCCGGTGGACATCCGTAGAACACCAAGGGGAGGGGTTTTCGCCTTTAGCCATTAATTCTGTCTCTTCGGGCGTGGCAAAGCGTAACTTGCCGTAACTCTTGCCGTTCACAAACAGTTCCGCACTTGGATAACTCGTGTAGCAGAAGACAGGCACCGAGTCGCCCTCATTCCAGTTCCAATGCGGCAATACATGCAGGGTCGCGGACTCTTTGTTCCACTGGCTGCGATAGAGCCAGTAGCGGTCTTTGGGCAGCGAAGCCAAATCAATAATACCGAAATAACTGCTGTGACTGGGCCATGCGTCCGTGTCGTACGGAGAAGGTTCGCCCAAATAGTCAAAACCTGTCCAAACAAACTGACCTAAAGTCCAGGGATAATCGTCTTGCAGCTGAAAATCCTGTTCCGGCAGCCCTGACCATGCGCAGTATTCCACGTCATATCCGGAGGACTGGTTGTCCGGATACTTGGCGTCCGGCTGAATGACCGCAGGAATCTTATATATACCGCGGCTGGAGACGGTGGACGCCGTTTCAGAACCTAAAAGCATCTTTTGCGGCAGGTTCTCATACCCCTCTATATAACGTCCCGTACGATAATTGAAGCCCGGCAGTTCCACCGCTGCACCGAAACCGTTATGAATCACATACATCGCCTGGTCCATGCCGTTCGTCACAGGTCGGGTGGGGTCGAGTTGATGGAAGAGCTCCTGTAACTGCGTCACGATCTCGATGCCGTCCGGCAGCACTTGGTTCCAAACTTCGTTGCCGCTGGACCATAGCATCACGCAGGCGTTGTTGCGGTAGTGTTTCACCATGTTCGTCACATCCCATTTCCACCAGTCGTTGAAGTCCTTGCTGTAGTCATTCTCCGTCTTGCCCCAGTTCCATACGTCGAAAGGCTCGATCATCATCATCATACCCATCTCGTCGCACAACTCTACGAGTTCCGGAGCAGGCATGTTATGACTCGTGCGGATGGCGTCGCAACCCATGTCTTTCAGCATCGCAATTTGGTGACGCAACGCATCTTTATGAACCGCTGCACCGAGCGGACCTAAGTCATGGTGGTTGCAGACACCCTTGAACTTACGCGTCTCGCCGTTCAACTGAAAACCATGTTCCGGCGTATAGGAAATAGCGCGAATACCGAAACGCGTGTTGACTTCGTCAACAAGTTCCCCTTCTTCCTTTAACCTTTCACCTCTCATCTTATACACCCGTGTACGCGCGGTATAAAGATGAGGTGTCTCAGGACTCCATAACTGCGGGTTGCGTACTTCGGCTACACCTTGTTGCCCTTCCGCACTCGCAACCACTTTGCCCTTATAGAGTATATCCGTCTGTATTTTTAATTCTTCATTTTTAATTTTTAATTCCTCAACGCCCTCCTGCAACTCCACTTCGATGGTCACTTGCGCAAACTCCTTGCTCACTTTCGGCGTACGGACCAGCACTCCGAAGGTGGGAATATGAATGGGGTTGGTCTCGATGAGGTGTACATTGCGGTACAGGCCTGCCCCCGGATACCAGCGGCTCTGTTGGGGTTTGTTCTCCAGAAACACATCAATCGTCACCTCTGAATACGGATCGCTGACCACTGAAGACTGATCACTGACAACTGAATTCTGTAAAATATAGCAATCGAACGTGTTGTAGCCGTAAGGCCAATAGACCATTTCTTCTCCGTTCACATAGACATCCGCGTGACTCATCGCGCCGTCAAAGACGAGGGTGTAGAACTTGTCTTTCTTCACTTTCACGTGGGTGCGGTAGTGTCCCTTACCCATCCAGGGCAATCCTCCGCTACGGCCGGTTTTCCAGGTCGGTTCTTTCTCACCGTTCTGCACTACAATCACTTCCTGCAAATCGTTCGCGCGGTCAAAAGGACCGCTGATGGCCCAGTCATGCGGGATAGTGACGTCCTGCCATACAGGGTTGTCGGTCGTGTCTTGCGTGAACTGCCATTGACGGAGTAAAGTGTCCGTGCGAACAGCTTGCTCTCCCGTACAAGCATAAAATACCATGCTACTGACCAGCAGCATGGTGTATAGGATATTGCACTTACCTTTCATCTTTCATCTTTAAACTTTAAACTTTACAGAAATCTGTATTCGGTTGTTTCGTCTAATCGCTCGTCGGGAAGAAGAATGATATTCGGGAAATCGTCGTGGTGAATACTGTCCGGCCAGTTCTGCGCCTCCAGGCACACGGCATGCTGTTCGTCGTACATCGTGCCGCTTTTTCCTTCGTTGCGCTCAATCCAGTTGCCGGTATAAACTTGCAATCCCTTCATCGTTGTCCAGCACTCCATGGTACGTCCGTCCGCTTGAAGGGTCGCGGCGTGGCGTAGCTCTTTCGGTGCATCGGCTGCGCACAGACACCAGTTGTTGTCCAATCCGCGCCAAGTGGCGAAGAACGGATCGTTGATGCGGTCGCCAATGCGAGTGGGTTGGCGGAAATCCATAGGCGTGCCGGTTACGTCCCGAATCTCGCCTGTAGGACAAGTGAACTCGTCGAACGGCGTGAATTGGTCGGCATGGATTTGCAGTACATGGTCGTCGATGCGGCCGCTTCCTTCTCCAGCCAAGTTGAAATAGGCATGGTTGGTCATTGCGACAATGGTCGGTGCATCGGTCTTGGCCTCATAGTGGATGACGAGCCTGTTGTCTCGCGTCGCTGTATAGGTCACCCATACATCGAGGTTACCCGGATAACCTTCTTCGCCGTCTTTGGAGCGGTAGTGAAGCTTGATCTCATAGACGCTTTGCTCCACTACTTCCCATATCTTGGCGTTGAATCCTTCTATTCCCCCGTGCAGGCTGTTAGGCCCGTTGTTAATGGGTAAATGGTACACTCGCGGTTCTCCGCTTTGGTCTCTCAACTCAAAGACACCGTCTTTGGTCCGGTTGGCCACGCGCCCGCAGATAGCGTTGAAATAGGTCTCTTTCGTGCGCCATTCTTCGGCTGTCTTAAAGCCCAAGACTACATCCACCGGCTTAATCTCCCTCCCTTGAGGGGAGGGCAGGGGAGGGGTTATCAGTTTCGTAATCTTTGCGCCGAGGTTCGAGATCTCGACTTTTAACCCGCCTGAACTTTTTATTGTATAGAAATGAATCGGTTTCATAAATCATAGATTTGGATGTATGGTATAGTCGTAGCCGTTTTGTCTTTATTCTTTTAGCGAAGCGGTCTCATGCCAGGCGGCTTACTCCGTCTCCGATCTCCGCTACATAGAAGTCCGCTTTCAAACCGGTCTTCTCCTCGTACTCTTTGCCCACGAAAGCTTTGAAGGTCTCGATGGCTTCGTCGCGCACGAGGCTGACCGTACAACCGCCAAAACCTCCGCCGGTCATTCTGCTGCCGAGTACACCTTCTACCTGCCATGCCGCCTCGGCAAGGGTGTCCAATTCTTTGCCTGTTACTTCGTAATTGTCGCGCAGCGAGATATGACTCGCGGTCATCAGTTCGCCGAACAGTTCGATCTTGCCTTGCTTGAGTGCTTCAACGGCTTGCGCGGTGCGTGCTACTTCGCCCACTACGTGGCAAGCACGTTTCTTGGCGATCGGGTCGGTGACAGCTTCTTCAACAGCCGCCCAGTCTTCCGGAGTCAGTTCGGCGAGGAACTTGATAGGCTTCACCTTGCTGATTTGTTCAACGGCGGTCTTGCATTGGCGCACGCGGTCGTTATAAGCGCCGCTGTCCAAATGGTGCGGGCTGTGGGTATTGGTAATCACTACTTTGATGCCCTCTAACTTCACCGGCACGTGCTCAAACTCCAGGGTGTCGCAGTTGAGGTATATCGCATGGTCTTTCTTGCCTTGCGCACTTGCAAACTGGTCCATCACACCGCACATTACACCGGCGTATTCATGTTCGCATGCCTGACCGATGAGAGCCAACTCCGTCCTGTATTGTTTATCATCCTTGTACCCGAATGGTAACTGCGTGTCGAGGCTCTCGACCATCTCTTCTGTGAAGGCACGCGCGGTGACCACTTCCATCGCCGCACTGCTGCTCAGCCCCGCGCCGGCAGGCACATTGCCGTAGTAGAGCAGGTCGTATCCGTTCTGCAGTTTCGCTTCCGGATGACGGCGTGCGATGATATCGATACAGCCTAAGGCGTAGTTGCACCATGCGCGGTCGGGCTGAGGACGGATAGCATCGATAGCAATCTCGTATGTCTGAGGCATGTTCAGCGATTTGAAACGCAGTACCTTGTCCGCATTGGGGGCAAGGAGTAGCCAGGCACCGAAACTCAATGCACAGGGGAAAACGCAACCGCCGTTGTAGTCCGTGTGTTCACCTATCAGATTAACGCGCCCGGGAGCAAAAAAGATTTTCTCTGCCTTGCGGCCATAGGCTTGTTCGAAAGCCTGATTCAATTCTTGTGTTGTCATAGTGTAGAATTTTTTTACTAATTTGTGTGCAAAGATACGCAAAAAACGGCACATATGCAAGAAAAATGCACTTTTCTCAAAAAAAAACATGCTAAACTGTTGCATCTTTCGGAAAAATATTGTAACTTTGCAGCATAATTTGAAACTTCTAAATTTTATGGCCATGAATAATTTGGAAATTTTACTCTATTCTCTCCTCTTCATCCTTATTGGATTGATGTTGGTGTCGTTCTTTTTAGTATGGAACTGGTTCGATGCGCGTGAGCGTCTGAAAGTCGTGCGTGAGATTACGCGGGACGAGACGATTCGTGCTATTCGTCGCAGCCACAACAAGTGTCGTATTCTGTTATATACGCTGTTGTTACTTGCGTTAGCGTATATTCCTATCCCCTTTGCGTTGGAGGAATATTATAGTAGCCTTGCGTATCCGGGGGTGGTTATTGTTGCGACTCTTCTGATACTTATCGGCTTGCGTGTCCGCGCGAAGATGTATATGCGCTCGATAGATTACTATATCAACGAGAATGAGGAACATGTGCGCGAGGCGGCTGCGGAGCGTGCACGTGTGCGTGAGGAATGGAAACGGCAAGCGCCGGAACTGAATCCGAAGGCATTGGCATTTATCAAGGAGAACTTGGGTGATAATTACGAGGTGTGGTATAATCATGATATCCTTGTCGGTCGCAACGTGCTGGCGAATAAAGAGTTAGAGCTCCTCTATGCGCAGGGCGTGGTTTTGTCGTTCAAGGAGATTATGGAGGTTCGTACGGGACGCAAGGACCTCAAACTTGTGACCAGCAATAGTATGCATCCTTTCGTCACGATTGATTTTGGCGCACTGCCGATCAACCCGGAGACGGGAAACAAGTACATGGACGAGATTGCCGAGAAGTTGGCTAAAATCCTTCCGTAATGACCGCTGAAGAGAGAGCCAATACCTGGACACATCTGATTGCTTTTGTGGCTACGCTTTTCATAGCGTGGCCACTTCTTCATTTAGCCTATCAATCTGAAATCATAAATCATAAATTTGAAATGGCGGGAACAGTTTTGTTCCTGCTTGGCATGTGCCTCATGTATGGCTCTTCCACGCTGTACCATGCTGTCTCTGCGCCGGAACACAAGCGCCGTCTGCGGGTGTTGGACCATAGTGCGATATACGTGATGATAGCAGGCTCCTATTCGCCTATATGCCTCTCCGTGATTGGAGGATGGGTAGGATGGAGCCTTTTTATTTTTCTGTGGACCTGCGTGATTGCCGGTGTTATAGGGAAAGTGATTGCTTTGGGCAGGTATCCGCGTCTGTCGCTACTCCTCTATCTGATGATGGGGTGGGTGGCTTTGCTCGTGTTGGTCCCTATGTGGCGTAACATGCCGCATGAGGCCTTCTGGTATATAATAACCGAGGGCATTTGTTATACCCTCGGTTCCTATTTCTTTAATAAGGATGAAGAACACGCTTTCTATCATGCCATTTGGCACGTCTTCATCATCCTCGGCTCAGCATCGCATACTGTCGCTACATGGATTATCCTGGCGGCCTGAGCCGCGCAGGATTAGCGCATGATCTTGAATGTCTCGCCGGTTTCCGTCACGATGACATAGATGCCGTGCGGCAATACCATGTGGTAGATATCCTCATTGGTCGTACTTACTTTGCGTCCGAAGATATCATAGATATTTACCCAGTCGCCTACTGCATACACATCCTCAATGCCTTCGGATGAGTAGAAGCGGATAGCCACTTCATATACGCGGCGGTTGATGAAGTCACTCACCTCGTACGTCACAGGATAATTCCAGCTCTCCGAGAAGTCTTTTGTCTCACCCGAAGCCGGTGTCACGTGTGTGTAGTCGCTTGCGATGGTAACCTGTGGAGCGATTGCGAACTTGTCAATGTCATCGTGTTCCGCCAAGTCTATCTCGAAGGTGATCTTATTCGCCTCTTGATCAATAGTACCTGCGATGCCGTTGATGGTGAAACTCGTGATCTGTAATTGCGGGATTTGAATGCTCGGCTCGTCATTCAACAGATAGGTGACCACCTCATCTATCAACTGCTTACCTGTCGCGGTGAGGTTTTTACTGCTGCTGATGGCAATAGGCATACAGATGTATTTCTTTCCGCCGCGCATACCGGCTGGTATTTCATGCAGGAACGTCTGCGGGTCACCGCTTTCGTAGTACTCTCCTTTGGAGCGCATCAGTGAGGTAGCCAGACAGTGCGTACCCGGTAAGTGAATATCTATCGGCATTAGACCTTTTTCTTCAATCTTACTGAGCACCTCGATTTTTGAGCCCCTGTTCTTCTGCATGGCCTTGAAAATAGGATGGTCTTCACGCTGAATGGTGATATATCGTCCGTCATCCGCAAGGCTGCCGTTGTTGGGATCACCCCAACCATTTGGCCAATCCACCTCGTCGCGTTCGTAAGTGTACGCGAACGCTTTCATATTCAGAACAGGCAGGATAGAACTCTGTTTGGTAAGTGCCAGCACCTCTGCGTTATTGGCATTGGCGTCTTCAGAAATAAGCACCCAGTTGTATTTCTTATAATCCTCTGCGGGACGCAAACCGTTGCGTAGCGCTTTGCGCGGAACAAAGTCGTATCCTTTGCTCGTCAGATAATCCATCACGCCGTCTTGCTCGTATGCCTTGGGATTGGTGTACAGGTACAGCACAGGGTTGTCACCGAGAACCAGTTCCAGAACGTGAACAACGCCATTGATGCTGTTTCCGCCTTTGACACTGATTGTGAACGGGAAATCTTTCGGCAAATTGCCGATCTGTGTCGGAGTACCACCGATGAAATATTTGCCGTTCTCGCCGTACCCCGTGATGCCGGTCGGCGTGCCGTTGGTCCAAGTGAGCGTGATGTCGTCGGCCCTCAAGGCATGGTAGTTGAACTCCAACTCCTCCATTGCCTCGCCTTCATATACCTCTATCTCCGGCGTGCCAACAGCGTGAATATCCGATGCGACGGTGATCTTTCCGCTAGGCAGACGCTTGGTCTCTATGCCGTTGAAGAACGATGATACATGGAACGGATAGACGCCTACCGAGCACAAAGCCTGACCGCCCAGCACAAGGGTGTCGCCTGCTTCGGTAGAACTCTTGACGCTCAGCGTGATACCGGTAGCCTCTTTGTCTTCCCAAATCAGTTCCGTTTTACCGAACTTGTTGTATTTCGTATAGTAGATAATCGAACGCTTGAGCTCGTCTGTTTGCAGCACTACCTGCGTCGAGTCATTACCTTTGACATGTGATACCATCGGGATCTGGGCTTCACGGAGAGAGAAACCGCCGAGAAGGTTTCCATCGCCTACAGCTTCGATGCGGATAACATGTTCTGCTGCGGAGATATCATAGCGGCGGATAGAAACCTGGGTATCTACATCTTTTACTATTTCTTTGCCATCCACAACAACTTTGATGTATTTGTTGTTGGATGGGTTTTTGGCATCATATTTCTTGTCTTGCGCATAAATAGAGAATTGATCAAACCCTTTGATGTGCAATTCATAGTAGTTGGATGCTGTCATAGTATGGCAGCGCTCAGTTGCTTTATTAAACTCCTCTTTGGCGCTAAATCCTGTACCTTTATCCGAACCTGTACCTTTGAACCATCCGTCGATAGCCTCGAACGAGGTGTTCGTCTCATTCTTCGTAATACCGCGCGCCTTATCCTGAGGGACGGTGTGAATAGTCAGTTTTGTGCCTCCTTCGTCCAAACGACCGGAGTAGTACACTTCGTATGCGCGGCCGGTATTGTCGTCGATGTAGAGTTTGGTGCCATAACCTCCTTTTTGACCTTCTTCCGCATAGATTCCCGGCTCATGGAGAGTGAGGGAAGTGGGAGGTAGCGGATCGCCCTCTTGTACGGTCACGGTACATTGCGCTTTATAACCTCCGTCTTTGGTCGTTACTGTGATGGTAGCCGTACCTACCTTAATACCGGAAACAGTACCGTTGGTGACGGTTGCTACTTCGGTATTGTCGCAGAACCATGTGACTTCCTTGTTGGTCGCGTTGTCCGGGGTGACAGTGGCCTTGAGGGTAGTAGAACTGCCGATCTTGATAGTAGCGGATGTCTTGTCCAGACTTACGCCGGTGACGGCAACCGCCTGTACCGTTACTTCGCAAGAAGCGGATTTGTCGTTAGCGGTAGTAGCCGTGACGGTAGTCTTGCCAGCAGCGACACCGGTTACCTTACCATCACTCACCGTAGCTATGGTTTCATCATCGGATTTCCATGTCAGGGCTATGTCGGTGTTCGCATCAGCCGGATTGTATGTGACTGCCAGCGTTTCAGAACCACCGATGGCGATGGTGGTAGCTGCTTTCATACTGATGCTCTCCACCTCGATCGGTGCAGCGGGTGCGTTCACGGTAACGGAGCAAGTGCCCGTTTTCGTGTTGTCCATATTAGAGGTGGCAGTAATAGTTGCAGAACCTGGTGCGACAGCAGTTACGACACCTGTTGTACTAACGGTAGCCACATCCGAGTCGCTACTGGACCAAGTAACAGTCTTATCTGCAGAAGAAGGGGTGGCGTCCACAGTAGCGGTTAACTGCTGTGTGTTGTTCGGCTCGAGTGTAACAGAGGCCGGTGCGACAGTTACGCTATTAACAGTAGGTGTAACGGGTGTAGAACCTCCGACAATCAGTTGAGTGAAATAAGTGTTAGAACCGGTACCAGTGCACACTACAAAATAATATCCTGCACCAACAGATGAAAAAGTTTCCTGAAAGGTGGCTTTTTTATCAATAGTGATAGTTCGTTTTTCTACTTCTGTTGTAGAAAATGTTACCGTAGTGCTATTTTCTGTTCCTGTAAAAAACTTATCATAATCACTATCGGAAAGTGAATACAAAGTAGCTTCTACATTTGCGAAGTTCTTTGACGCATCAAACATGACAGAGAGTGTTATGTCTGCTGGACTCGCCAGATAAAAAACGACGCCAGAATTAGAATTTTGGGTTTTTATTCCTTTCCCGGAACTAAATGACCAAGCAGAACCACGATACAAGTACGCACCATCTTGGTATTTACCAAATTTGTTTCCGGCTCCAGGAGTCTTGGAAATGGTGCCTAATGCTATAGTACCATTTGCCAGCCCAATATGACTGTAGGCGAAAACATTCAGCACACTTCCTACTACCAAAGTTGCCAAAAGAAGAAAACTCTTTTTAAAAATGTTTCTCATATTTGTATTTGTTTTTATTCGTTTTTGTATGTCCGCATTACCGGATATTAATTCACGCTGCAAAAGTACTACTTTTTTTGCATATGAGTGTGCAGATATTCGAAAAAAATGTGTAAAAATTGACGTATTTGTCCCAAAATCGCGCGCGCATACATTATTTATTTGCGTGTATGAGATTTTTTTTGTACCTTTGTGCGGTTTTTTGAGAAAACCGAACAAACAAACGTATAACAAATAATCTTTTTTGAATAGTATGCAGAAGAAATTTTTAACTGTTGCGTTGGCCTTGACGGCCGCGCTTACTATCGCTGCTCAAGAAGTGGACAAAGCGAAGGTGACGGCCAATGCCGAGGCGGCTGCGAAGGCAGGCGCGGACCTTCAGAAGTTGGAGCAGGCTGACAAAGCATGGAAATTTGACGGTACCGTCGGACTCAATGCCGCCGCTACAGGATTGGTGAACTGGGCTGCCGGTGGTAAGAACAATGTCAACGGCATCGCGTATGCCAAACTTCACCTCTTGTATCATAAGAATGCGATTGCGTGGGAGACCAATTTCGATACCGATTTCGGATTGACATGGATCCAACAGAAAGAGGACCCCTTCCAGAAATCCAGCGATAATATCAAGCTCGCTACGAAATTCGGATGGGAGTTCCACAAAGATTTCTACCTGACAGTACTCGGTTCGTTCCAGAGCCAGTATGCGTTAGGACGTCAATATCAGGATGGGTACAATCCGATTATCTCGAAGTGGCTGGCGCCTTCGTACACGGACATCTCTGTCGGTATTGACTACAAGCACAGCGTGAACGGAGCGGACTTCTCTGTCTATCTGTCTCCGATTGCGGGGCGTGTCACCACGGCATATACCGGTAATACGTGGAACGAGCGTTATACCAAAGAGATGTGGCTGGCGGGTAACACCACGCAGACTGAGGCTGATTGGACACCGGCTATTTATCAGGAATTGATGGATAAGCACCAGGACTTGCGCAGTATGCTCCAGGATGGGCAAGGAACGATCGGATATGACCAGGACGGAAACAAAGTGTACCGTAATGCCCGTGCGGAGTTCGGTTTGAGTTTCAAAGGGTCTATCGCATATACCTATAAGGATTTCAAACTCAGCACGACGCTTGCTCTCTTCACCCCCTATCAAGGCAAGGGATACAACGTGTATGAGAAATGGTTGGAGCAGAACCCCGGTAAAGGCAGGGATGATTATAATCAAGCGGGCTATTACTTCGATTATTCGAACAACAACCGCCATTTCGGTATGTTTGATGTGGACTGGGATGTGGCTTTGAGCTATCAGTTCCTCAAATGTCTCCA
>CADCBP010000014.1:652-88056 GCA_902799705.1 uncultured Bacteroidales bacterium
CGACGGCGTGATAGGATAGATGGCTGCTACCTCGGTGAACATGTAAGCTACATGCGCCGCAGCGGCGTTACCATCCATGGTCATAAATTTCTTTTCTTTTGCCATAAGATTAATTTTTTTTATAGTGTTGAGTTAATAAAAAGCTAGTTGGCTAGTCGACTAGTAAACTAGTGAACTAGTACAGGAATCCGAGGAGCCAGAGGGGGATCATGTTTCCTCGTCCGGTCTCGAGTTCGCCGACAGCCGTCGGACGGATGGTGTCGCGGCTGGAAGCTTTCTCCTTGACGTCGAAATAATACTGGTTATCAACGATGAACATTGCCGAGCGCTCGGTTGCATTTACCTTATGCGCGCCGTGCACAAAAGTGTAGAAACACGTCTCGTACTGGTCAAGCGGCGGAATGACACGTGTGAAATCCATGCGCGCCACGTTCGTGTTGTGCATATATACTTTTGTCGGCTTCATCGGGAAATTCTTATCCTCTGGATAGAGGAGGTTGATCAGACGCGAGTCCTTGAGGTACTTGATATAGTTCATCGTCGTTGCGCGACTCAGTCCAATCTCATCGGATATACTGCTGATATTGAGTGCACAAGGCGTCTCTCGCATCAGGATATACAGCAGTTTGCGTAACTTATGCAGGCATGACACATCAATCTGCTTAATCATCAACACATCCACTTCCAACTGGCTGTTCATCACCTTCAGCAAGGCCGTCTCAAAACTCTTACTCTCCAGATAGGAAGGATAATATCCGTGATCGAGGTAGTCCTTGAAGTACTCGAGCGGATGAACGCGTTCGCATATCTCGCGCGAAATGGAAGCATGATGACTCAATATCTCCTCCAGCGTATAGGAACGGAAACGCAAGCCTGTCTGAAGGTTCAGATATTCACGGAAAGAAAAACCGCGCAAGTTATACGTGCGTGCTATGTCCTGCAGGTAATTGTTGTCCTCCTCAATCGGCATCACCGGCGTAGCGCAGAAGACAACATGCAGGTCCGGGTATTTATTATAACATCGTTTCAACTCGCGGGACCAATTCGGGTATTTGAAAATCTGGTCGAGGAACAAATACCGTCCTCCAGCCTTGACGAACTTGCTTGCCAACTCCACTATCGAGTGTTGCGTAAAGAAGAAATCATTCAAGCTCACGTACAGGCACGGGCGCACTAATTTGGGTTTGCGGCGAGCGATCGATCCAGCCTTCTCTCTCTCGTACTGCTCATTATAGACCTGCTCTATCTCTTTGATACGAGATAACATAAAATCTGTTTTTCCAACGCCTCGTCCTCCCTTAATAGCTATTAAGCGGTCATCCCAGTTAATCTCATCCATCAACTGGCGACGGATTGGCATAGACGCATGCGCCACGAGGAAATCGTGGGTCTGGAAGAAGGCGTCCAACATGGTTCTTCTTGGTGTTTCGTTCTCCATTTTAGGTTAATTTTGCTTAGGTTTTAATCTATTTTTCTCAATTTGGGCGCAAAGATACGCATTTTTTTTTAATTTTGCAATACTTACCTTACATTTTTTGCAAAAAAATGAGGGACTAACCGTTGTAGTCCCCCAAAATTACACATTTTTTGTTTAAAAATGCACCTTTTCGCATACCTTAGAGGCTGATTGCTCCCGTCGGGCAAACGTCAGCACATGTTCCGCACTCTGCGCATACCTCCGGATCGATGGAGTAATGTTCACCCTCATGAATAGCTCCTAACGGACATTCATCAATACATGTGCCGCATGCAATACAGTCGTTTGAAATTTTGTAAGCCATAGTTTTATATATTATTTTAGATTAAAGATCGTTTCTCTTCGTTCACTCAAAGACCGTTCACTCCGTTCTCTAAAAGAATAAGGACTTGTTACTATCCGTCGAATCATTTTTGTCTTTAGTCTTTTAGCGAAGCGGTCCTTCTTCCTTATTCCAATTTTCGCTGCAAAGGTACAACAAAAAATCGAGACTACCAAATTTTAGGGATAAAAAATTAAAAAATTAAAAATTAAGAAGTAAAAATCAAGAATTATTTTCTCTTCTTCACGGTAGCTAATGCGGCCATCAGCTGTGCATTCGGACCTGTCAACTCTTTGTCTGTCAGTCCTTTACGTTTGGCGTAGGTAGTCCAGTCTTTTGCTCCTCCCGTTGAAACCGGCATCCCTAATTGCAGGTAATGGCAGTAGGCGATACCGAGGGCGTCCGTGGCATCGAGCTTTTTCGGCATTTCTTCATCGGGAATATGCAAGAAACGCTGCAACATTCCTGCTACCTGTTGCTTCGTTGAGTGTCCGTTCCCCGTAATCGCCATCTTAATCTTCATCGGCGAATACTCATAAATGGGGACATCCTTACTCAGCGCCGCTGCGATTGCAACTCCTTGCGCATGGACAATTTTAATCATCGTCTGAGGGTTCTTATCCACAAACTGTGTCTCAATCGCCAGACAACTCGGCTTATACTTGTCAATAATCTCCTGCAGAAAGAAAAACTCCTTCTGTAAACGCGGATACTGACCTTCGAGTTTATGCACATCGTACGCACCGAACTCCAGTATCTCCACCTGCTGACCGATTGTATGCAACACAGCATAACCCATATACAGCGTACCAGGGTCCACACCTAAGATAATATGTTCTCGATTGAGAGTGTCTTGCATTTCGTATGAATATCGATATTAAAACACATGACTACCATATATTCGCCACAGGATCACCATAGGATGAATAGGAATTTTTGCATCTTTGTGCTCATATACTATATATACTACGTATATATACTTTTTATTAATCTTTCTCGTGGTTGCGGACGAAGCCGCGGATGATGACGATAACAGCACCGGCGATGAGCATGTAGTCTGCCCAAGGTTCAATCTTCGCAATACTCAGTCCGGCTCCAACCGCAAGTATTACCGCCCCCACAATCAATATAATCGTAGATTTTTTCATATATTCTATTCCTCGATGAGGAAAATCTCTTCGTCTGCGTTATGCATGTAATAATGTTCGCGCGCATAGCGCTCCAAACTGTCCTTATTATGCAGCAACAAAATCTCCCGTTGCGCTTCATCCGTCGCCTTTCGATACATGTCACGCTGTTCCTCCATCTGGCGTATCTCGCGATGACGGCGGACAAAACGGACCAGACTCTGGTCACCGATGAACAGAAACACCGTCAAAAAGAGCAGAATGGTCACGACATATTTGCCCCATTTGCGCACTTGGATATATGTCCAAAACTCAGAAATTTTCATTTCTATTCAAAATTCGCTGCAAAGTTACATTTTTTTTTGGACATATCAAAATTTTTTTATATCTTTGCGCCCAAATTGATATAATTATATACATGAAAACCCGCTTTTCCATCTTATGGCTGACGATATTAGCCTGCCAATTATTGGTCGGACAAACGCACATCCAGGTGAAGAACCCTAACACCTGGACGACCGATGAACTTGAGCCTTACGTAGGTCAGGAAGTCATCTTTGATGCTCCGTTACTCGTCACGTCCAATGCCTCTTCCTATAACTACACCATCTCCACACGCCGTCTGTTCTCTCCGACCAACCAGGTATTGCCAAAATTTTTAAACCCGCAACAATACAATGCATTTGTCAGCCTTAATTCATCTGGAGCCATAACTATATCCGGCATAAGCGGTTATCATCGTTGCGGCGAGAAGATATACAATCTTCGGGCACGGGTGAACAGCAAGTCCAACCTCACTTTCATCTCCGGTGTATGGCGCGGAAACACACGTCAGTATATGGATACGGTGAACGTGCGCCGGCTGGTTAACATCGCCGGTTGCGACACCTGTCTGCTCGTCTGCACGTCGAACCTTGAGAACTACTTCATTGGCAATGCTAATCATGACCGCCAGCGTGCAAAAGTGATTGACGCGCTCACCCACATCGATGCCGATCTCTTCGGCTTCATCGAGATTGAAAGCGGTGATGCAGCAGTCAAAGAGGTCGTCAGTTACCTGAACAGCAACTTGCCCCATCGTAACTACACCTATGTTGCCGACGGATCCTCCGCCAGCGGCACGGACACCAAGGCAGCCTTCGTATATGACAAGAATATTCTCAAGACTTACGGAGAACTGCAGATTATCGGAACGGGCGTCGGCAAGAACCGCAAGGAGATGCAAGTCTTCGAGCAGAAATCCAATGGTGAACGATTCATCTACTCCGTGAACCACTTCAAAGCCAAGACCGGTGGCGGCACCGGTGCGGATGCCGACCAGAAAGACGGCCAGGGCTCGTATAACGCAGCCCGTTGCGAAGAAGCACAAGCCGTCATCAATCTCTACAGGCAGCGCTTGGCGCCGCAACTCAACGAGAAAGACATCCTCATTATGGGTGACCTCAACGCCTATGCCAAGGAGGATCCTATCAGATTGATGCTTGACAATGGAATGATTGATCTTCACCGAGCCTTCCATGCTGACACAAGTTACAGTTACCAATACAACGGGCTTGCGGGTTATCTCGACCACGCTATCTGCAGTCAGAGCATGTTTGCTCAAGTGCGCGGAGCTACCGGGTTTCATGTCAACTCCGATGAGAACGACCGCTACACCTACGATAAGTCTTCCGACCAGACCATGTTCCGCTATTCGGATCACGATCCGGTCTTAGTAGGTCTGAGACTGAACAACACCGCCACCTACAATCCACAACCGCGAATCAACAACCTCGATATACTGGGTGGTCATTCCAACAAACTCATCATTCGTGATGCCCAGACAGCCGGAGGACAAGATAGTTTCTACGGTATCTACGATGTCAGCGGACGTGTTATCGTCAGCCCTACACGCATCGAGAGCAGTGTTTACGTAGTAGATTTGCCTACCGCTTCGGGAATCTATATTCTCTACGTTTATTACGGGACACAAGTCTATCCGTATAAATTCATTGTGCCCTGATGATGGATCTTTTCACGGAAATAGAAGAACCGGAACGCAAGGAACTGAAAGCCCTGCGCAAGGAACTGGAGGAAGCAAACTACAAGTACTATGTACTGAACATGCCTACTCTCTCGGATCGCGAGTTCGATGAGAAGATGCATCGTCTGCAAGCGCTTGAAGCACAGTTCCCGGATATGTTTGACCCGAAAAGTCCGACACAACACGTAGGATCGGACTTAGACAAAGGACAAAGGACAAAGGACAAAGGACAAAACGGAAAAGGTTTTGAGACCGTCCGACACAAATACCCGATGTTGTCACTCGCGAATAGTTATTCCCGCGAAGAGATTGAAGACTGGGTGCGCAAGTTACCTTCGGGCGCAGAAATCGTCTGCGAACTCAAATACGACGGACTTTCTATCTCTCTTTGGTACGAACACGGAATACTCGTTCGAGCGCTCACAAGAGGCGACGGACAACAGGGCGATGATGTCATTGCCAATATAAAAACCATCCCTTCCATCCCTTGGAAAATAGAGAGAAATGACATCCCCGCTTTCTTTGAGTTGCGCGGAGAAGTACTGCTGCCATGGGAGCGTTTCGAAGCACTTAACAAAGAACGCGAAGAACAAGAAGAACCGCTCTTCGCCAACCCGCGCAACGCCGCCTCCGGCACACTCAAACTGCAAGACCCGCGTGAAGTGGCGCGACGCGGTTTGGACGCTTATCTTTATTATATGTTAGGCGAGGAGCTGCCCGGAACAACCCATTATGAACGGCTGGAGACCGCCAAACAATGGGGTTTTCATATCTCCGATGCCATCAAAGTCTGCAAGAATGTCGATGAAGTGATGGCGTATATCGCTTATTGGGACACGGAGCGCAAGAATCTGCCGGTAGCGACTGACGGCATCGTGCTCAAGGTCAATAATCTGGCGCAGCAGGAAGAACTCGGTTTCACCGCCAAGACGCCACGATGGGCGATTGCCTATAAGTTCCCCGCAGAGAAACAACTGACCCTGCTCAAAGAGATCACATACCAAGTCGGCAGAACCGGTGTTGTGACGCCGGTAGCCAACCTCGAACCGGTACAACTGAGCGGCACGATCGTCCAACGCGCCACTCTCCATAACGAAGATTTTATCAAATCCCTTGATATCCGTCCGGGCGACCATGTTTGGGTGGAAAAAGGCGGTGAGATCATACCGAAGATCGTAGGACGGGACAACCCCACCCCGCCCCTCCCCTCAAGGGAGGGAGATGGGTTCACTTTCCCCACTGTTTGTCCCGAGTGTGGAACTCCATTAGTGCGTGTGGAAGGTGAAGCGGCCTGGAGATGTCCGAACGAAGCCGGTTGCCCGCCGCAGATCAAAGGAAAGATTGAGCATTTCGTAAGTCGCAAAGCGATGAATATCGACGGTCTTGGAGAAGAAACGATAGACCTTCTCTACCGTCAGGGACTGCTGCACAATATCGCAGACATCTACGACCTCCGACTCGAAGACATCGCTGCGCAAGAAAGGCTTGGCGAGAAGTCCGCACAGAACATGTTGGCAGGCATCGAAGCCTCCAAACAAGTGCCGTGGGCACGCGTTCTCTTTGCACTCGGCATCCGCATGGTCGGAGAGACAACCGCTAAAAAGATTGCCCGCGTGTATAACTCCATTGATGCCCTTCAATGGGCAACCGCGGAACAACTGTGTGCCATCGAAGATGTGGGTCCGCAGATTGCCGAAAACATCGTGGCTTATTTCAACGACATACGCAACCTTGAGATCTTAGAGCGTCTTCGTCAAGCAGGTCTGCAATTTGAAGGCGAAGCAGCCGAAGGTCCGCAATCCGACAAACTCGCAGGAATGAGTATCGTTATAAGCGGCACTTTCAGCCATCACAGCCGCGACGAATACAAAGCGATGATTGAAGCGAACGGAGGAAAGAATGTCGGCTCGGTCAGCAAGAAGACGAGTTTCATCTTAGCCGGTGAAAATATGGGTCCCGAGAAACGCAAGAAAGCCGAAGACTTAGGAATTCCTCTCAAGACAGAGGAGGAATTCCTTGAAATGATGAATTGATAAAATGATGAAATGATGAAACTGAAACAATATATTTTTGATTACCTGCGTAAGAAAATGCCGGAACGCTCTGCGCGCTTCCCCCATTTGGACCAACCGCTCAAGATCATCATCCTCTACGAGAGTGACGTACTCGAACGAAATGACAACATAAAGACCATCCGCCAGGAACTTCTCCGGCGACAGATGGATGTCACCATGTGGGGATTTGTTGAGAAAAAAGAAATCAACACCCTTATTCTCCCGCAAAGCCGCATCCTTGGGTTGAGCGATTATAACCTGCTCGGCAAACCTCGAGAAGACGTAATCAGAGACCTGCAGACAGAACACTACGACCTGCTCATCGACCTCACCACTCGTCCTCTTCTGGCCTTGCGATACCTTGCCCTCTACACTGATGCGGACTTCAAAGTGGGCATGAACCTCGGAGAAGGTATTCACGACATGCTTCTCTCCCTACCTGGCTTCACTCCCGAGCAAGGCGAAGAAGCGGCTATCGAAGCCTCATGGCTCTTTAACCAAATCATGGAATATCTCACCACAATCAAGTCTAACGATTAACATGAAAGGGGAAAGGGAAATGAAAGGTGACAGTATAAAAGGTTTAGGTACTGCGCTTATCACACCGTTTAAAGCGGACGGCAGTATTGACTACGAAGCCATCGCGCACATACTCGACACCCAACTCACAGGATATGTTGATTATCTCGTCGTGCTCGGTACAACCGGAGAAGCAGCTACCCTCACCTGCGAGGAGAAACGTGAAGTACGCCGCTTCATCGTGGATTATATCCGCAATCATCCTGTCTCCTCCCTTGAGGGGAGGTCGGGAAGGGTTCTTCCCCTCGTTCTCGGCGTCGGAGGAAACAACACTGCCGCTGTTTGTGCCGAGTTAGCGGCCTTGAAGGATGAACTCACGGAGAACTTTACAGCAATCCTTTCCGTATGTCCATACTATAACAAGCCGAATCAAGAAGGACTATACCAACACTTCTGCGCGGTTGCAGAGGCAAGTCCCATTCCCGTTATATTATATAACGTACCCGGGCGCACGGGCGTGAACCTGCTTCCGGAGACGGTCATGCGTATCTATAATGCCCACCCCGACAAGATCCTCGGCATCAAAGAAGCAAGCGGTAATATAGAGCAGATAAAACACTTGATAGAGCTATCAGCCATCAGCCGTCAGCCGTCGGAATTTCTTGTTATTAGCGGTGACGATGCCCTTGCATGCGAGGTGATGGCGGCTGGTGGCGCAGGACTCATTTCCGTCGCTTCGAACGCTTTTCCAGAAGACTTCTGGCACATCGTACACGACCAAGATGCTGCGCTGCAAGCGCGTTATACCGAGACCATTCGTCTGCTCTTTGCCGAAGGCAATCCAGTAGGAATAAAAGCCGTATTGGCGAACAAGGGACTCATCGGAAACAACCTCCGTCTCCCACTCGTCCCTGCCAGCCCCGAACTCCGGCGCCAATTCGCATCAATACACGAAATATAACTATTGCTTGTTTAGCAACAATCCTTTCCGCCACTTGAGAGACGGATAAGTCTTTTTCAGATATGCCTCGGCTTCCTCAATGCCACTGCTACCACTTGTAGCAAAGGGGATGAGCGTCTTGCCTTCTAACTGAGGCTCGTTGTTGTCCAACCATGAATTAATGATTCGCGGGCATATTCCCCACCATATCGGGAAACCGACATAGATAGTGTCGTAGGGGGTGATGTTTGTGCAGCGCTTAATCATCGGACGCTCTTCCGGGTCGTTCATCTCAATTGAAGAGCGTGACTTCGAATTGCGCCAATCGAGGTCTTCCGCCGTGTACTTCTCTGCCGGCTCTATCTCCCATAAAACAGCGTTGTGCTGCTTCGCCAATCTGGCGGCAGCTGCTTTGGTCGTACCCGTAGCGGAGAAATACGCCACTAAAGTCTTTGCATTCATAGGAGTCATCATTGCGGCACATACAAGTGCCAGAACCATTCGTTTCATCATTTTGTGGTATGTTTATATGTGGTTACTCATCCGAAGCAAGTGCTGCAGCGCCTCTGTAAGGATTTCCCGTGAGGTGGCAAGATTGATGCGTATGTATCCAGTTGCGCCGTACATCTCCGATGGATTGAAGAGCACTTTCTCCTGCTCTGCAAGCCGGTGACAGAATTCTTCTGTAGAGAGACCTGAAGCCGATACATTCACCCATGCCAGATAGGTGCCTTCCTCTTTAGTTACGGAGAATAAAGGCAACTGCTCGCGAATGAACCGGCAAACATACAGATAGTTGTTGTAAACGAGTTGTTGCAACTCATCCAACCATTGTCCGCTCTCGTTGTATGCAGCCATTAACGCTTCAACGCCGAACGGGTTCATTTCACCCACCTCGTGTATGTTCACAGCACGGTCGATACGCGCATATACAGTCTCATCCGGCACAAAGATATTCGCACAATGCAGACCGGCTAAGTTAAACGCTTTCGACGGAGAAGTGCACACGCAGTAATCTTTCGTGTGGGCTACTGTTGCGTATGGCGTATATGCTATTCCGGGGAAAGTGAACTCGCAATGGATCTCGTCAGAAATAACAAACACACCGTGCCGCTCACAAATAACAGCCATCCGCTCCAGTTCACTCCGCGTCCACACACGCCCCGTAGGGTTATGAGGATTGCAAAGAAGGAATATTTTCGCCTGTTGCACTTGCTGCTCAAACTGCTCCCAGTCCACCTCGTAATGATGGTCGATTACCTTCAACGGACTGGCCAGCAGACGGCATTCCATATTCTCCAGACAGGAGAAGAAACAGTTGTATGCCGGAGTTTGCAGCACGACGCTGTCACCAGGCTGTATCATTGCCTTCAGAATGGCAGATATTGCAGCGACGACACTGGTCGTATAAATAATCTGCTCGCGCGTAATGCCGTACCATCCGTGCCGGCGGGCAAACCAAGATGAGATTGCAGCATAATATGCTTGTGGCACATACTCGTACCCGAATACGCCATGGTCTAATCGGCGTTGCATGGCTTCAAGGATAGGCGGAGCGGCTTTGAAATCCATATCAGCCACCCATAACGGCAATAAACCGCGGGATTCATCCGAGTCCCATTTGACACAATTAGTGTTTCGACGATTGATATACTCTATCATTGTTCATTCCTTTTGGCTTGCAAAGGTACAAATAATTTCTGAATTATACAAATAAATCTTGATTTTTCTAAGCGGGATAGGCGGAAATTATACAAAGGTGCCGGTTTGACAAGACAATCGGCCAACTGTGACAAATTGTCCACCTTCAGCCATTTTGGCACTTATTGTGGACATTTTGGCAGGGATCTTACTGTTGGCACAGAACTTGCCATATACAATGTGAAAACGCAAAACGCAACTACGCTACAACGCAACTACGCAGACTACGTTAAGATTGTTTAACTTAATTTAGGAGAAATGATTATGAAACCTGCAATGTATCGTAGAAACACTTGGTTGCCGACTAACGGATGGTTCCCCACCGTATTCGACGAGTTTTTGGACAATGACATGCTGAACACCGCGAGCAACGTCGCTCCTTCGGTTAACGTCAAAGAATCCGAGCAAGGCTATGTTGTCGAACTGGCTGCGCCGGGCGTCAAGAAAGAGTACTGCCGCGTTCACGTGGATGAAGATCACAATTTGTGCGTTGCCATCGAGAATAAGTTCGAGCACAAAGAGGAAGATAAGCATGCCCACTATCTCCGCCGCGAGTTCGCTTACACCAACTTCGAACAGAAATACACGCTGCCGGACAATGTGGATGAAGCGAAGATTTGCGCAAAGGTCGAAGATGGTATCCTGACTATCGAGTTGCCGAAGATCAAACGCGAGGAAGGCAAAACAGAACGTCAAATCGCCATCTCATAATCGCGACTTGTCGCTAAAGGAAAAGGAGCTTGACGGCTCCTTTTTTCGTTCTCTAAAGTAAAAAATATTTGCATATATCAAAAAAAAGCAGTACTTTTGCAGCCGCATTCATTATATTACAAATATGAAAAAATTAGCGATTATAGTATTGGCAGCGATGGCAGTTATCAGTACGAGTTGTGTTAACGGCGGCAAAGAGGCCGCTGAGAGTAAGGCTCCTATCACAAAGCCACAGATCACCATTGAGGGAGGTCGTTTGACCCCTGAAGGTCTATGGGCGATGGGACGTATCGGTGCAGCACAGAGTGACATCGAGACAGGATGGCTCGCCTACACCGTGAGTTACTATAGCGTAGAGGAGAACCGCTCCACGACGTGGATTCGTGTTTGCAACCCATTCAACGAAATGAGCGTAGATGATGAGTTTGTGGGCTCAGAGCCGGCATGGTTCGGTGCCAGCGGATGGCTCGCCTTCATCCGCGAGGGAAAGTTATACTTGCGTCGTGACGGTGAAGAGATAGCCGTTGAAGGTGCAGAAGACATTGAAGGTTTCCTACTCTCCCCTATGCGCGACAAGATCGTGCTCATCAAACAAGTGAAGACCATTCCTTCTACCGTTGACAAATATCCGGATCTGCCGTTAGCGACCGGTCATATCCACGAAGACCTGATGTACAAACACTGGGACGAATGGACAGAGACCGCTCCACAGCCTTTCGTGTGCCCGCTTGAGATCACCTATTACGGTGAAGGCGAGCGTATCAAGACGGCGAAAGTCGGTGAAGGGGTGAACATCCTTGAGGGCACCGCATTCGAGAGTCCTATGAAGCCTTTCGGCGGCGTGGAGCAGTTGGCTTGGAACCCCGACAACGAAGAGCTCGCTTACACATGCCGCAAGAAGACGGGACTCGACTATGCCGTCTCCACCAACAGCGATATCTATCTGGTACGGGTGACGGGTGACGGGTTACAGGCGACAGGCGAACGCAATATTACCGAGGAGAACAAGGGCTACGACACGAACCCCGCGTACTCGCCTAACGGCGAATGGATTGCATGGCTGTCCATGGAGCGAGACGGGTATGAGAGCGACGAGAACCGGCTGATGGTGATGAACCTCAAGACAGGCGAGAAACGATTTATCAGTCATTATTTAGATACCAACGTGGACGAATTCGTCTGGTACAACGACTCCGTTCTCCTCGGCACGGCAGTCATTCAAGGCACGGTTCATGTGTGGGCAATGGGACTCGAAGGATGGTGCGCGAAGTTAACCGAAGGACAATTCGACGTTAGTATAGGCAGCGTCACAGACCATTATGCGTATCTGCTGAAACACTCTATGCGCGAAGCGAACGAGATTTACGTGCTCGATGTAGCCAAGGCCTTGGATAAGATCGACGGCTATACCGAATTGACCCAACTGACGCACGAGAACGATAACATCTACGACCAGATTGAGCGCTCAACGGTAGTACCGCGTTGGCAGAAGACGACAGACGGCAAGCAGATGTTAACCTGGATCATCTACCCTCCGCATTTCGATCCGAACAAGAAATACCCGACGATCCTCTACTGCGAAGGCGGTCCGCAGAGTCCGGTAAGCCAGTTCTGGTCCTTCCGCTGGAACTTCATGATGATGAGTGCCGGAGATTATATCATCGTGGCACCCAACAGACGCGGGCTTCCGGGTTTTGGCAAGGAATGGAATGAAGAGATCTCCGGCGATTACGGAGGCCAGTGTATGAAG
This sequence comes from uncultured Bacteroidales bacterium, assembly GCA_902799705.1. Taxonomy (GTDB): domain Bacteria; phylum Bacteroidota; class Bacteroidia; order Bacteroidales; family Paludibacteraceae; genus Colicola. The sequence continues at coordinate 13,277 of CADCBP010000014.1, forward strand.
GATTATTTCACAGCGATTGACGAGTTCTGCAAGGAGCCGTATGTCGATAAAGAGCATTTAGGATGCGTGGGTGCGTCCTTCGGCGGATACAGCGTGTATTGGATTGCCGGACACCATGACGGACGATTCAAGGCATTCATTGCCCATGACGGTATCTTCAATCTGGAGATGCAATACCTGGAGACCGAAGAGAAATGGTTTGCGAACTGGGACATGGGCGGCGCTTATTGGGAGAAAGACAATAAGATTGCGCAGCGCACGTTTGAAAACAGCCCGCATAAGTTCGTCGATAAATGGGACACGCCGATCCTCTGCATCCACGGCGAGAAGGACTACCGCATCCTCGCTAACCAAGCCATGGCAGCTTTTGATGCCGCCAAGATGCGCGGAGTGCCGGCAGAACTGCTCATCTTCCCGGACGAGAACCACTGGGTGCTCAAGCCGCAGAACGGTATCCTTTGGCAACGCGAGTTCAGAGGATGGCTCGACAGATGGTTGAAATAGTTTAGTGGTTAGTGGTTAGAGGTTAGAGAATGAAATACAATTACGAATACGCGATTAAGTACCAGGAAGTGGACGGAAAGAAGAGACTCCGTCTCTTTAACCTGGAGAACTACTTGCTGGAAGTAGCCGGTACTGTAGCAGATGATTTAGGGTTCGGCATCCAAGTGCTGCACCCGAGAGGACTGACATGGATATTGACCCGTCTGAGCGTAGAGATGTACGAGCTCCCGAGGCCTTGTGAGCACATACGCTTTGAGACATGGATCGAGTCGAATGCTCACATGCTCAGCACGCGTGATTTCAGGATTTACAAACAGGGGAGCGAAGAAGAATGGATTTTAACAGGTCAATGCAAGAGTGTGTGGGCGGTGCTGGATCTCGAGAAACGGGAGATAGTCAATGCGTTCGATGACCCGATGTTTGAGGATTGCGTGGACGGCGAAGTGATTGACTTGCCGCGTGTTCGCATGACGACAATTCCCGAGCCTACAGGCATTGCACCCCATAAGATCGTCTATTCGGACATTGACTACAACGGACATTGCAACAGTTGCAAATACCTGCAAGCGATGACGGACGCCTACTTACCCGATTATGACGGCAAGAAAGTGCGTCTGGATATCAGTTACAGCAAAGAAGCCATACTCGGCGAACAGATGAATACACATTACCTCGTTACCGATGACGGTGTACAATACCAGATGAAGAACGAGGCGGGAGAGACGAGCTGCTCAGCAAAAATAACGATGAGTGAATTAGAGAATTAGAGATATGGAAATACAGGAAAATTCAACGTTGCTAAAACGTCCCGCTGAACTGGAATGTGACGTGGTGCGTTTCCAGAACCAGAAAGACAAATGGATTGCCTTCGTCGGTTTGAAGGACGGCCGTCCGTACGAGATCTTCACGGGACTGGCAGATGATGAAATGGGTATTGCGTTACCCAAGAGCGTGGTGAAAGGTAAGATCCTGAAAGTGGTTCAACCGGATGGCACCAAGCGCTATGACTTCCAGTTCGTCAACACCCGCGGGTTTAAGACGACCGTGGAAGGACTGAGTTACAAGTTCGACCGCGAGTTCTGGAACTACGCCCGTCTTATATCCGGTGTGCTACGTTACGGCATGCCGATAGATCAAGTAGTTCACATGATCAGTGGTCTGCAGATGGACAACGACTCCATCAACTCCTGGACCACAGGCGTGGCGCGTGTACTCAAGCGCTATGTTCCCGGTGCGGAAGTAGAAGAGGAATAAATAAAGCCGGCGATTGCCGGCTTTATTTTTCTACTTTTCTGCAATAAATCTCGTTTCGAGCATTCCCAAGGATTGATTTTCAATCACTTTGATACCGAACTTACGTCTCCATTGGCTTGCTAATGAATTCCAGAATCCTCTTGTGACGTAGGAATAGATGTAGGGGTGAAGATGTAACTGAACTCCTCTTCCGTGTTGCTGGTACTCTTGTTCGCATTGCTCTGCGAGCTGGTCGGTAAAGAGTATCGATGCTTGGATCTTCCCTTTTCCGCCGCAGGTAGGACATGTCTCTTCCACTTGCACTTCCACTGCCGGTCGTACGCGCTGGCGCGTGATTTGCATCAGTCCGAACTTACTGAGCGGCAATACATTATGCTTCGCTCTGTCGCGGTCCATGAGTTTGCGCACGTAGTCATAGAGTTGCTGCTGATGGCCTTTGTCATCCATGTCAATGAAATCGACTATGATGATGCCACCGATGTCTCGCAGACGCAACTGGTGTACCAACTCCTCTGCTGCCAGCATGTTAAACTGGAAGGCATTTTCTTCCTGGTCCTCGTAGATTTTCTTGCTGCCGGAATTGACATCAATGGAGAACAGTGCTTCGGTTCTGTCGATGATGAGATACCCACCATGCTTGAAACCGACTGTTCTGCCGAGTCCCGTTTTCATTTGACGGGTGATGTCGAAATGGTCGAAGATAGGTTGCGTTCCCTGGTAGAACTTCACGATCTTTGCGCTCTCGGGCGCGATGAGTTCCAAATACTGCCGGACTTCGTTATAGATGTCGCGGTCATTGATTTGGATGGTTGTGAAGTCGGGGCTGAGTACATCCCGGATAATACCGAGTGTCCGTCCCATCTCTTCGCTGACCAGACTGACGGGTTCTTTCTGCTGCAGTGTCTTGACGGTCTCTTGCCATCTCTCGACGAGCAGACGTAACTCATTGTCCAGTTCAGCAACGCGTTTGTCTTCGGCTACAGTACGAACGATGACGCCAAACCCTTGTGGTTTGATAGATAGCAATAGTTGTTTGAGTCGCTGGCGTTCCGCCTCGCGTTTAATTTTCTGGGACACCATGACACCGTCGGAGAAGGGGATGAGGACGATATTACGTCCGGCGATAGATATTTCGGCAGTAAGGCGCGGTCCCTTGGTGTTGATGGGTTCTTTGGATACCTGCACCAAAATGGGGTCACCGACCTTCAGTACCTCCGCAATCTGTCCTTCTTTGCCTACCTCGGCTTGCCGCGGGGTCTTTTGAATCAAAGGAATGCGGCGTTTGTCCGAGACGGCTTTGGTGACATAGGTCTGCAGCGTTCGAAACTGAGAACCTAAATCCAGATAATGCAGAAAAGCTTCTTTCTCATGACCTACATCCACAAAGACAGCATTCAATGCCGGCATGACTTTTTTGACACGCCCGTAGTATATATTTCCTACGGCGAAGTTATCCTGGTCGCGTTTTTCACGCGCCACTTCCTGCAATCGGTCATCCTCAGTCAGCGCAATCGAAATGTCTTGCGGCTGTACGTCCACAATCAATTCGCTTTTCATACTTGAAAGGATTAAATCAATAAATAAAAAAGCCTTGTGGCAACGCATCTACACTTAGACGCGTCTAAGGCCACAAAGCTGCATTCATCGTCAATTACTTATGCTTATGACGATTCTTACGCAGACGTTTTTTACGTTTGTGCGTGGACATTTTATGTCTCTTATGCTTCTTTCCGTTAGGCATAATGAATAAAAATTAAACTGTTAGTATATTATATGAATTTATATGCTTCTTATTATTCTCGCATTTCGTTTGCAAATTCCTTGCATGGCTTGAAGTTGGCAATGCGGTGAGCCGGAACAGGCACAGACGTGCTCGCAAAGATATTACGCGCTATCTTAGCCTTACGTACCTTGATTTGGAATGTACCAAAACCACGGAGATATACATTCTCACCGTTAATCAAAGACTTCTTCACACTACTCATATATGACTCAACAACATTGCTGATTGTTGTCTTGTCGTACCCCGTAGCGATAGCGATTTCATTAATGAGTTCTGCTTTAGTCATAACTTTATATATTGACTTTTAATTAACTAATTCGTCGAAAAATCGTGCAAAGTTACTATAAATAAATGAAATACGAAAATTTTTTGCAAAAAAAATTGCAAATTTTGTTATTTTTTTGTACTTTTGCATGCGTTTTGGCCTTTTGGGGTAATAAAAACAGCAGAAAAGTATGTCCAACTCCTTATTATATAGCCACTTATACGAATGGTACGAAACGAACCATCGCTCCCTTCCCTGGCGTGAAACGGATGATCCGTATGCGATTTGGTTGAGTGAAATCATTTTACAGCAGACGCGCGTCTTGCAGGGCTTGGAATATTGGCGTCGTTTTATGGCACGCTGGCCAAATGTGGAATCCTTGGCTGCCGCGGATGAATCCGAAGTGCTGCGTGAATGGCAGGGGTTGGGTTACTACTCACGCGCACGCAATCTCCATAAGGCGGCGATACAAATAGTAGAAAGCCAAAAGTCAAAAGTCGAAAGAGGAGAGATTGCCACGTATCATTTTCCGAATACGTATGAAGAGCTCCGCGCCTTGCCGGGTGTAGGAGAATATACCGCCGGCGCCATCGCGTCCTTTGCCTACAATCTGCCCTACCCTGCTATGGACGGCAATGTCTATCGTGTCGTGGCTCGCTTACGGGATATAGACGAGGCATTTGACACTTCGGCGGGCAAGAAACTGTTTCACAAACAAATAGAATCTCTTCTGGATTGCGATCACCCGCGTCTGTTCAACTCCGCCATCATGGAGTTCGGAGCGCTGTATTGCACGCCATCCCTGGGTGACAACTGCGCGCAATGCCCGCTCCAGATGCAATGCGCTTCGTACCAACACGGAACGGCGGAAATGCTTCCCGTACGCAAAGCACGTCCGAAAATAAGAGACAGATGGTTCACGTACCATGTGTATGTGAGCTATCAGCAGTCAACTGTCAGCGATCAGCCATCAGACGTATTTACACTAATCCGGCGACGTGAAAATCCCAAAGACATCTGGTATCACTTATACGAGTTTCCGTGCGAGGAAACTCAAAGTGAACGGTTAAAGGTGAACGGTGAAAGGATTATTGACCTTACGCACGTCCTCTCGCATCAGAAGATTCACGCGCGCTTTATTATACATAAGGAACAACAAATGCCGGAGTTACCCGGCACTATGGTTATCCGTTGGGACGAGCTCAATGATTATGCGCTTTCCCGATTAACGCTGCGAGCTCTTGATACACTTCGCTTAACTCCTCGGAATTAAATTCAGCCATCTGACCTCTGAATTCTCTCAAGATCTCCAGATGATGGTTCATCACTTCATGGTCTCCACGTTTTGCGGGGCCAGTCTGTGCATCCTTTGGTTTGAGTGAATGTACTTTGGCAGCAGTTTGGTCGATAAGCGGCAACAAGGCCTCGAAAGGAATAGGGGTATCCTTCAGCACTTCCGCCGCGATGCGATACATGAGGTTCGTGTAGTTATTGGCGAAGATGCCTGCGATATGCAAGCGTTCACGGTCATGACGGCCCGCCTCGTAGATATGGCTCGTCAGGCATTGCGCCAGAGAGTAGATGGCAGCTATGTCGTCAATATTCTTCCCTTCGATGATACAAGGTATATCGCTCCAATCATCGATCAGCACTTCTCTGCTGAAACTCTGGAAGAAATACATCACACCTGCATGTGGTTTGTCTTCTCCGAACACCTCAATGGGCATAGAACCGGAGGTATGGAGATGGAGCGCACGAGGAGCATGCACTTTGGAGATGACCTCGCGCAGAACATGGTCCACTACTGTGTATATATAGCAGTCGGCGGAAGGAAGGGATTCCACAGCGGAGGGATGAGCGGTGAGAGGACGCGCATGCACCAGTTCGGCACGGATACCTTTGAGTTCCATCGCGTGGTGCAGATTCGTTCCTACACTCCCCGCACCGATAATCACTATTTTCATGATTGTATTGCTGACTACTTAAGGGATGAATATTTTTCGGGAACGTCCGTCTCTCACGAGGATATACACACCGGATGGCAGAATGTCCGTCGCTTTCACCGCAAGGCCGGAGACCGTATAGACTTTCGTCTTCGGATCGAGCCAAAAATCCGAGTCGCCTTCAACGTCCTCGATGCCCGTTCCTATTTCGGAAATCAATATCTGCGAATCCGTCACTATTACCGGCATGACGGCTTGTCCGTTACTCTTCGCGGCTAATTGGATTGGTTTCCATTTGCAATAAACCTGTCGGTGCGCAAAGGAAAGGAGATAGGAACCGGAAGGCACAGTAGGCGGCACAGACACTTTGGTAATGGTAATCGGGTTGGTGAAAAAGTAGTTCATCGGCAAGTTCGTCGATGTAGAGCGTACCCCTAACACAGATGCCACCTCCCCCGTGAAGGGATCAAGCAGCACCACTCCCAATTGGCCCGTGAACGTCTCTTCGCCTACATTCATAACGCGATAAGCAGTCATATCCCATTTCCCGTCACGGGCAATCACCATCTGCGAACTCTTAATACTGTCCGTCGCCAGTTCTACCGGAGAATCTTGTTCGGGGACTTCAAAGAGTACTTGGGTGGAAGTGAGTGTAACAGAAGTCAGATGTTTACCGCCGCTCTCTTGAATGATTTGCCATTCCTCCTTGGATTCCGGGCGGAAAAGTCCGCACAGGCGGTAGGTACCATTCGGGATAGAGGGCGGGAAAGAGCAATAAAAACTTATAGGAGTGGTAAAGAAATAGTTTGCCGGCAGTGAAGTTGTTTTTGGATTCGAGAGGACGGCTTGTATCTCATCGGCATCCTTGGACAATAGTCCGACACTATACTGTCCATGGAAATCATGCACTCCCTCATTTTTGATGGTCATCAGTTTGATGTTGAGTGTTTCGGAACGTGCCGCCTGCATCTCGGGCAGTTCGATCTGGGCGACAGACATCTGATACGTCGTGTCCGTGGAACCGGTCGCCGGCTGTATGCCGATGGTGAACGAGACATCCGAATTATAATCTCCTAAGTTGTTTCCACCTATTCCCTGGTCGGTAGGGTTTAAGCCGGTGAGCAGATAATCTCCGTCTGCGAGGCCGCCCCATCCCCAGTTGATATGGAAATAGCCGTCCGAGTTGAATCCGTCGCAAAGGAAGGCATGGCCACCTCCGGCTCCTTGACCGCTGACAAAGACCGGACGTCCCGCACGGAGTTCCTTACGAATCTGCTCTGCGATATAATCCATCTCGTACATCGTTTTCTTGAGAATAAGGATATTATGGTCATAGCCGAAATAAGTCATCAAACCTTTGGTGACGGCGGCATACGATCCGCTGCTGCCATCGGCTCCATAATCCATCTCTATCGCAACTCCGCAATGATACATGAGCTGCGCCACTGCCTGAGCCTGTTCCGGCGTATATTGGGAATAATAGCGGTAGCTGTCCAACATCAGATCCCACCGGTAGGTTGTATTGCCGAAATCTGCAGAGAGCGTTTGGCTGTATGCGGGGTTCTCGGCACAGGTCCAATCGTAACTGTGACTACCTGTTCCTTGCGAGGGATAGCGATGGGTGTACATGAGCTGTGCCATCGCAGTCGCGGTACAGCCCGTGACACAATGGTTCGTACCATTGTAGGTGGGAACCATGTTATTGAAAGGCGTACCCTGATTCCATTGGCAAGGGACCAACGGGGCACATTCATCCTCTGCGGAAGTGAGGTATAAGGGATGGGTGTTGTAGTCCTCCAACCATGCTTTTAGCGCAGGAGGCATCGTCGCAGTTGTCAGCGCACCGTGAGGGCTGAAACCCAACACTTCAGGCATCGTGTCGTCGGATGAGACAATCACGAAACTGCTGCCGGCATTGATGGCATACCAAGCATCGGAGCGACTGATAATCTCGCAGGTAACAGGGGAAGAACCTTGACGTGAAGGCGCACGAAGAGCAGCGGTGCGACGAGCGACCGAAAGGGCCTCCTCCGGTGTACGAGGAGCCGCGTAAAACAACTCTGCCGAAAGAAGAACCGACAGGATAAGGAGTAAGCGTCTCGTTGGATGCATAGTTTTCAAAAGATTGATTGTTAACAAAATTTCGTGCAAAAATACTGCTTTTTTTTGAAACATGCAACAAAATAAGCATTTTAAAAGCATTTTATGCCTATCCACCCCCGTGAATGGTTAACGAATGGTTAACGAATGACTAAGAATATACAAGAACAACTAACGATTCAATATGCTCTGTATTATATACTATGTATATAATACTATATGGAGAATGGAAATGATGAAGGCAAACAAAAAACTGTCAACTTATTTCAGGATAAGACACATCGAAGTTTCGCACAAGTGGTATCTTTACTACAAAAAGGTTTATGTCATTCAAAAAATTATTACAGAAGAATGTCGTAAAATAGTAAAATGTGTTAAAAAACATAATTATATTTGCACATTTCAAGAAAATGTTGTATCTTTGCAGCATGAAACATAAAGAAGAGGTATTTGCCCCGTTATGGGAGTTGAATCCTGTATGGGGTACGTTGACGGAAGAAGAGCGAGCTTACGCCGCCGAACAGGCAGAAATGGTATATTACGAGAAGAATGAATTAATTCATTCGGACGGAGAAGTGTCGTTGTATATGTGGATGCTACTTCGCGGTAAAGTACGAATCTTCAAAGAGGGAATAGGTCAACGTCAGCAGATTATCCGTTTGCTCAAACCCTATGATATCTTCGGTTACCGCGCATGTATCGCCGACGAGGGATATAACTCGAGTGCGAGCGCCGTGGAGAGTTGCGCCGTGTATCGTATGCCGAAAGCATGTTTTACGCAACTGATTCGTCGCAACGGAGCCTTCTGTTACCAAGTGATGATGATGATGGCGAAAGACTTGGCGTTTTCTGAGATACAAACGGTGAACCTCACGCAAAAACATATCCGCGGCCGCTTGGCGGAGAGTCTGTTACTCCTATTGAAGAATTACGGGTATGAAGAGGATGGCCGAACCTTGGCGATGTTACTCCCACGCGAGGACTTGGCGAACATGAGCAACATGACGACGAGCAATGCCATCCGTACACTCAGTCAGTTTGCACAAGAAGGACTGATTGCTGTCGAAGGACGACATATACAAATACTAAACGAGAAATCGTTGGAAAAAATATCGCGACTCGGTTGAGCCGCGATATTTTTTAATCCATCATATTTCCCATATTCGATGAGATTTGTAACATCTTGTCATAGTCTTCGGGACTGAGGTCGTAGAAGTAGAAGTTACGCGGGTCTATTGGTCTTCCCAAATAATGCACTTCATAATGGAGGTGCGGTCCTGTCGATTTGCCGGTATTGCCTACGAGTGCGATAACATCCCCTCTTTTCACTTTCTGTCCTACCCTCACGAATCGTTTGGAGCAGTGCGCATAGAGCGTTGCATAATTGAAACCGTGGTCGATTTCGACAGTCTCACCGTAGCCTTGACGCCACCCCGAATAGACAACTGTTCCGTTACCGGTAGCGAAGATATCCGTTCCGACAGGCGCGGAGAAGTCCATTCCTTCATGGAAACGCCGGATATGATACACTGGGTCAATACGCCATCCGAAACCCGAAGCCATGTGTTTGAGGTTCTTATTCAGAACAGGTTGGATAGCCGGTATGTTCTCCATACGCACTTCCTGGTTCTTCGCCAGTTGCAGCACTTCATCGTACGACCGCGCCTGTACGTACAGTTCTTTCTCAAGGATATCCACTTTGCGTTGTATATCCGCAGCAAGCTGCGTATTGGTCATACGCGCGATGGAGTCATAGTACGAGATCTGATGGGTGGCACCCATACGCGCACTAAGGGGGATCGGTTCAGCACCTAAGATAGCACGGTAGAGGTTATCATCGCGCTGGGCGAGGTCGGTGAGGACGATCTGCATCTGGTCCATCTGCTTATCCATGACCTCTATCTGAGCGGAGAGGTTACGGTTGTACTGCATAAGGGACGCCTCACGCGGAGAGGGAAAGAAATAGAGAAAGGTGTAGAAGAAAATAACACCCAGGCAGATACCTCCTATGATATAACCTCCAGAACGGCGAAGCCAATAACGGAAACCATGTTCTATCCGCTCCAATTGCAGCGTCTCCGGGTTAATACGATACTTCTTATTATTTGACATGTCGGGTTATGATTTATGATTTCAAATTTAGGATTTATGGGGTTTATACCAGAAAAAATACTGGTTTTGTTGTTTCTTCTCTTCGGTCGTACGCGCGACATAAATAGGTTCGCGCGTGTACGGATTGATGCCGGTGTAGAACATCGTTGTTGAGAGCGTCATCGGTGTCGGCGTGAAATCCTGTACCTGTTCCGGACGATAATGCATCCTTTTCGTCTCATCCGCCAACATCTGCATGTCGTGCTTAGTACATCCTGGATGCGAGGAGATGAAATACGGAATGAGTTGCTGGTTCAGTCCCGCCTCTTTGTTAATGCGCAGGAACAAATCCCGGAACCGCAGGTAGTTGTTCCAAGCCGGTTTACGCATCATCTTAAGTACCTTGTCCGAGCAATGTTCAGGAGCCACTTTGAGCCGTCCCGAGACATGCCGTGTGATGAGTTGGCGCGCGTACTCGTCATTCATCAAGTCATAACGGATACCGGATCCCACGAAGGCATGCTTGACGTACGGCAGTTTGTCCACCGTACGGTATATATCGAGCAGCGGTCCGAAGTCTTGATTGAGGTTCTTGCATATCGCCGGTTGCAGACACGAAGCTCGCGCACATTTCTCACACAGCCCCATATCCTTGCCATGCATCATATACATGTTGGCCGACGGACCGCCGAGGTCAGAGATTACTCCGTGCCAGTCGGGTAACTGACTGAGTTTCTCTATCTGCCGCAGGATAGACGCTTTCGAACGGGAAACGATCTGCTTGCCCTGATGCGCCGAGATAGTACAGAAGGAGCATCCTCCGAAACACCCTCTGTGCATGCACACCGACCATTTGATCATCTCGTAAGCCGGTATATGTTTATCCTTGTATTTTGGGTGCGGCGTATAGGTGAAGGGCAAGTCGTAGATTGCATCCAACTGCTCAGTTGTCATCGGGGGGTACGATGGGTTGACGACTACCCATTGTTTGCCGACAGACTGTACGAGCGTCGTCTGATGAATCTTATTCGACTCTATCTCCATGAGGCGGAAGTTCTCCGCATGTTTGCGTTTGTCCCGCAGCGCCTCTTCGTGGGATGCCAGCATGATCGCATCACTCGGGATCTCGGACTTGTCGTTCGTCAGAAATGCCGTCTGGGGTACAGAATGGAATGATGGATTGATGGAATGACGGAATGATGTTTTTATTCTATCAGCAATCTCCGTCATCGCCTGCTCTCCCATACCATAGACGAGGAGGTCGGCACCGCTGTCCACGAGGATGGAAGGCATCAGCTTATCCTGCCAATAATCATAGTGTGTGAGGCGTCGCATGGAGGCTTCAATACCTCCGATTACAATGGGCACGTCGGGATAGAGTTGCTTGAGGATCTTACAATAGGAGGTTGTACAGTAGTCAGGTCGTGCGCCCGGTCGCCCTTCGGGTGTATAGGCATCGTCGGAACGCTTACGTTTGGCTGCCGTGTAATGATTGACCATCGAATCCATGCTACCTGCTGACACCGCAAAATAGATACGCGGCTTGCCGAATTTCTTGAAATCCCGGTAGTCGCCATGCACGTCAGGTTGCGGCACGATTGCCACGCGATAACCCGCCGCCTCGAGAACTCTGCCCAGCACCGCTGCACCGAAAGACGGGTGGTCGATATACGCGTCACCGGTGAAGAAGACAATGTCCACTTCATCCCAACCGCGCAAATCCGTCTCTTTGCGGGTCGTAGGCAAGTATTTTAAGAGATCAGTCATCCGTTGTCAGTCATCAGTCTATTTGTAAGTCAAGTCTCTCCTTGAGGGTTGCGAGCACAGGGTTCTGCTCCACCATCAGTTTATACTTCTCCTCAGCGGTGAACGCCATCTGCTCCTGGTCAAACTCCGCCTGTACAAGCCGGATCTCCAGATGGCCGTTATGGAGTGTTGCACGTAACTGCCGTAAAAGGCCCGGTAAAGCCTTCCGCATCTCCGCCATCTGCCAAGGGTTAGGCATCTGAATCTCCGCGGTAAGGTCATCGACCATCTGAGGCATGTAATCCTCTATGAGTTGTCTGAGACGCGTTTCCTCCTTATGAGTATCGGTCAGACCAACCCACGCGTCCCTGAGTTGGTCAACTGTAAAAGGGCTGTTCTGCTCCTCTTTGGGTTGTTCTACAGGTACAGCCGGTTGTCCGGATACCACCTCCGGCTTCTTCGGGCCAAGACCTATACTGATTTTCGGCATCTTCGGTATGGAAGGAACCGCCTCTTTGGGAGTGGTGGCGGTGCTTGGCGCCGTCTTGTTCTGCGGCGGTGCAGGAGGCGTTGCCTGAGCAGGTTGCGTTGCCTGAACAGGTTGCGCAGCAGGTGTAACCGTCTGAGGCACTTGTTGGGCGACACCTAACTGGCACAGTTTGACAAGTGCCAATTCAACCGTCAGACGTTTGTTACGCGCCGTGCGGTAATTGATGTCACAGGTGTTAAGGATATCGAGCGCCATGAAGATCCACACAGGATGGCAACGTTGCGCTTGTTGACCGTAACGAACACGCAACGACTCGCCCGTCTCCAACAGAGGTAAGGTCTGCGGGTCTTGGCTCACCAGTACATCACGCAGATGTTGTGCAAAGCCAGTCACGAAATGTCCGGCATCAAAACCATGATTGAGGATGTCGTTGAAGATCAACAAAGTCTGTGCTACATTATGCTGCAAGGCGTTGTCCACCAACCGGAAATAATAGTCGGCACTCAGCACATTAAGCACTTCAATCGTGCGCTCGTAGGTGATCTCATTGCCGCAGAAAGCAACTAATTGGTCAAAGATCGACAAGGCGTCGCGCATACCTCCGTCGGCCTTCTGCGCCACTACGTTCAGTGCTTCCTCACTCACTTTGATACCTTCATTCGCCGCCACTTTCTGCAGGTACGCGATCGTATCGGGAATGGTGATGCGGTTGAAGTCATAGACCTGACAGCGACTGAGGATTGTCGGCAGTACCTTATGTTTCTCCGTCGTAGCAAGGATGAAGATGGCATACGAGGGCGGTTCTTCGAGTGTCTTAAGCAACGCATTAAACGCTCCTTGAGAGAGCATGTGAACCTCATCGATGATATACACGGAGTACTTACCGATCTGCGGCGGGACACGCACCTGGTCAATGAGGCTTCGGATATCCTCTACGGAGTTGTTTGATGCTGCATCGAGTTCGTGAATGTTAAACGACCGCTGTTCATTAAAGGCCCTACAGGACTCACATTCGTTGCATGCATCGAAGCCGTTTTGCGGATTCGAACAGTTGATGGTCTTTGCGAAGATACGTGCGCAAGTCGTTTTACCCACGCCTCTCGGTCCGCAAAACAGATACGCGTGCGCCAAATGGTTCGAACGGATCGCGTTCTGCAAGGTCTGCGTCAGCGCCTGTTGACCTACCACTGACTCAAAGGTCTGCGGGCGGTACTTACGCGCCGATACAATGTAATTTTCCATAAGCTATAGTATATATATATTTCTCTTTTTCGATAGTCGATATTTCGAGATCTCGAGATGCCGACATAATATGCTGTAATTGTTCAAACGACTGAATCCCTACTCCCTGCGCCTTGACGACCGCTTCTTTCTGCGTCCAGAGGCGCGTGAATTTCCGATCGTCCATCCCTACTCTCTCTTCTTCATTCATCGTTCGGGCGATGAGTTCCGCGTCGGCGTGCCGGATCGTTTCGATGTCGATACCTACGGGTTCGTCATTTATCGCGACGGCGATGCCTTGCTTGCAATGACTGATACTAAAATAAGGACCGTCTTCCCAATATGGTTTGCCGTGCTCGTTGTATTTCCACTCGATATTCCGATATTCCGATATCCCGATAAGATCAAAAAGCATCAGCCAACTCTTGAGGCAGCAATATTGCCCGAAGGTATGTTTGTATTTCAGAGCCTGTTCGCGTCGCTGCGCTGAGACCAGCGGTAACATCCGTTGCACTTCCGTCTCGGTACACTCCTCCATTCTATCAAAAATCATCACTCTCATTGCTGCAACTCTTCGTCTTTCTTTGCATATACCTTCCAATAGACGACAGGCAGGATGGTGACCGTCAGCGGTAAGGTAAACAGGGTTCCGAAGCAAATGACGACTCCCATGGGCATCCAGAGGCTTGTCGCGGCGATAATCATCGGCAACACTCCAAGCGCCGTTGTGGCAGAGGTGAGGAACACCGGTCGCATTCGACGCAAGCCTGCCTGGAACGCAGCTTCACGGTAAGTGAGATGTTTGTATTTACGCGCGTCTTCAGCGTACTCGTACATCATGATGGCGTTGCGGACGATGATACCAATCAAACTGACTACTCCCAACACCGCCGTGATGGAGATATCCAAATCAAAGATCCATAGACCGAGCATCGAGCCGAAAAGACAAAGGATGGCACTGGAGAGAGTCAGCAAAGCCAATCCAATCTTTCCGAAATGGTAAAGGAGCAAGACTAACATCACCGCAAGGGCAGCCACAACAGACCAAAGTATCTGAGGAATCATCATGTTGTTGATTTCCGTCAGACCTCCGTAAGCGATAGACACTCCTTCGGGCAAATCCGTGAGGTTGCTTTCCACCCAGTTCTTCACCTTTCGCTCGGCATCCACCTGACTCGTGGAGCCTCTTAGATCCGCGCCGACAGTCATCGTACGGATTGCGTTCCTGCGTTCCAGCGAAGTATGATGCCAGTTGGGTTCGATAGTAGCCACTTGACGTAAAGGCACCCACACACCGGGCAGAGCAGTCGGCACTTGTATGGCTCCGAGTTCATCAGCATTGAGGGTGTTGATTCCGGCTGTATAAAGTACTACCGGTACGGCATAGGCATTTTCGTAAAGCGTCGTGATGGTCGCTCCCTGCGTTGCCTGCATGAGATATAGCGAGAGCATGGTCTCTGTAATGCCGAGACGGGTTGCTTCGTCCGCCTTCAGCACTATGCGCGTTGAAGCCGTCATGTTATTGTAATCGCAGTGTACCCACTGCAGATCGGGTTGTGCCACCATGAAATGCAGAATACTATCCGCATAGGGCTTCATCATATCCCAGTCCTCTCCCTGCACGCGGATTTCGAGCGGATTCTTCACAGCCTGGTAATCCAGTTGTTTGAAACGCGCATAGGCATTGGGGAAATAGTTCTCGTAGCGGCCATTGTATTCTCTGAGAACCTGGGAGGTTGCTTTGCTTGATTTGGTGTTGACAATCAACTGCGCATAGTTCGTTGCCGGTGTCTGCGGCGTATAAGTAGCGTGGAAACGCGGCGAGGACTGACCGATAAAGGCGGTCACACACGTCACGCGGCTGTCTTGGCGTAAGATATTTGCCAAAGAATCCGCCACTTCCGCACTCTCTTCAAGCGTGGCTCCTTCACGGAGATGTATCTCCACGGCGAAGAACTCCCGCTCGGCCTTCGGCAGCAACTGTAAGTTCAGGTGCATGAGCAGGATGATACCTACGAAGGTCGTCCCGCCTAACATGGTCCATGCAATAACAGGATGGTCAAAACAACTCTGCAAGATACGACGATAAGCATTCTGCAGCCATGTAAAGAACCTTGTCTGAACGCGCTCCACCAGATTCATCTCTTCGGGTTTGCGTTCACGAATAAACCGGAAGGACAGGAAAGGTGTTACCCATGAAGCATAGAAAATACTGGCTACCAGAGCAAAGAGGACAGCCCATGGGAAGAGTTGTACGAACTCACCCAACGGTCCCGTGATGATTCGCGTCATAGGGAAGAACATTCCGCAGATTGCCATCGTAGCGAGGGACATTGGCACGAAAAGCAAGCTTGTGCTCACGACGGCAGAGTACCAACGCGAGTGACGACGCGCCAGAAGATTGGTATAACCGTCAATGACGATAACCGAGTCATCGACAATCATTCCCAGCACAAAGATCAGTGCCGCGAGTGTCACAGTATTCAACTCAATGCCCGTGACGTACATCAGTCCGATACAAATAGCCGTGCAGACAGGCAGTCCCGTAGCTGCTACCAGAGCGGTGCGCAACGGGAAGAGCAACAACATGACGGCTATCACCACGAGGATGGAGATCACAATGTCGCGCAGGAACGAGAGCACGGAGTCATTGACTACCTTCGGCTGGTCGGTGATACGATGGAAGCGGATGTCGGGCGGCAAGAGAGCCGCAGCTTGCGCTAACTGCTTGTCCACCTCATCGCCGAACGCAACGATGTTATTGCCTGGCACCATTTCCATGTTCAGGATGAGACAGGACGCGCCGTTAAACTCCACATAACTCTTTGGCGCCTGATACCGGCGCTCGACGGTCGCAATGTCTTTAAGGCGTATCGTTGCACCCGTCACGGGGTCCGACCACACGATTTGCTCCTGCATCTCATATTCGGATAGGTATGGGATAACTACTTGCAATGCTCCGTGTGCATCACTTTCGCCGCCTACCGTACGGATACCTTGCAACGCCATCTGCGCCTGCAGCGCGGAGGGGTTGATGCCATAACGGGACAGTTGTTCGGGGTCGATAGTGACAGCTATCTCTTCGGTTTGCCTTCCCATGATACGCAGTTTGCCCATTTCAGGGATGGTACGCAAGTGCGAGCATACCTGTTTGGCATATTGCTCGAGTTCGCGCGGGCTGCGTTCGGGACTCTCCACGGCGATGAGCAGGGACGAGGTGTTGCCGAAATCGTCAATGACGAGGGTCTGCAAGACGCCGGTGGGCAGTTGGGTCTTCTGCAAGAGCGGCAGGCCCGCGCGGATCTTTGTCCAGGCAGCCTCGTTATTGACAGCCGTCATACGTAGCATGACGTAGATATACGCGAGGCCGTCTTCACTCTGGCTGTAGGTCAGTTTCTTGTCAACAAATTCGAAGGAGTTGATATAATCCTCGAGAGGTATCGTCACCTGTTGCTCTACCTCATCAGCCGTAGCGCCGGGATAATATGCCACGATAAGACCTTGACGGATGGTGAACTGCGGAAACTCATCCTTGTTCATCTGAGGCAACGACCATATTCCGAATGCCATCAGCCCCAGGAATAAAGCCATCACCAATCCATGGCGTCGCATCGCTCCTTCTATGTGTGCACTGGTTTTCAAAGTAATCAGTAATCAGTAATCAGTAGTCAGTGATCAGTTTTCAGTTATGGCACAGCCTTTATACAGTTTCTGATAGCCTTCGGTGATGAGTGTGTCTCCTGCTTGGAGGCCGCTCTTCACGCGCACGCCGTCAGCCTGATAGCCGTCAATAATAATCTCCCGTCTCACGGCAGTGCCATTCTCCGCCACCCACACCGTATGTCCGGCGGGCGTAAGCAGAATACACTTCGCCGGAATAACGACATCTGTATTCTGTGCCAGGCCGGTACCGGGGTCTGAATTTTTCATTTGTACCTTCGCCACCATTCCGGTCATGAGAACCCCGGTGCCTCCGGATATATGCGCCACGACATCGTATGTATGCGTGACAGCGTTCGCAGCAACACTCTTCTCGGTGATCGTGATGGGGAAGACGGATTCCACGGCGGCGCACTCCACTTCGCCCGTTTTGCCCAGCTCGCGAATCTCCGCCTCGGGTACGGTAAAACGGACATTGAAGCCAGAGACATCCAGAACGGAGCATAACTTCGTCCCGGGAATTACCGTTTGTCCTTCCTCCATCGTCAGACCGTTTATTACACCGTCGCAGGGCGCAACCAGCGTACATTCCTTCAAGCGTTTCTTTGCCGCTGAATAAATAGACTTTGCCTGCGTCAACTGGCTCTGCACTTCGACCATTTTCTGGTCGGATACGACCCCTTTGGCATGCACTTTACTTACTCGGTCATAACCGTCCTGGGCATGCTGGAGAGCAGCCTCTGCCCCATGCAGGGCATTAAGCGCTTGGCTATTATCAACCGTCAGGAGCGCTTGTCCCTTGCGGACATGGTCTCCGTTCTTCACGTTGATGGAGGTGACGCGTCCCGTGGCCTCCATGCTCAGTGGCGTTTCATGCGTTGGCTCGATCGTTCCTACATAACGAGAGGTGGCACTGCCGGATTGATGGGCGACCACCGTTGTCTTCACTTTAATCGGAGACTGTGCGTACTCCCTGTTGGCCTGCTTGGAACAAGCCACCAGCGCACAGAGCGCAAGTCCAAAACTGATTGTTTTACTAATCTTCAGCATATATTTTCTTCCGTTCAATTGTCAGATATACCACTCGGGCGATAAGATGGGCGAAGTACGCGAGATACAACGCTTGTGTTCCCAGCCAAGTGAAAGTCACTATGTATCCTGTTGCGAAGGCCAAAGCGGCCCAAATCATTGCATTCCTAATCTGCACGCCGGCGGTCGCTCCCACATAAACGCCATCCCACATAAACGCCAACGCGCTCACCAAGGGCATAGCGATCAACCATCCCATATACGGCTTTGCAGCCGCCAACACCTCGCTATCCGAGGTCATGATGGCGATGCTCTCATCGCCCAAGACGGCATAAATTGCCGTAAAAAACAGCCCTACTCCTATGCTCCAGTTGAAGAGCAAACGGATGATCTTTCTAATATCTGATTGCTGATAACTGATAGCTGACTGCTCGCCGAAAGCCTTTCCCACCAATGCTTCTCCTGCATAGGCAAAGCCGTCCACGAAGAAGGAGAAGAACATAAAGAGTTTCATGATGATACTTCCTACCGCCAATTCGACATCCCCGTACTGACTCATGAGTGCAGAAAAGCCAACATAGACGACCATAAAGCACAACGAACGGATGAAGAGGTTGCCGTTCAGGCTCATCATTCTTCGTATCTCCTGCCATTTCATCGATGCGCGGAATTCTTTTATACCGATATGGATGATGCCATACTTGAACACCAGGAAAGCACATGCAAGAAGCAGTCCGCTGTACTGCGCGATAATCGTTCCGTACGCTACACCGATCACTCCTTGTCCGGCATTTACCGCCATATAATAACTGGCGGCCATGTTCACAGCATTCACGAGAATATCCGTCGCCATGGGACTTCTTGTATCCTGCATGCCGATGAACCAACCCTTGAAGGTGAAGAGCATCAACGTGGCGGGAGCAGCCCATATGCGTACATAAAAGTACTCGCGCGCGATGGACGCTACCTCTTCGGAACAAGGCACGACGGCCAAGACGGCATTAACAAAGAACCACTGGATAGCCCAGACGAAGAGGGTCGCGAGCAGCGCCAAAGTAAGACTCTGCACAAGGATCTTGCGGCATTCGTCTTTTCGTCCCGCTCCGTACGCTTGGGCCGCAAGGCCTGAAGTGCCGATACGCAGGAATCCGAAGTTCCAATAGAGTAAGTCAAAGAGCATGGTACCAATCGCGATACCTCCGATAGCCGCGGCATCGCTCAAATGCCCTACTATCGCTGTGTCCACTATACCCACCAACGGGATAGTGATGTTTGCCAAAATGCTTGGCACCGCGAGACGTAATATTTCCCGATTCAGGCTCACAAGAACAGAAGAATCATCAGTTGTCCGGTGAGTACACGCAGGAACATCGTCAACGGGTAAACGGTAGAGTATGCCACAGCAGCGCGGTCATTCACCGAGCTCTGCGAGGTAGCGTAAGCCAATGCGGGCGGATCGGTGGTGGAACCGGCTATCAGACCCATCAGCGTGAAATAATCTAATTTCATCCATTTACGGGCTATGATACCGATCAGCAGAAGCGGCAGCAGCGTGATGAGCACACCGTAACCGATCCAAACATAACCTCCGCCTACAAGGGTCGGGATAAAACTCTTACCTGCACCGAAGCCTACGGAAGCAAGGAAGAGCGATATGCCGATTTCGCGGATCATCAAATTGGCTGAAGTGGTGGTATAGGTCACTAAATGCCATTTGGTACCGAAAGCACCCATCAGGATTGCGATGATTAGGGAACCACCCGCGATACCTAATTTGAACGGTTGGGACAGCCCGGGCAGTGTAAAAGGTATGGATCCTAAAGCCACGCCTAAAATGATTCCGAAGAATAGCGATGCCAGGTTCGGAGCATCCAGCTTCTTGGCGGAGTTTCCGAAGGCTTTTGCAATTTTCTCTACTGCCTCCTTCTCGCCTACTACCGTCAGACGGTCACCTAACTGCAGACGTAAATCCGGAGTTGCCAGCAGTTCGATACCGGCGCGGCGGACACGCGTGATGGTGATATGGAAAGCGTCACGCACTTTCAAATCACATATCTGTTTGCCGTTGATTTTATCCTTGGTCACCACGATATGCTGGCTTACAAGGTGGATATTCCTCTCCTGTTCATCCCAATGGATATCTGCTTTCTCGCCGAGCAAGAATACCGTACGTTCGTTTTTCTTATCTGTTACCAGCCGCACTTGGTCGCCTACGTGCAGCAGTGTCTCTGCGTCCGGCATGAACTCATTGCCATGAATGTCTAATACGCGGCTCACTACGATTGTCACATGCGTCAGCAGACCTAAGTCACGCACATGCAGACCGTCTATTTGCGGGTTTGTCAGTTTCATGTCATAATGCTCCACTTGCTGCACCTCGCCTTTCTCTGCCTTCACCTGCTCTTCTTCTTTATCCATCTTGATCCGGAACACCCAGCGGATAACAAGCATTGAGAATAGGATTCCGACTACGCCTAACGGATAGGCCATTGCATAACCGGAAGCGATGTCGGGATTGGATACACCTGTCATATCTTGGTACGTCTGTTGGGCTGCACCAAGACCCGGAGTGTTCGTCACGGCTCCAAAGAGCACACCGGTCATCGTCGCGATGTCCGTTCCGCTTAACAAGTGAATCACATAAGCCGTCACACAGCCTAATACCACTATACTCGCCGCCAGCATATTCAGGCGCAGACCGCCCTTGCCGAACGACGAAAAGAAACCTGGTCCCACCTGTAAGCCTATTGAATAGACAAACAGGATGAGACCAAGGTCCTTTGCAAAGGATTCCACTAACGGATCAAGCGTCATGCCGAAATGGCTGCACGCGATCGCGCAGAAAAGAATCCAAGTAATACCCAGAGTAATACCTTTGATCTTGAGTTTGGTACCCAAGAAAATTCCAATAGCAATGGCAAAGGCAAGCACAAAAATCGAATGTGCTATGCCCGTGCCAAAAAATAAATTACTTATCCAATTCATTTAATTATTTTTTCATTTGCTCATTTTCTCATTTGAGCTCCGCACCGAGGGCGTTGTATTCACGCCCGTCGCGAACGATGATGATCTGTCCGTTGCGAATAACCTTGACGGTCTTCACAGCCTCAGCAGCGGTATTTTCCACTCCCTGCGGGTCAGTGCCTGCCGGCAAGCCGAAACCACCACGTCCGTTCGCTTTGCGGATGGTATAGGTGATACCGTTGTACAAAGCTACCTTGTCATTGAACTCACCACCTTTGAAGAGGATGGGTTTTTCTCCCTCAGCCTCAGCCATGTAAATAGCGTCCGGTTCGAAGTCCTCCGCTTTCTCCTCGCACACAGCCTGCTGTGCATCGTTCTGCGCGTCAGCCGCCCAAGCTCCAAGCGTGTAGTCGATAGTATAGGTAGCTGCTTCGTCTGCCGTGAGGATGGTCTCCATCTGCTTTTCATCGTTATTGAGCACGAAGGTTACGTTGTTCGACGCCGGAGAAACGACTTGTCCTGCGGCATTCACGGAGTTGTACTCACCGAACTTTTCAGGCAGAATATTCATACCTCCGCAAGTCCAGCGCTGGATCTTGTCTTTCTGAGCGTTGGCGTCTTTAGTCATCACGAGGTCGTCTGCCAACAGAGTATTGAGGAATATTGTCTTCGGCTTATTGTTCCAAGAGCGCCCGAGACTTACTACCGGCTTGGTGCCCGCGATATTATCTGCATAACGAACCGAACAACTCTCGAAAACATAACCTTTATCGCTATCGGCGGAGTTACTTGCCGTCAATGCATCCTGACCTCCACCATTCGTTGAGCGTTGCTCGCATATGAGTTCGGTATTCTTAAAATATACACTTCCATCGCCGCAGATGAAATCTACGGTGCCGTGGATCTTGCTCGTCTCGAAGTACTTCAGTGCACCTTGTAGATTGCTGTAATAAGTGTCTTGGTACGAAAGCAGACATACGTTCTTGCAAATCGTCTTAGTACCTTTGTCTTGAAGAACAACAGCTACGCCATCATTGTTTTTGTAGTAATCAAACGTATTTTGCAAAGTCAAATCCTGTAAATACGTATTTGTCACATTCTTCTCAATCAACAGAGTAGCAGTAGCACCAATTCCCGGAGTGAGGGCTTTATTCTTAATGATCACTCCCTCCATAGACTGACCGATAATAGAGATATTATTCTTCGTAATAGGCGTCAGAACGGTCTCTCCTAAATCATAGGTGCCATTCGGCAGGAATATCTTATCGCCGCTCTCGGCTTGAACCAGCGCCAGTAGGAAGCAAGCCGCATCTCCAGCCGGAACGATGAAATAACCCGTAGCCTCATCTTTCTCAAGGAAATCCAATACATTATATACAACAATCTTGTGGATATACTGCTTGGCTGTCCAACTCAGTGTCAGCGTTGTTGCCTCGCCTGTATATTTGTACGAATACTCTGTTCCGTCCGGTGTAGCACCCTCCGAGCCGTTCTTTACTACAGTAGTGCGTCCGATCTCGGTCTCACCATTCTTCAAAATCACGTCTCCACTCTCCGAATAGGTGCAAAGCGTCACATTCACAATCGCATTGCCTGCTACTTGAATATCAATGCTTCCGTCTGCGTTGAAATACCACCCGTGCGTTGGGTCATGGAACGAACCGCCGTTTGCTGTTACAGTCTCATGATCCTCGGGATAGAAGATCGAGTTGGTGAAGTTATACGTCTGTACGCTTCCAATAGTTGCAGTCTCGATCGGGGTTACTTTCGCCTGAATCGTCGTGTTGCCGGTAATCACATCTCCTACGACGGCTTTCTTGCCGCTGGTATAATACCAGCCGCGGAACACATTGCCTTCTGCGATAGCCGGCAGGTCTTCCATGTCGTAAGGCAGAACAGTCAGACTGGCACCCTCATACGTCTCCATTCGACCTAACTCCGTTCCATTCTGGTCCTTGAAAATTACATTACAAGGAGTAATATCTGTTGCCTCAGCAAAAAAATAGGGAAGGAACGTCTGCGAACCCAACTCAAACGTCAGCGTTGCGGCATCGCCCGTATAAACGTACAGCACGTTCTGCGCAAAATTACCTGCCTTCTCGCCGCAAACAGCCTTGTTGCTGATGGTGGCGAAATCCGCTCCGTCTTTCTTGATAGTGATGTCCGTGTTGCTATATTGACATGCACCAAGGGTGAATTTCACCGGTCCATCAACCGGAACGGTGATTGTACCGCCCTGCACGCCATGCTGACCGCCGTTGTACGTTGTTCCCTCTACGCTCACACCCTGAGGCAGTTCACCGCCTTCCGGCAGAAGCACCTTATAAGGATTCTCGCGGAACTCTATTTGGAAGTCCGTAAACGTACGTGCAACGTCCTCCACGAACTGGATCTTCTGGAGTACACCTTCTCCTGTACCTGACGGACGATTGATATAGATATTCGTCTGTTCTGCCGTCAGCTCAATAATCTCCGTACGGTATTCACCATTATTTGTCGTCTCTTTAATAAGCGTTTCAGCTGTGGGTGTTTCACCTGCCCAAGTTGATACTCCTAACTTAAGGGAACTGCCTGCTTTACGTGGACCGAAAGTCAATTTCAATTTGCCGGCAACTGCCGCTTTTGTAAAATAAGCGTAGCCGCTACTATTCATCTTCACGCCGTTGAGACCTAAATTTGTACTCGGGGCGTCATTGACATACCCGCCGTAATACAGACCACGATCCGGCGATTTAGTTGGAATTTTAGCCTCTGTGTAATCCCACAGCAGGTCATTTGATCCTGCCCAGATTGCCATACTCGTTAAAGCGGCAATCATAAAAAGAATTGTCTTTCTCATTGTTTATAAGTATTTGTTTGTATGATTGTCGGAATTTCTTTTGCCCACTCGCCGAGAACGTAGTCAATCGTATAGACTCTCGCCTGTTTGGGCGTGAGGATGGTATTCATCGGACGTTGCTGCCCGCGGAAAGTAAAGACCACTTCGTTCTTCTTGGGCGAGATAATCTTTCCCTTGACGTTCTTCGTGCGGTACTCTCCGAAACAAGCGGGCACTACGCGCATTCCGCGCAAGGTCCAGCGATGGATGTTCTTGTTGTCCGTCAGGGCGAAATCGCCGGCACTGTAGTCGAGTGTAGTACGGAGGAACACACATTTGGGATAGTTGTTCCAACTGCGTCCGAGGCTCACTACCGGACATTCGCTTTTGATGGTACAGCTCTCGAACACGTACCCTTTGTCCGTCTCGGCGGCATTGCTCGCCGTCAAGGCGTTTACACCGTACGGACGGCGCTCCGAGAACAGCAGGCAGCGATTGAAATACACATTGCCGTCCCCGCAGATAAAATCCACTGTGCCGTGTATCTCGCAGTCCTCGAAATACTTGACTGCGCCGGCTTTGTGGCTGTAGTAGGTGTCCTGGTGCGAGAGCAGACGTACGTTCTTGCAGATTGTCTTCGTGCCCTGGTCCCAGAGACAGACGGCTCGTCCGTTGTTGTTCGCATAATAGTCGAGCGCGTTCTCTATCGTCAGGTCGCGCAACACGGTGCCTTCCACGTCATCGGCGATGCGCAGCGTGGCGGTCTTGCTGATGGACTCCAGGCGATAGTCCGGCTTGTTACGGATGATCGTGCCTTCCATCGACTCACCGATGATGCTTATGCCATCGGCTTCGATGGCGGTGAGCGTCAACGCGCCAAGGTCATACACGCCGTTCGGCAAATAGATCGTCTTATGACCCGTCGCGTTCGCGTCCGCCAGCGCGCGTAAGAAAAAACGGGCATTCTCCGAGAGGGTGTCTATGTTCACCTCTTGGATATACGCCTGCTCTTCCCCCTTGTCCGGATCGCAGGGTCGCGGCTCATAGACTGCGCCTTCCACAAACTCGATGCGTTGCAGCACCGCCTCCATCTCCAGCAGACGCGTGATATAGATATTATTCTGCTCCGCCGTGAGCGGAATACACTGCGTACCCGACTTGCGTATCTCGCATGTCACGCCTATGCGCGTCTCCTCGAAGGGCCGGTCTCCCGTCCAGGTGTGTACTTGAAGCGAGGCGCGGTTGATACCGCTTCGCGGGGCAAAAGTGAGTTTTAGCACACCTGCCACCGGAGCTTTCGTGAAGCAGCACCAACCCGAACTGTTCAGTTTGATGCCTTTCAAGCCGTTCTTCACGCCCTCGGGGTCGTTGACGGTCCCTTCGAACTGCAAGCCCCGATCGGGATTATTCTGCGGCGGTGCGTTCGTGTAGTCCCACAACAGGTCGTTTTCGCCGGCAGCGATGCTCCCTATTTGCAGGAGCATCACCGCCAACACTATTCCTATTTTACGAAACATCATCATCAATTATCCGTTCTTGCGGCGCTCTACTTGGGACTCCAACGCAGCCAGGCATGCATCGAGTGCTTCCTCAAAACTGTCGGCAGTCTTCTCGGCGAACAAGCCGGCAATGCGGACCTTCACCTCTTTGTTGGCGTTCGTCTGCGGCTTGATAACCGACATACGGATCTCTACTTTGTCATCGGCGTTCAAGTGACGCTCGAAACGATTCATTTTCTTCTCAATAAACTGCTCCAGTTTGTCAGCCATCTCAAAATTGACGGCATTGATCGTTACGTTCATAATGCAAATTTTTAAAAGGTTAAACGATATTTTTAAATCACGCTGCAAAATTACAAAAAAAAAATGACATACACAAGCGTGTATGTATTTTTCATGAATTTTTATGTGTATTTCATTCTTATCGCCATACACCGAGACAGCGGCAAGGGGTTGTCTTGGGTTGGGAAGAAGCATCGTAAGGAGAGATAGCGTAGGAGATTTTAATACCTACGTCAAAGAGAGCCATCTGAGACACCAGTTTTTGTCCTTGGCGGTTAGCCTCCATAACGGGCATAAGGATGCGTTGGAGCGGAAAGCCGTCGCGTGTGTCCGTGAGCATAATCATACTGACCGCATCGCTCCGAGCAGGGGTGTATTTGCTTAAGCAATAATCGCAATAAGCACCCACCACAATATACGAATTATGCGTGCGGGAGTTTTTGTTAATAGGAATCTTATAACTCAATTCGGCCGTTGCCCACCATAATACTTTCGGTAGCGCCAATCGGCCTTCATTATACATCGCAAAATTCCGCGAAGCGGCTAATGGATAGGCTTCGTACACGCGGTTGCCATACGCGGGGTAAAAGACAGAGAGCGCCGCGTTTTCTGCGCTCTGCTTCCAACTGTTGGTCAAAGGGAAGGCGGCTTTGATCCCCGCAAGGAATAGAACGTTCTTCGCCGAGAAGGCCAGTTGTACGGGTACGCCGATAGACCAAGTGGTGTAGCGCTCGCTGAGGTTGCCGATCAGATAGTCCACTTCCATCTGTTGGTTCTCTACATCAATCGTCGAATAGTGGTCTTCGTAGTTGATTTTTCTAAATCCCGCTTGATGATAGTCGCACGAGAGACCGATACGAAAACCGATCACGTAAGGCGAGAGGTAATTGTAATAGAGGTGTGCGCCGCCGTTCAGCCCCATTTGCGACTGCACATATACCGGCTGAGACGACCAAGCGGTAACTCCGCCATGAACACCCATTTCGAATAGGTGTTCTGCGTGCGCCAAGAGCGGGAGAAGCAGTACTATGGATAGCATCAATCGTCTCATGGAATCAATTTCTTTTCTGTCCATACTTGATCTCCCTGCTCGTAGCGATAGAGATAGATGCCGTGCGTCACTTGGTTTTCCCGAACAGGCACACCGCGACTGTCATAGATAAACACGTGTACCGGCTGTTCTTCCTGTACTGCTGTGTTGATTTCCAGAATATTGGAGCAAACCTCCTCATCGCCGTCAAGCGTGAGTATCATCTGGAATGTACCGTGCAGTTCGTCAAACTCCGAATAGTCGTCTTCGTTGGCACCGGGGATGGGTTCGCCGTTCTTGTACCACTGATAGCCGAGTACTGTGCGGTTCGGGAACAACTCCCGTACGGCGATATTATCGACGAGCAACACCCAATTGTATTTATTCACAATAATCGAATAACATTCCGGCTCAGGCGGTGTCGGCGGATCCGGTGGTGTTGGCGGCACAGGCGGGTCACAATGCTCTATTTCTACGTGTAACATATAATAGACACTATCGAAGCCGCAACTACTACGGAGTGTGTCACGCAGGGTGTCTGCCAAAGCGAATGACTTTTCGCGCCAAGTGATTTGCGGTAGAGTGTCGCAGACGGTTGTGTCCGTCCTCACCGTATCCGGTGTCATGCAAAGGTGGATCTCGATGTCATCCAGCGCAAAATCATTACCGTTACCATTGGTCACATTGTTGTATATAGACAGACGGATGGCATTCACGCCAATAGG
The DNA here is from genome assembly GCA_902799705.1 of uncultured Bacteroidales bacterium. Lineage (GTDB taxonomy): Bacteria > Bacteroidota > Bacteroidia > Bacteroidales > Paludibacteraceae > Colicola. Next base: position 40,681 of record CADCBP010000014.1, read on the forward strand.
GACGGTGAAGTTCATACCGACAAGGTGCCACGCAGATGAGTATTGCCAATCGGTTTTAGCCGGTAGATTCTCGTCAAAAGGAATCTCTTTGGTGTTCTTTTCCGCTAAGGTCTCGCCTGTTTGCGGATTCGTCAGCACGAACTTCAGACAAGGCGCAATGACAGGACCACGGTTGCGCGTGTACCAATCGTATTGGAACCATGTGAACACATTCGCTATGTAGGCACTGAAAGTCAGTTCTATACCTTCGCATAAACCACTTATTTCCGTTTGGTAGAACTGCTGGTTGCCTCCACTGCCGTCTATCTCCATAAAATAGCCGCGCGAGTAATCGTTCGGATAGGTATGGTCATCCTGAATGTACCATTGGGAGCGATAGGTGGATTGGTCTGCACCGGGCAAAGACCATCCGGTGGTATCTCCGTTACAATAGCCGGATTTGGTGACAATATATTTGCCGGAACCCATACTATGGAAAACATCACTGGTTACCTGTGCGTAACTCATACCCAACACGCGTGTTTCGCTTACCCGAGTATCGCCTGGGTCATTGCCCCCGAAATCCTCGCGGAAGAGCAACAATCCATCCGTACAAAGTTCTTCCATAGGCGGTTCCGGCGGCTCACAGGTGTTCACTTTCAGCAGGAACGGCTCACTCATAGCACGGCAGTTAACGCTCTCGATATTGTCACGGCTGGAAACGGCTACCCTATACCAGCCGGAATCAGCTTTTTGTATGGCCGACATTGTAAGCGTATTTGTTGTCTCACTCAATTCCGACCAAGTAAGACTATCGGAAGAGAAAAACCATTTATAGGCTAAAGGCTTAGTAAACGGACTATACATCTCCGCGAAATTGGCGGTGAGTGTAACTGTTTCATCGCTACACACCTCATCTTCACCGTCAATACTTACCGGCGGCGCGCACAGATGTATCTCAATATCATCTATAGCGAAATCATTACCGGTTGTACCTGTGGCATTATTAAAGATGGTTAGTTGGATTTTGTCTAGTCCGCTCGGCACAGTGAAATTCATACCCACCAAGTGCCATGCTGCAGATTGTTGCCAGCACGTATTATCTCCGGTATAGGAGTCATCGTATGGGATGTCTCCGGTATCGTATGTCGCCAATTCGGCTCCTGTATCGGGATTGGTCAACACGAATTTCAATCGCGGATAAGAGTATTTTCCGGGACTGCCTACATACATGCCCCAAGTCATGACATTCGCCACATAGGCTGAGAAAGTCAGTTTGGCACCTTCACACAACCCGTTGATAGTTGTCGAATAAAACGCTGCATGATCCCCAGCGCCGTCTATTTCCAGCAAATATCCGCGTGTCAGGTCTCCAAAATGCGTGTGGTCATCTTGTAAGTGCCATTGAGAAGTACCTTTACCATTGCAATATCCTTGTTTCGTCACCAAATATATTCCCGCCCCCATACTGCCAAACGCGTCAGTAGTTGCTTGCGTATAACTCATGCCCGAAACCGGATCTTGACCTACTCTCGGATCCTCCGGGTCATTTCCCCCGAAATCCTCTCGAAAGAGCAATGTGCCTTCCATACATAGCTCATCCGACGGCGGTGCAGCCACCCCCGCACCAACGCCCAATAGCATTAGCGCGGATAGCAACATCCTATGTATAAAACGATTTACCATTTCGTAAAAAAGTATAGATTTTGCGCGGCAAATTTACTGCTTTTTTTTGACATGTGCAAGCGCGCGCGCATTTTTTCCGAATTTTTACTGTTAAGGGGGAGTATGTCCATCAACCCGGCATGAGTTGTCCCGGCGGGCTTTGTTCATTGCGAGGGATATCATTCCGTGTTTCTCCGGTTTCTCTATATCTTTTGTACGCCCTCCGTAGCGGACTGGAAAACGCCTGCAATCTCGGCCGAAAATCAATCGGTTCGAAGGAGATCTCCTCTATCTCGACCTCCTCTTCCTCCTTCGCTTTCTGTGCCGCGGCCTTCAACTGCCGGTAAATTGCCACGTAGGTATATTGATAGAAACGGGAGTAGGGTTTGAGGCCGGGTTCGGGCTTGGCACCGCCTTTGAACACACGGAAATAATGCATCAAAAAACGGATCCTCCATTCCAAACCTTCCGCCGTGCAGTCTTTCTCCAAGGCATGTGCACGACGCTGCGCTTCCTTGATTATCTCCCTGTTTTCCACGCACGCCGCCGACCAATGTTTCGGAAAATGGTAGGTGTAGAGTTCAAAGAGTCCGGAGCGGAAACGTGAGGGTCTTACGATGATGCGTTTTTTGCGGGCTTGTCCTTCTTTGACCATATCCATGGCGCCCCAGAACATGTCGATGCCCGTATTGGCACGGAAATAGCGCACGCCTTTGGAGTGAGGAGTGGATCCCGCCGGAAGTTGCACAAAAGTGGCAATAGTGGATTTCAAACGGTCAATAACGATATTTTTCAGGTGTCGCGACATGCTGCGTAATGCTCTGATAATGTGTAGTTTACATGATTGATTTAGGGTTTAGGGTTTCAAATTTAGGATTTCAAATTTAGGATTTAGAGGGAAGCGCCAAGTGATCCCGATTTCGAGTGCAAAGATACAACAAAAAAATGACATTTCCAAATTTTTGCCTTTGAAAATGTCATTAAAATTAAGTTTTTGGATTATTCGCCCCCTTTCCTCTGCTTCGCTCGTTCCCCCGTTTCATCGGGGGACATCATGCTGCAAAATTACAGCAAATTTTTGATATATGCAAATAAGTACGTCATTTTTTTATCTTTCCCCTTCCCTTGTTACGGGTCTGGTTGGAGCAACGCTCCCCGCTGCTCCTGCCGTTCGAAGCCAAAAGTTAATTGGCTTCTCCATCCGGTTGACGGGGACACCTAGGGGCACAAAAAAAGCACCGTACAACGTTTGCTCGAGAAAACTTCCTGAGAATAGGATTTGAGGCCTGCTTTTTCCTCTGTAATCCGGCCACCTCATCGCTACCCGGGGATTAGGAATGTAAACTAATCCAATGCACGGGGTCTCGGCGGAGAGTACCGGCACGCCATTAGTGAAGCATTTGCACTCGGTTAGTTGTAATTTGTTGAGTTTTCCGGTTCCTATTTGTTGTACGATGCTATATCTTATCTGCGCCAACCCAGAGTCAGGACGATACGATGGGTTGCGGTATTGAGATCATAAGGGTTGTCCAGTGCGTTCTCATGCGCATAGAGTTGCATGCGCTGCCAACGGTACTGGTAGGCCAGTTGTGCTACGAAATTAGCCCCTCTGTAGCCAATGCCACCGGAGACATACTGAGTCCATCTGACGCGTTGGAAATAGACATCCTGGCGTTTCAACGTGGGGTCCACATGGACAACCAGATCCGAACGCGAGAAGGCACTCTCAAAGACATATCCGGCATTGATATACAGTCCCGGAATAGGGATGACTTCGAGTCCTGCGCGCAGGCTGTGATTGTCAAGCGCCCAAGCCTGATGACGGTAGTCATACTGGAAAGCGATGAGGGCGTAATAGTTCACCTGGAAAGCAAGCGAAGTGCTTAGATGCAGCGGTTGATGATAGTCCCCGAACTCCTTATCCGTATCGTACCACGTTGAACGCAAGGTGTCGGTGAGAGCATAAAAATCCCCTCTGGTACTACGGCGAAGCCTGCCGAGAGACGGTGTCTCCAGTCCGAAACCGAGACGTAGCCAGGACACCGGACGATAGATGACCCCTGCAGCCAAACCGACTCCTGCGCCGTTGAAGACCAAGGTAGTGCGGTTGATATTATACATCGCCTTTTGCTGCACATTAAAGACATCAAACGTCTCGTCGTATTGTGCGTCGCCGGAGAAGGAGAAGGAATGGATGCGCAACCCTAATCCGACGTACCATTTATTCGCAATATTCGTTGCCCAGTCAAAAGTATATTCGTTCACATACCCCCACTCTCGCAAGAGCAAAGCACTGGAGTTGTTCATCCGCTCGGCGCAGTAAGGAATCTTTAAATCCGCACCCGTAGAAGCAAAGAGTTTTCCAAGAGAAGGAATGCTCCCACTTGAGACATCGAAGAGCCGGTTATAGGACTGCACACGATGGTAGGAGAAGAGGAAATTATGTGCCTGGACACCCGTTCCGTCTGCCGCCCCCGTCGGTATATGAATGACGATAGAGGCCTGCGGTGCCATGAAGATATTCGACCGTCCTTTGAGGTTCGTGCCGCGCTGGGTGTTGATGCCTATCGCATCATCGAGCGTAAGCATCACTTCGTGATGTCGGTACAGTCCCAGGCCGGCAGGGTTGTCCAACGAGGCAGAAGGGTCACCGCCTATCGCGGTCATCGCTCCTCCCATGCCGACATAACGTGCCGTGCCCATGATCGTTCGTTCACCGAGACGCTGAGCGTCTTGGGAATAGCCTACCCCGACCCTCCCTGAAAGGAGGGAGATCAATGCTAGTATGTAAAGGGCTCGTTTCATTTGATGCGGATGGTTACGGTGGTGTCTTGGACGTTGAGGTACTCGATGGACTGAGTAGTCGGAGTAGTCGGAGTAGTCTGAGTAGTCTGAGTAGTCTGATTAACATGCGTCACCGGAATACTCGGAGTAGGCAGATCGCCCTTCTCTACCTCAGGCGAATAGTACGCATCGTCGATGGGGACGTTTTGCACCGTCGAGCAGGCGGTGAAAAAGCCCGCTGCCAATAGAAGTAATATGTAGATTTTTTTCGACATATCGGTATAGCGATATTCCGGCATTCCTACCGGTCAGATTTTTCTAAATCCGATGATCTCGCGTACCTCTTCGATGGTTTTCTCTGCACGTACAGCCGCTTTCTCTGCACCATCCCGCATGACGCGCTCAAGGTATGCATCATCGGATGAGTATGCAAGGATCTTCTCGCGTATCGGTGCCAGCAGTTTGTTGGCATCCGCCGCCATCTGTTTCTTCATGTCTCCATAACGGATCTCCATGCGGTTGTAGAGGTCGTTGTAATACTCGGTTGCCTCGGGTCCGCAGAGCAGTTCGCAGAGCGTGAAGAGGTTTTGTATCACCTCGGGTTTCTCCTGATTGAGTTGGGTCGGACCCTGATCGGTCACCGCGCGCATAATCTTCTTGGTGACAGTCTTCTCGTCATCGCAGAGATAGAGGCAGTTGCCTTCGGATTTGCCCATCTTTCCCGTCCCGTCCAGTCCCGGCACTTTGACCGCTTTGTCGGCAAAATGGAAGGAGGCGGGTTCTTTGAAATACTCGACGTTATAGATTCTATTGAATCTACGGGCGAAGAGTCGCGCCATTTCCATGTTCTGCTCCTGGTCTTTTCCAACGGGCACTTTGTCGGCCTTGTGCATCAGGATATCCGCCGCCATGAGGCATGGATAAGTGAGCAGTCCTGCATTGACGTTATCGGGTTGTTTGCGTACCTTCTCTTTAAACGAAGTAACGCGCTCGAGTTCGCCCAGATAGGCGTTCATATTGAGGTACAGATAGAGCTCGAGTACCTGCTTCACGTCGGACTGCACGTATATCCGCGCCTTCTCGGGGTCGATGCCGCAGGCGAGGTATTCGCTGAGGATGGTCTTGACGGAGTTACGGATGTTCTCCGGCGTCGGATGGGTCGTAAGCGAATGCCAGTCGGCGATAAAGAACATGCAGTCGTATTCGTCTTGCATCTGCACAAAACTCTTCACCGCCCCGAAATAGTTTCCGAGGTGCAGGTTTCCCGTAGGACGTATTCCACTAATAACTCTCTCCATTGATGATTTCAAATTTATGATTTCAAATTTCTACGGGTATTTGACGATAGATCGGTTGCGCGAGGGCCGTTAACGTAGTTGTATCCGATACGCCCGGAATAGCCTGAATCTTGGTGGTCAGGAGCGAGAGGAGGTGCTCGTTGTCATGCGCAAAGACCTTAATCAGGATACCAAACGCGCCCAAGGTATATTGCGCTTCGACCACCTCCGGTATCTGCTGCAAAGCAGTAATAACCTGGTTGGACATCGAGGCCTTCTCCATCGTGATACCAATATAAACGCAGAGCTGATAGCCCAGCATCTTCGGCTGCACATGGTAACTGGAACCGGTAATGACACCATTGTCGAACATTTTCTGCACGCGCTGATGCACCGCCGCGCGACTCACTCCGCACTGCTCCGCAACATCCTTGAACGGGATGCGGGCACTCTTGGTAATAATCTTGAGGATTTTACGGTCTAACTCGTCAATTTTTTCCATTATTTTGATAAATATAAAAATTTCTTAGCCTTTCAGGCACGATTAATTTAATTTTTGCTTGCAAAATTAGTAAATTATTTTGATATGTGCAAATTTTTTTATACTTTTGCATCAAATTTAGTATCATTATGACACTTGACGAGTATATTTCTGTTCATTCGAGCCCTGAAAATGCCGTTTTGGAGCATATCACGCGCGCCACGCACGTTCATATATTAAATCCCCACATGTTGAGCGGTCATGTCCAGGGTCGCGTACTGAGTATGCTGAGTTGGATGATTCGTCCGAAACGCATCTTGGAGTTGGGTACGTTCACGGGTTATAGTGCGCTGTGTCTGGCGGAAGGGTTGGCGGAAGACGGAAAACTGGTAACCATCGAGCATAACGATGAACTGGAAGAGACAATAAGACGCAATTTATCGCTCTCACCTCTATGCGAGCGAATAGAATTGCGCATTGGTGATTGCAAAGAAGTCCTAAACGCCGAAGGCAATAAACGCGAAGCAATAAACAGCGAAGCGCTTTACGACCTTGTCTTTATCGACGCCGACAAGCGGGAATACTGTACGTACTTGGATTTGGTCTATCCCTTGGTGCCCGTGGGTGGTTTTATATTGGCAGACAACACGCTTTGGGACGGCCATATTATCGATCCGGCGTACGACAAAGACAAACAGACTTTGGGTCTGAGGGCATTCAACGACAAAGTAAAAGAGGATGACCGCTTTGAGCAAGTCATCCTCCCTTTACGCGACGGACTAACGTTGATGAGAAAAGTGAAATAGCTTCTTCCCACGAATAGTCTTTTTCCTCAACCGTAGAGGGTAAATAGCCCATCGTCTCTTTCGCTTTCTCCTGTGGGAACGTGAAGTACGTGCAGGTACATTCGCAGAGCAATTCTCCGTCAGCGGAAAAGAGTTCTCCTTTTACGATAGCTACATTCCGGCGCATCTCCACGAGAGATCCGCGCAGTTTGATGTAGTCCTGCAGCGTGGAGACGGGTTTATGATAGCGCATCTCCATCTTCGCCGTGACGCCGGCAGTCTTGAGGAGATGGAAGACCACCCATCCGCATACTTCGTCCAAGAGTACTGCCTGCACTCCGCCATGAAGGGTGTTGAGCCACGACTGATGGTTCTGCGTCGGCCGCCAAATGGAAATGATATCATCCCCGTCTTCGAAGAAACGCATCTGCGTTCCTATCGGATTGTCCGGACTACAGCCAAAACAGTTATATCCGGGCGTATGTATCCAAGGATTGATAATTCGTTTCATGCTCTATCCGTAACTGTAAGCCAGATAGCGGAGATATTGTCTTTTCCTCCCGCCACTTTGGCTGCATCTACCAAATGTTCCACCAGATCCTTCTCGGACCAGTTGTTTTGCATCGCTTCATCAATCACGGCATCTATCTGCTCGTCTGTCAGCATATCCGTTATACCGTCGGAGCAAATCAGATAATGGTCGTCCGACAAGATGCGGTCCGTCACGTCCGCCACGTCCGCAAACACGGTCTCACCCGCGCCAAGCGAGTTATAGATGAGATTCGACTGCTGACTCTGGTCTCCTGTCAGGTTGCGCATCGAATGGTCCTCGCTAATCTGCTTGAGAATACCGTTACGATGGCGATACAAACGGCTGTCTCCGATATTGATGCTAAACACGCGACCGTCGTAAGAGAACAGACCTACAAACGTAGTACCCATCCCCCGAAATTGCGGCAACTCAACACCTTTTCTGTTGATCAACTCATGTGCACGTTGTGCCCATTCTTTGGTCGCAGCCACTATCTTGTCGGACAATAACTCATCGGGGAGACTGTTGAGAAACTCATCAAACGACTCAACCGCCAACTGGCTGGCAAACTCACCTCCTTCATGACCTCCCATGCCATCCGCCACGATAGCCGCAAAGCGGGTAAAGTTATGCATAAAGAACGAGCCGTCACGCGATTCGTCCTGACAGAACTCTCGATTGAGGAGTATCGTGTCCTCGTTGTTCGTCCGAACGCATCCTACGTCCGAACGCAAAGCGTACGAAATCGTAATCATGGATCTACTGTGAATTCAACGGTTGAAAATCGTATCTTATCGCCTATATGGATAGGCTGAGCCACATTAACCGGTATCTGTTGACCGTTGAGGAACGTGCCGTTAGTCGAACCGATATCGGTTACGGTCCATTCATTACCGGCATAGTCAATACGCGCGTGCTGACCGGACACATCGCCGAACACACCGAAGACCGAAGGATAATGGCCTCTACGACCGATGATCACACCAGCTGCCAGACCCAAACGGATTCCGTACATCGGACAAACAAGGTGACCCGGTTGTAATCCGAACGAGCTCGCAGCTCCCGGACGAACGGTCTTGTCTGCACCACCTGCAGGAGTCTGCTGCGGTTGCTGCGGAGCCGGTTTCGGCTGTTGAGGAGTAACTTGCGGCTGTTGTGCAGGTTGTGGCGTCTGCTGCGGAGCAGACTGAGGTTGCTGAGCCGGTTGCGGTTGTTGCGGCTGTTGACCTGCCGCAGGAGTTTGAGGCTGCGGGTTAGGTTTGCCCTTGAACTCACTGGCCTTGATCAATTCCGCGCCGCATTGTGTACAACGACGACCTCTGCCGAACACTTGACAGGAAGGGCAGATATACAATTCCGTACCACATTGGTCGCAGAAATAACTATCGCTTTCAATGTCACATTTGCATTTGGGGCATTTAACTAAATTCATATAGTTTCAATTTTGATAGTTAACAAATAGATTACATATCCTCTTCCTCGAACGTATTGAGTTCTTCCTGTGTTGCCGTATCGTCCAGCAACTTCGGCTCCAAACGACCGCCTTGGCGTTGTTTGACATCCGTGAAGTAGTTGTTCACAACGCGGGCGTTACCGAAATGACGGTCACGTTTGGCAAACAGGTCGATAAAGTGCTGCTCCATCTTCTTGTCTGCCTCAGGAGTCAAGACATAGCCGGCCTTCTTGGCCTTCATGCGGAAGATCTCTGCCAGTTGCTCGCCGGTATAGTCCTCAAACGTGATAGACTTGTTGAAACGGGAAGTCAAACCGGAGTTGGACTCAACCCAAATCTTCATCTCGTGCGTATAACCGGCTGCAATACAAATGAACTTGCCTTTGTAGTCCAGCAATAACGGCAACAAGGTGTTGATAGCCTCCTGACCGAAATCGCCTTTGCCTCCTTCGCTCAAAGCATAAGCCTCGTCGATAAACAACACGCCGCCCAAAGCGCTCTTGACCACTTTTGCCGTTTGAGGAGCCGTATGACCGACATAGCCGATCACCAAGTCCTTACGGGTCACTTCAACCAGCTTATTGGTCGGCAGCAAGCCTAAGGAGAAGAAGATATCCGCCATGATACGAGCGACCGTCGTCTTACCCGTTCCCGGATTACCGAGGAACAGATAGTGGTCGAGGTCCATCTTGAAGTTACGTCCCATCAACTTGGCACGTTTCTGCTCTACCATGATCGTACGTGCCAGACCGCGCACCTCGTTCTTTACATTATCCAAACCGATCAAGTCGTCCAATTGCTTCATGCACTCCGAGATATCAATCTGCTTCGGTTTCTCGTACGGGATATCCGAGGCCTCAAAGGTATTACACAGTTCCTGCGTGATCTCTTCCGTAGGTATCGCGGAGATACGTTTCGCCTGATGGCGCTTGATGGACTCATATAGCTTAACCATCTCGCGGGCATTACCGAATTTCTCGTCGCGCTTGTCATACATCTGACGAATAAGCATCGTAAGCAGTTCGTCCGCCTCCGGCGTGAATACTTTCTTCTTCTTTTTAGCCATCGAAACCAAGATCTGCTTGAGCTGTTCCGGTGTATAATCTTCGATATGCATTCGATCGGTAAAACGACTGCTGAAACCCGGATTCGCATCTTGCAGGAATTGCTCTATCTCCTTACGGTAGCCGGCAATAACGACTACGAACTTACCGCGGTCGTTTTCCATACGCGTCATGAGCGCATCTACGGCCTCCGATCCTGTCGTGTCGCTCGAACCGCCGCCTCCTGCGCTTGACGGCAACAAGGTATAGGCCTCGTCAATAAAGAGAATACCGCCCATCGCATCTTCACACGCTTTGTTCATCACCTTGGCGCTCTCGTTCACATAAGACGATACCAGCGATTTACGCTCGCGCTCAACAACTTTGTCCGTCGGTAGCAGACCGATAGCCTTGAAGATACGGCCTAACATTCTTGCCACAGTCGTCTTACCTGTTCCGGGATTACCGGTCAGCACAATATGTACCGGCGTCAGCTCTGCTTGCGCAAAGCCCAACTCTGCCATACGTTTGTCGTTCTGCGTCTTAAGCGCTATCTCACGGATCTTCTCCTTCACTTCCTCCATGCCGACCAACTCGTCCAGTTCAGCCAGCAACTCATCAACCGTCTTGTCCGCCATAGCCTCCGCGCCTTCTATATCTTCGCGCGTGATCACATGCTCCATGCCATCTACGAACGTACCATTCTCCTTGGCTTCCTGGATACGGTCACCTTGGTTCTTAAGCGCATTCTCAAAGGCTTTGCGTACCTCACGGGCATTGGCGAAGTTACGCGTACGGGAGTTATACATCTTACGGAAGAAGTTATCTACCTGTTGCTCTGCCTCCTCGTCCAAGGTCAGTTTCTTGCCCTTCACCATGCGACGGAAGATCTCTGCCAACTCTTCTGCCGTATAATCGCGGAAGTCAATCGTCTTCGAGAAACGCGACTCCAGACCGGAGTTGGACGCGATAAAGTCCGCCATCTCCTTGTTGTATCCTGCGGCAATAACGACGAACTGTCCGCGACGGTCTTCCATCAACTTAAGCAAGGTATCGATAGCCTCTTGACCGAAACTGTCTCCTTCGCCCTGCTTGAGCGAGTATGCTTCGTCCACAAACAGGATACCGCCCATCGCCTTATTGACGCAATCCATTACCTTCGGCGCCGTATGACCTACATACGAACCTACCAAGTCACCACGACTCACTTCTACCAACTGACCGATCGGCAGCACCTCCAGCGAACTCAGTACGTCCGCTAACAGACGAGCCATCGTCGTCTTACCCGTTCCCGGATTACCAAGGAAAAGGAAGTGATCCGTTATCTCTCGCTTGACATTTGCCCCGTCACGCAAAGCATCCATCTCCAGTTTGTTGACAATCTGACGTACCGCATCTTTGATATTCTCCACGCCCACATACTTGTCAAACTCAGCCATCGCCTCTTCCGTCGTCTTGCGTCTGTACTCGGGACCTTGGATATCTGCCTCGGTAGCCACCAACGTATTCCTGTCACGACGAACGGCAAACTCACTTATCTCAAGCGCCTTGTCTTTAGCGATATGCGCCGACATCGATACACCCGGATGGTCTCGGTAGTACTGTTTGTAAACTCTGTCCAGTTTATCCTTTGCAGCCGGCTCTAATGTCAAACCGTATTCGTTCTTCAGCATCATTTCCGTCATGTCGAGAATCTGCTCAGCCGAATAAGGTTGCAAATGGAACTGGTAGCGGAACAGCGAAGCAATAGTCGGGTTGTTCTGTACGAACTTACCTAAGCCCGTCTCTGTTCCCATCAAGATAACAATCGGATTGCCGTCCCATTTCTTGATACCGTTGAACAGCACATCCAGATCCGTCACATTACGTACCTCGTCGTCCGGAAGCAATTTCTGCACGTTCTCGATACATAAGATACCGTCACGCGCCGCCATGATATTGTTGTCAAAATCGTCTGCGAAGCCGGCAAATTCCGACGCATCAATTACCTTCGGCGTAGGTTTGGAGATAATCTTGTTCTCGTAGAACAAATCTTGTATCACTCGCAACAAAGTCGATTTACCCATGCCGGCATCACCCAAAATAAGCATGTTATGGCGTTTCACTTGCTGGCCGTTCATTCGTTGGCGGGACATAAGCGCTTCATACGTATCCAAAATATCACGCAGTTGTTGCTTGATTTCCGCCATGCCGATAAGGGAATGCAGTTGTTTCTGAGCCTTATCTACGAGTTTCTCACCACACCACTTGCAGTAGTTGGCTTCTTCTCGGTTGTCTTTGTTACATTTTTTGCATCTCATAACTTATACGGCTTCTTAGGAGTGAATATTAAATTTCTTTTTGAAGATCTCGATCCATAATTCCCAGGTTGATTTGCCTTCAAACTCAGCCGCGGCTTGTTTCTCCGCTTCTGTAATCTCACGGGAATACTCAAACTCTACCTTGGCGCCGGATTTGCTGTTGTAATACGTACCCTTCATCGCCGAATAGGTTTCGTCCGTGAAGGTACAGTTATATGTTCCGTCCAAGACGTTGTTCTTCACTTGATCACGCAGGAACATCGTCTTTTTCTCCGTATTGATAGAACCGGCTACTTTCTCGTTTGTTACATGCTTGAAGCGTACATGAATAATGCCTTCTACATTATCCGCTGAAGCGGACGTGATATCCAGCAACGAAGTCTTGCCGTTGAAATAGCCCTTCCACGTCCCTACCATGTGCGGGATATGCGAGGAAGTGATGGACTGTTGTGCCATCAGACGCGGCGTTAAAGCAACCATCAACGCAAACAGACCGGCTGTTATAACCATCGTCGGGATTGCCCACCATAGTAACTTCTTCAGATTCGCGCTAAGCGTGTTCTCATAAGCTTTAGCCTCATCGATAATAGGCGAATCAAACGTACCGGATGTCGGATGGAAAGTATAGTGAAGCGGTTGGGCAAGGATATCGTCCAAACGCGAACCATCCGTAAAGGCATTCATATCGCTATGATTTAGAGGCAGGTCAATATAGCACTTCTTAAGAATAAGCCATCCGACTACTACCAGAATAAGCGCGATAGCATAAGGCGCTACCGGCACAAGGAACGCCATCAGCAGATACAAAAGCCAATAAAGGAAAGCGGCTACAATCCACGAGCAGATGACCTCTCCGATCAGTTTGCCGTCCAAGCCCGTCATGATACACATCGGGATAAACAAGATAAAGGTAGTCACTTCGGTAAAGCCCCAGAAATGGCCCTTCATAATGTTGCCCTCAAACGGGAAGCCAAGTACACAAAGCACAACTACCAAAGTCGCTAACGGCACAAAGCATAGTAATGCCAGCAATATACGAACCGCTACCATAGCACCATATTGACGTTTGGCGCCGTTGATCGCGCCTTGTACTTGCGAGGTGGCATACTGATATCGGCCTACCTCCGGCAGATCATCGTCCAGCGAAGCCAGGAACTGCATATACTGGTCCGTCTTCTTTTCAAACGCAAACTGGCGCGACAAATCGAGTTTGTTATCCTCTTGATAGAAAACCGTCAACCACTCTTTCAGACCGCGTTTATCCGATAATTCCGTCTTCAGTTCAGAACGGGACAGTTTCTTTGCATCCTGAGGTTTGTTCAGTATTTTGCCCGAAGCCGTACGGTAGAACGGCTCTACGCCCATACCCTGAATACATTTGTACGTCGCAACTTTCTCGTTATAAGGAGCCGGTTTCTTGCGGTTGTCCTTCGAGTTGATATCAAAGCAATACTCGATAAAGTCGATCCAACTGTCATACGTTCCTTTGGACTTGAGGTAGAAATAGAGTACCGTGCCTTTGATGGAACGAACGTAATTGTAAATATCATTCAGTCGGCTTTGCTCTGCAGCTGAGTACTCATTAGGGTTGAACGTGGCATCTATCGCTTTATTGAGTGCCTCTCCGATGTGCTGATACGTGTACATCGTGTTTTGATCCCAACCTAACTGGAAGTTCACACTTCGGCTACAACAGAACAGCACGCCCCACGACGAAGCACCTGCCGTCATCTTCCATCCGTCAAACACGGTGCGGATACGAGCCGCTACGTTCTTGTCGCGATACTCAATCCATTTGATGAACGCCGGACGACGGATATCCCGCCACGTATCATCCGTAACGCTGTTCTCGCGGGCTGCATCAATCACATCTTTGAGTGTGTTACAATCTATCTGTTTGCCTGTTCGGGTTTCATAGACGAACGGCTGATTCGGATCCAGAGTATAAACGAGTTCTACTACAGCGTCGCGCAAGTCTTCCGGCTTGGCATTCGGCACACTCATCTTCTTATACAGATTACCTGCATACTGGTCCAGACCTTGCATCCGCAGCAATACATACAGCAGGTCACTACCGTTCTTCAGATTCTTTACGTAAGCGGCTCTGTTATGCAAGATAGCCGACGCTATCTCCTGTTGTGTCGTGCAAGGATTGCCTTTGACGTCATAATAAGGCATCGCCGGATCAAGTACGTAACATGCGGCATAGACACCGGCCTGCTTGTCCGTCGCGTACTTGTTCTCTACGATCTCTTCGATCTCCACCTCCAACTCCGGACGAAGATTCTCCTTCAACCATTGGTTGATCTTACCGCTATAGAGGTATTTCTGCGCTAATGCCTGATCTTTGTACATCAGTTCCGCCAACTCTTCCGGAGAATTGGCAATCTGATTCTTACCGGCATTATAGATCACATGGAAGGTCGATTTCTTCTCTTCCTTTGCCGGCACAAATGATGCAAACGGATCACCTCCGCTGGCCCATTCTTTGATTTGTTGGAACGTAGGACGAATCGCATAATCCACAGCCGTCAGAGCTTTAATAAGACTCAGCGTATGTCCTTTCAGGTTGTCCGGATAAGGCAGTTTACCAATCTGTTTCCAGCGCATCAACTCTGCCTCTTTCTGACGGAAAGCACTCTCGCCCATCCACAGACACAACAACGCGATACCTAACGAATAGAAGTCGCTACTCTTGGTCAGCTCGCGCGCCTGCCCGGGTACACTATAATAAAACTCGGGCGCCGCGTACGTGGGCGTGCGCGCTTCTTTCGCTTTGTCACCCGGTTGAATGCGAACAAGACCGTCCTTGTCAAAACGGGACGAGATTCCGAAATCGGTCAGTACCAGACGTGTCTTTCCCTTATCCACAAACAGGAAGTTAGCCGGTTTGACATCGCAATGCAAGAAGCCTTTCTCATGGCACGTGTGGATACAAAGCGCCATCATCACAGCCAGTTTCTTTAACTGCAACTCATCGCCTTGGATATCATAGGACGCCAGACTGCCGCCTTCGCAATATTGCATCAACTCATAAGCTACAGTCTCATTCGTATTGGGATTCGTCCAATTGCCGAAACTGTACAATCCTACCAGACCCGCCTTACCATCCGTGGACTTGACGGCCTTCAAAATCTCCGTATCGGCCAAACTCAAGCCCGGATAGTACAGCTTAAGTACAAACTGCTTGCCTCCGTGCTCTACCAGCAACAGGTTACCTTCACCCGTTCCTTCGGACAGCACTTTGACGAACTTGTACTTCTTCCCGTCAATAACGTACTCTTTCTCATACGTCCTGTTCAATTGGTCAATTGCCTGTTGGGCGGTACGTACCGTTTTATCGCCTACCCCGCCTCCGGGCATCTGAGGACGAATGGTCTTCGACACATCGCCGCTACCTACGCCCTGCGGACGAATCGTCTTCTCCGTGTCGCCGTTACCAATGCTCGTAGGACGAATAGTCGCATCGCCGTTAACAGTTCCGGAATTCGTCGGACGAATGGTCTTGTCGCCATTATCTCCGCTACCTCCTAAAAAGTCGCTTGGTCTGATTGTTTTATCTGCCATAATATAATATAGTGATTGTTTGATGTCTGTTAATCGTTCACTTCCCATTTTTTGGTAGTGATCACCTCATTTATCTCCACATTTTCATACACCCATACGCCGCCGTGCCATGGTTCTGCGCACTCCGAAGGCTCATGATGGTGACAACCGCAGTAGTTACAGATCCACTCTACCGGTTTCTGTACCACTTCCCGATGCCGCGTCACAGTAATAACCGGCAACTTGCGTGCGCAGTAGTAGTTACGTTGCATCTGCGGCGTCGTTCCTGCATCCGGAGCCATGTCCTCCATGATTCCGTTCATCTCAACTACGTTCTGCTTGTACTCCTGTACAATCTCACGCATCTGCTCAATCTTGATATTCCACTTCGGACGTTTTGGCGCCTCCGGCTGTGGTGTTTCCGGCTTCGGAGTATCCTTCTTCTCTTCCGGTTGAGGAGTCTCAGCAACACCGTTCTGAATCATCGCCAGCAATTCCTCGTATTCGGATACCAATGCCTGGTCTTCAGCACTCAGCTCTACTTCCTCTACGCCTTCCTCCTCGGCTAATGCCGCACTCTCCAGAATCTGACGCTCCAGCTCCACCATTCGTTGCTGGAGTTCGCACATGCGTTTGAATTTCGGATCCGTTTTAGCCTCGGCAATAGCCTGTTGAGCCATGTGGTCCAACGGATGATTGCACTTGCGGCAGAAAGAACGGAAGTTCAGCGTACCGCACTCAGGACATACGATTCCTTCACGTGAGTTACCGCACTCCGGACAGAAACGGTCGGACGGATCCATCGGAGAACCGCAGAACGTACAGATATTCGGATTCGTCGGCTTTCCGCAATGAGGACAAATCTCGGCGGTTAACGTGATAGGAGCTCCGCAATGAAAGCAGTTCTTTCCGGGCGTCGTCTTTGTGGGACGATATTGGCGATACTGCTGTTGTTGCTTTTGTTGCTCTTGTTGTAGAGATTGAGGATCTTGTGCCATAGGGCAAAATATTTCTATTGATTACTGTAAACAATTGTCAAGCGCTTGGGTGATCGCTTTCTTATCCAGATGTTGACCGATAAACACCAGTTTCTGCATACGATCTCCATATTGCTCGTCCCAGTCTTTGCGCAGTTGGGGATCGTCCGCCATGAGTTGCATCAGCTCCTCTTTTGGCATGGTAGCAAACCACTCGCCGGCTTTGCGGAGATTGAACTGCCGTCCGGCCTGCTCGAAGAGATAACACATGTCGTATTCTTCAGCAAAATAACACATTCCTTTGCAGCGCAATACATTCTTTGGCCAATGAGCCGCAACGAACTCGTCGAAGAGTCCGAGGTCGAACGGTTTGCGCGCGTAATATACATAGGTGTCAATGCCGAATTCCGCAAGGTGGTCATGTCCTTCGTGATCATGGTCATGATGATGGTGATGATGTTCATGCTCATCATGATCGTGTTCATGCTCATCCTCGTCATCATCGTCGTCATCGTCATCATCATGATGATCGTGATGGCGGGCATCCTCTACTTCCTGAATCCAGGTAGCGGAAGTAGCCGTGCGGTCAAAGTCAAAGAGGTGGGTATTGAGCAGCTTGTCCAGATCGACGTCACAGTAGTTCGTCTCGATGATCTCCGCCTTCGGCTGGATAGCCCGGATGATGGATTTGATATGTTCCAACTCCTCGGGGGCCACTTCAGCAGCCTTGTTGAGCAGGATGATGTTACAGAACTCTATCTGCTCGATGACCAACGCCTCAAGGTCCTCTTCTTTGGGCACATAATGCGCCAAAGCATCGCCCCCATTGAACTCATCCCTCAGACGCAGCGCGTCCACCACGGCGCAGATACAGTCGAGAACCGGCAGTCCGTCTTGGGCAAACTGCGGCACCATCTGTGCATAACTGCAGAGCGTCTGGGCGATCGGAGCCGGTTCGCAAATACCGGAAGCCTCGATGACGATGTAGTCATAGGCTTTTTGTGCGGCGAGGTCGTGCAGTTGCGAAACAAGGTCCATCTTCAGAGAGCAACATATACAACCGTTCTGTAGGGCAACGAGGCTGTCATCGTTTTGGCTGACTACCCCGCCCTGCTGGATCAGCGAAGCATCGATGTTCACTTCTCCTATATCATTGACTATCACCGCAAAACGGATACCTTTCGTATTCGTCAGAATGCGGTTTAAAAGTGTGGTTTTGCCACTCCCGAGATAACCCGTGAGCAGCAAAACCGGTATTTTGTTAATTGTTAACATAAGCAGCGTATTCCGGATAATATTTATCTACAAATTCCGACTGTCCGAAGCGTTCGCAGGTCTGGAGAACATAACTCAAAACGGCTGCTTCACGACCGGTAGTCGATTCCATAACTTGACGCTGACGACGGTCGAGCGACTGAGCAAAACGCAGGTACTCCACACACGTCTTGGCTACTTCATCCATGATGGCGAGCGCTTTCTCATCCTGATGCAGGAGGAAATACATCTGTGCCATGGAGGCGGAAGTGTAGTCGTACGGGATATTATACCCCGGCAGTTGTTCTTCGGAGAAATCGAGCACCTCAAGCGCTTTGTCGCGTTGGTTCTCGCGGATGAGTTGTTCTGCCAGTTGGGCAAACATCATCCGGTGCGTGCGGCACATACGCATGAGGTTTTCGTCGATATAGATGCCCGGGATATTCATGTTGCCATATGCGAACTTGTGCATCATATTCTCGTACATCTTCTCCGTGTTGACGCGGGGTTGCCCGTCACGACTGCGGGTCGGCGTAATCTGATAGGTGAGTCCCGTCAGTTCCATGTATGGCTCAAGGCCAAGATAATAGTCATTACCTACGGTAGCGCAGAAATAGATGGGTCGCTCCCATTTGTTGGTGGAGAGCATCTCCATGATCATCATCTGCGAACGGGTGTACATCCGTTTCTTCTGGAACATGATCTGCTCGCCGTCAGGGGTCTCCACATAGAGTTGATCGGACGGCAAATAGTTATCCCCCTCGCGCGTCTTGGTACGCGGGTCGTCCGAGCGGAGGAAGTTAAACGCTTTCTCCACGGAGACGGGTTGTCCCAGACGGTTATCAACACGGGCTATCTCATTCGCTCCGGGCATGTAATCCTTGTATTCCCAGGAAATCGGCAGTGCCTTCGAGTCGTAGTACGGGCGCTTCATCTGCGCGATATACCAGTCTGTCTGAAGATACGAGAGGTTGCAGACACGGATGTCTGTTCCGACCTCTTCGACCTCCTGGTTGTACCATAAGGGGAAGGTGTCGTTATCGCCGTTGGAGAACAGGATAGCCTGCGTCTCGCAAGACTTGAGGTAGTTGGCTCCGAAGTCCCTGCAGGAGTAGCGTTGCGAACGGTCATGGTCGTCCCAGTTCTGCTGCGCCATGAGTGCCGGAACACCTAAGCAGAGCAAGGAAGCAGCGAGGGCTACGCAGGTCTTACCCGTTTCGCTCTTCAGCGCACTATTGATCCAGTCTATGAGTGCCAGCACACCCAGGCCGATCCAGATACAGAAAGCATAGAACGAGCCTGCGTAGGCATAGTCACGCTCACGAGGCTGGTAAGGCGTCTGGTTGAGGTACAACACAATCGCCAAGCCCGTGAGGAAGAAGAGGAGGAAGGTCAACGTGAAGTTCTTCCATCCTTCGCCTTCACCCTTTGCGTTGCGTTTTCCGCACTGCCATACGATGCCGATGACACCAAGGAGAAGCGGCAGGAAATAATAGACGTTATGTCCCTTGTTCTCTTTGAGTTCGGTCGGCAGCAAGTCCTGATCGCCAAGCATGGCATTATCGATGAACGGAATACCGGAGATCCAGTTTCCTTTGGTGATGTCGCCGTATGACTGCAGGTCGTTCTGGCGTCCCACAAAGTTCCACATGAAATAGCGCCAGTACATGAAGTTCACCTGATAGCGGAAGAAGAACCGGAGGTTTTCTCCGAAGGTCGGACAGTAGTCCGTTTTCTGCTGTCCGCAGTACTCATAACGGACACGTTTTCCCTTGACGTTCGCCCATTCCTTGTATGCCTGCACATGGCTTCCCTGCGAAGAATACATACGCGGGAAGAGCATGCAGAACTGCTTCATATACTGATAGTCCGTCTTGTAGCCGGTGATCACATAATGGTCTTTCTCGCCTTCCACTTTTGGTGCGGGCGCATACTGCGCATGTCCTTTCTTCTCAACCGGCACGCACATGTTTCCTTCGATACGCAACTCTACGGGCGCGTTGTATGTCTGGCCGTAGAAAAGCGGACGATCGCCGTACTGCTCGCGGTTGAGGTAGTATTTGAGCGAGAAGACATTGTCGGGGCTGTTCTGGTCCATCGGGGTGTCGGCATTGGAACGAATGACGAGCGCAGCGTACGAACTGTACCCGATGAGGATGACAGTTAACATCAGTACTCCCGTGTTAAGCCAACGCCAGAGATTTTTGCCTTTTGCCTCTTCGTACTCGGCATCCGAACGTTTCTTCGTGTAAAGAATCGCCCAGACGAGGAGTCCGACTGTCAGGATAAGACATACCCACATACCCGTATTGAACGGGCATCCGAGACCGTTCACAAAGAGCAGTTCGAACCATCCGATAAGTGTCGGGAAGCCCGGTATGATGCCGTACAAAATGACCAGCAAGACCAGACACGAAGCCAGAAAAGCATAGATCATTCCCTTCCACGAGAAGTCATAACGGCGGAAGTAATAGACGAGTCCGATCGCCGGAATAGTCAGGAGGTTCAAAAGGTGTACACCGATACTCAGACCCATCAGATAGGCGATGAGAATCAGCCATTTGTCAGAGCCTTCTTCGTCCGCTTGTTCATCCCACTTGAGGATGAGCCAGAAGACGACCGCCGTGAACAAGGAAGACGAAGCGTACACTTCTCCTTCGACAGCCGAGAACCAGAAGGTGTCGCTGAAGGTGTAAGCGAGGGCACCTATGGTGCCGGCACCCAGCAAAGCGATGCCTTTCCACAACTCATCAGGTTGCACGAGTTTCTTCGCGAGGGCGGTAATGGTCCAGAAAAGGAAGAGGATCGTGAACGCGCTCGCAAGTGCCGAGAGGGCATTGACACACATTGCTACGTGCGCCGTGTCCGAGGCAAAAAGACTGAAGAAATGACCCATGAGCATGAAGAACGGTGCTCCGGGCGGGTGTCCAACGTCCAGTTTCCAGGCGCTGGAGATGAACTCACCGCAGTCCCAGAACGAAGCGGTGGGCTCCATAGTCAGGAGATACGTCGCTGCAGCGATTGCAAACACAACCCATCCGCAGAGCGTATTCCATAATTTGAAATTTTTCATTTGTTTATCGTTATTTTTTTGTTTTTAGGCCATTTTACGGCAATTTGGCTGCAAAGGTACGAATAAAAGTTGAAAGTTGAAAGTTGAAAGTTGAAAGTTTTTGATTTTTTAGCTGAAAAGGCACATTTTTGAAAATATTGTACGCGCGCACTTGCACATATAAAAAAAATGTTGTATCTTTGCGGACTTTTTGAAAATTGAAAAGTGAAAGGTGAAAAGTGAAAGGTAAAAAGAATATAATTTTTTAAAAAAATATACAAAAATGATTAACGTTGGAATTATTGGTTGCGGCTTCGTAGGAGGAGCCCTCAAGAACTGGTTGGAGAACAACAACCCTGATT
The DNA here is from genome assembly GCA_902799705.1 of uncultured Bacteroidales bacterium. GTDB lineage: Bacteria > Bacteroidota > Bacteroidia > Bacteroidales > Paludibacteraceae > Colicola. The sequence continues at coordinate 62,171 of CADCBP010000014.1, forward strand.
GCAAATTATTTATCAGCGACCCTTACAAGGGTTACAACGATGACCTGAGTGACATTGATGTCGCATTTCTTCAGATCCATGTACCGACAGAGGAAGACGGCACGCAGGATTTAACGCTGATGAAGGAATTGATTCAGAAATTGCCGGACGTGCCGGTATTCGTTCGTACGACTATCCTTCCAGGCACCAGTGCACGTCTTTCAAAAGAAACAGGACATCAGGTGTTTTACATGCCGGAGTTCCTCACCGAGCGCACGTTCATTGAGGACTTCAACAAGCAGACCATGGTCTTCACCGGTGCTCAGAACTTACTGACGAAGATTTTCGTCGGCAAGAAATTCACCGTCATGAGTCCGCTCGAAGCGGAGTTGACCAAGTACATGCACAATGTCTTTGGTGCCTACAAAGTAACCTATTTCAACGCTTGCCGCGAGTATTGCGAGAAAATGGGAGCCGATTGGCGCAAAGTGCACACCGGCATTCTCCTCTCCGGTTACATCAACGACACCCACACCTACGTCCCGGGACCCGATGGTAAATTCGGTTATGGCGGAAAATGTTTCCCGAAAGATGTGAACGCATTTGCGGAAATGACCAAAGGAACATCCCTTGGAATACTCTTGGAGCACCTCCACGAACTGAATGTTCATTTCCGTGGTGTCGAGGAACACATTTAAAAATCTCACGGAACACATCTAAGAGCCTCCAAAAACGGTCTAATCCCGACGGTCGAACGACGGTCAAACGACGGTCAAAGCCAAGGTTAGTACTCTATAACACCCTTTTTTGAATCATGAAGATTGCAGTTGCAGGAACAGGTTATGTAGGTCTCAGCATCGCTACCCTACTCGCCCAGCATAACAAAGTGACGGCGGTGGACATCATCCCGGAGAAAGTGGAGATGATCAACTCTCGCCGTTCACCCATCCAAGACGAGTATATTGAGAAATACCTCGCCGAAAAAGAACTCGACCTCACGGCGACACTCGATGCCGAATCCGCTTATAAGGACGCGGAATACGTCGTCATTGCCGCTCCGACGAACTATGACAGCCAGCGGAACTATTTCGACACTTCTGCAGTAGAGAACGTCATCGAGACTGTCCTCCGTGTCAATCCGAAGGCATTCATGGTCATCAAATCCACCATCCCTGTCGGCTACACGGAAACCGTCCGCAAGAAGTACAACTGCGAGAACATCCTTTTCTCGCCTGAGTTCCTGCGCGAGTCCAAAGCGCTCTACGACAACCTATACCCGTCCCGCATCATCGTCGGTACGGTCAAAGGCGACGAACGTCTGACCAAAGCCGCAGAGCGTTTTGCCGGATTGCTCAAAGAGGGTGCCATAAAAGAAGACATTGAGACCCGTATCATGGGACTGACGGAGTCCGAAGCGGTAAAGCTGTTCGCCAACACCTATCTTGCGCTGCGCGTCAGTTTCTTCAACGAACTCGACACATACGCGGAAATGAAAGGCCTCAACACCCAGGACATCATTGACGGTGTTTGCCTCGACCCGCGTATCGGTACGCACTATAACAATCCCTCTTTCGGCTACGGCGGTTACTGCCTACCGAAAGACACCAAGCAACTTTTGGCGAACTATCAGGATGTCCCGGAGAACCTTATCGAAGCAATCGTTGAATCGAACCGCACTCGCAAAGACTTCATCGCAGACCGTGTTCTGTCGAAAGCCGGTTATTACGACTATTACAACAACGGACAGTACAACGCCGCCGAGGAGCATTCTTGCGTCATTGGCGTCTATCGCTTGACGATGAAGTCGAACAGCGACAACTTCCGCCAGTCATCTATCCAAGGCATCATGAAACGCGTGAAGGCAAAAGGCGCGCAGGTAATCATCTATGAACCGACTCTGGAAAACGGCACAACGTTCTTCGGTAGCGAAGTAGTGAACGACCTGAAACAATTCAAACTTCGCAGCCAGGCCATCATCGCCAACCGTTATGACAGTTGTCTGGACGACGTGAAAGAAAAAGTGTATACACGAGATATTTTCAAGAGAGACTAATGGCTTATACGTACCATATTTTCGCGCCTTACCGCGTTTGCCCGTTGGGTGCGCACGTAGATCACCAGCACGGCCTGGTTTCCGGTTTTGCCATTGACAAGGGGGTGGACCTTTGGTTTAACATTACGGAGGATGGCAGTGTCCGGCTGAAGAGTCGTTCTTTTCCAGGCGATGTGAGCCTGCGTGTCGATGACAAGACCCGTGTAAAAGAAGGCAACTGGGGTGACTATGTTCGTGGCGCCAAATACGCCTTGCGCAAACGCTTTGAGTTGAAACGCGGCATCGAAGGCGAGATAGCAGGTTCGTTACCTATCGGAGGTTTGAGCAGCAGCGCAGCGGTGCTGATAGCCTACGTAATGGCCTACGCCAAAGCCAACGATATTACTCTGACAAAGATGGAGATCATCAAGATCGCTTCGGAAGCCGAGCGCGAATATATCGGATTGAACAATGGTATTCTGGACCAAGCGTGTATCGCGTTAGGCGAACAGGGCAAGTTGCTTTTTCTGGACACTGCGACGGAACAATACCGGCTGATAGAACCCGGGGAAGATCTGGCGGAGTATGAGATAGCTATCATCTTCTCGGGACTGACTCGCAGTCTGGTGAACAGCGATTACAACCTGCGCGTAGGAGAATGTAAAACCGCCGCATGGTGCATGCAGGCTTACAAGGACCAACCGATCAAGCCCTTGGACCAGACCTTCTTGAGGGACGTGCCATACGAAATGTACGAAGCGACCAAAGACCGGATGCCGGCTCGTTTTGCCCGCCGCGCGGAACATTTCTACACGGAATACCGCCGTGTGCGCAAAGGGGTGACAGCGTGGGAAAGCGGCAACATGGAGTTGTTCGGCCAACTGATCAAAGAAAGTTGTGAGAGTTCAATACACAACTATGAATGTGGCAGTCCGGAATTAATCAAGATATACGATATCTTAAAAGACCTCAAAGGTGTTTATGGCGGCCGATTCAGCGGTGCAGGTTTCAAAGGCGCTGTCATCGCATTCGTTGATCCGAAACAGAAAGAATCCGTGGAGAAAGCCATTACAGAACAGTATCTGACAACATATCCGGAGTACAAAAAGACGTTCGGCATTCATTGGGTACACTCGACGGATGGCGCACGGTTTACAGAAGAATGAAAACAATCGTCATAGCAGCAGGGTACGCGACGCGTTTGGGAGAACTGACCAGAAACTTCCCGAAACCGTTATTGAAGATAGGTGACAACACTATCTTAGGTCGTCTTTTGGATGACATCGACCCTATTGAAAGCATTGACGAACATATTATCGTGACGAACCACCGTTTCGCACCGATCTTTGAGGAATGGGCAAAAGAACAACACTACTCCAAGCCCCTCACGATTGTAGATGACGGAACGAACAATAACGAGGAACGCTTAGGCGCAGTAGGAGACTTACTTTTCGTGATGGCACAAAAGGAAATAGATGATGACTTATTAGTCGTAGCGGCAGACAATCTTCTCTTTTTCCATTTCAAGGATTTTGTGGCGTTTGCGAAAGAGAAACAAACGAGTTGTATCATGTACCACGAGCAACCGTCAATAGAGAAATTACAACGTACCGGTGTGGTCGTGTTGGATGAGGACAACCGTGTGTTGGAGATGGCGGAGAAACCGCAACAACCGAAGACACACCATGCCGTGCCACCGTTCTATATCTATCTGCGCAAAGACTTTGACCTCATTCGTCATTGTCTCAAGAACGGTTGTGGCAACGATGCCCCCGGTAACTTGGCGCATTATTTGGTAGAACACACAGCGATGCACGCCTGGCCAATGACCGGCGGACGATTTGATATCGGCAGTCTCGACACCTATTATGAGGCCTGCGAAAAATACGGAAAATAGACGATGAACGGAACAACGGGAAAACGATTGGCAAAGAACACGGCATTCATGTATATACGCATGTTTGTACTGATGGTCGTATCGTTCTATACGTCCCGTATTGTGTTACAGCAACTTGGTGTAGATGACTACGGTATATTTAATTTGGTGGGCAGTATTGTTGCTATGTTTGCGTCGCTGCGCATCATCTTTGCTTCCTCGACTCAACGGTATTTGAATTATGAGTTAGGTCAAGGCAACGCGCAGAACCTGCAGTTGGTCTTCAATCTCAGCATATATATCAATCTTCTTATCGGAGTAATTTTCGTGCTCGCGGTCGAAGCCTTGGGACTATGGTTCTTCACGCATGGTATCAATATTGCACCGGGTCGCATGGAAGCCGCTTTCGTCGTCTTCCAATGCGCGACAATCATCGCGGCGATAAGTATTCTGACGTCCGTTTTCGATGCCGTTATTATCGCGCACGAGCGCATGAATTTCTATGCCGTCATCGCCATCGTGGAGAGTCTGATGAAGTTAGGCACCGCCTATCTGTTGAGTCGCGCACCGATAGACAAGTTGATTTTCTACGGGTTGTTGCTGTTAGGCGTGAGTGTGGTAGTCCTGTTTATCAATCTGATTTATTGCAAATGGCATTTCCAGGAAGTGAAGTTACGCCTGATATGGGACAAGACTTATTTCAAACAGATGACGCAATTCGCAGGCTGGAATTTCTTAGGCAATACTGCGTATGCCGTGACTCAAAACGGAATCAACATGGTGTTGAATGTTTTCGGCGGCACAGTGGTGAATGCGGCACGCGGAATAGCGTTTCAGGTAAGTGAATTGACCAAACAATTCCTGATTAACATCAATACGGTCATGACGCCCTACAGCATACAAGCGTATGCCGGCGGACGACACGAAGACTTCCAAAAAGCTGTTTTCGTCTCCTCGAAGATCCTGTTCTATGTACAGTTAATGCTTACTATTCCTATTGTCTATTTGACACCGTGGTTATTACAGTTATGGCTCGGACAAGTTCCTGACTATTCGGTTGTTTTCCTGCGATTGGTATTATGTATCACTCTGGTTCGCTCGGTTCACGGCCCCTTGGACACAGTCTTCAAAGCTAAAGGGGAATTGAAATACTATCAGATAGCAGAAGGTGTTATTTTATCCTTGCCGCTGTTGTTGGGTTATCTGGTACTGAAAGCAGGCGCCCCTTATGCAACGGTCTTTGTCTGCTGTATAGCGATGGAGATCGTGAATCTCATCGTCATGCTCATTCTGGCGCAGCACATCGCCGATTTCAACAGCAGGGCCTATACGCGCAGTATTCTGCTGCCGTCTGTGCTGTGTCTGGTATGCGCCGGAGGTCTTTTCTACTGGGATTTGCAACTAACGCCTATATGGCAACAGATACTATTGAGTTTAGCTGCGATGGGTGCATGCTCAGCCTTTTGGTGGGGTATCATGCTGACAAGAGACGAGCGGCGACAATTATTATCATTAATACCGTATTATCATGCTAAGTCTAAGTGTCGCGAGAGATAAATTAGGGGTGACCATCCTTTTGATAGCTCTTCTTGCGCTTTTCTTCGTAGCGCCGGAAGGTCAAGCGGTCATCACAGTAGCCATGTGGGGCGTGGTAATTTGGTTTTGTGCGAAGCGCCCGAAAGAGCGGCTTTTACTTTTGCTTTTCCAAGTCACCCTGTTCACCTTCCTCATGACACGACTCATCTTGCCGGACTTCTTCCATACAAGCTACATGGCAGATGACGTAGATGGCACCATTCGTATGTTTGACGCAGAGACATTGCGGTTTATCTATACTACGCTGGCGCTCAGTATCTTCGGCTCCTATTTGGGCTTTGCCATTATTCCTGAGCAGCAGGGCGACAAGATTCAATTATATGATACTTCCACCGCGTATGTCGATGGTGTACGACACATCAGCAAGATGCTTTCCTACGTCTGTGCCCTGTTCTTCGCTGTGACAATTGTGGAGAAAAGTATCTTCGTTTTCAACAACGGCTATTTCGAGTTATATGCGGATTTTGAGAGCCGATTGCCGTCTATTATCCATAAGCTGTCTTCCCTTTATACACCACTCTTCATGCTCTATTTAGCGACTTTTCCGACCAAACAAGAGGCCCGTGGTGCATTGTGGCTGTATTTCCTTATTGCGTTGTTATCCTTGACAACGGGAAGCCGAACCGCATTTATGTTGACCTTAGTCTTTCTGCTTTTCTATTTTTGCCTGAGAAATGTGGTCAATCCGGAAGAACCATGGTTGTCACGCAAGGCGGTAATAGCCATTATTTGCGTTATTCCTTTACTTCTGGCCGGAATGTTCATGATTGATTTTATCCGTGCAGAGAGGGAAATGGAAGATGCAGGCATTGCCGATATGTTCATCAATTTCTTCTATCAACAAGGAACTAGTGCGCAAGTAATCGGACTGACGTACGAAATGCGGGATTTATTGGATGACGGGCGCATCTTCTCCTTTGGTCAAATCATTGACAATTTCAATAAGAATATTATCTTCAAGATAATGGGCACGGCAGTAGAGTACCGTCCCCAGACAGAAGAAATGGCTTTGTATGGTCACTCGTTGGCCAACACACTATCAAACCTACACATGCATAAGAGTTTCTTAACCGGTGTCGGTTTAGGTTCTTCATACATTGCCGAAGTTTGGCATGACTTCGGATTTATCGGCTTGATGCTTTGGAACATGATGTACGGCATTATCTTTGCGCGTTTCTTTACCTGGGCACAGAAAGGTCTCTGGTCATGCGCTTTCGGGCTGCTGATGATTCCTGAAATCATTTATTCGCCACGAGGTCATGCCACTGCATTCTTATATGTCTTCTTCAGTATTACCATATTGTTGGTTTTCTATATGATTCACGTCCTTGCCAAACGCTACATGAAACAATGAGAATTCTGGTGAACATAGATCACATGGCCAGCGGCGGTGCCGCACGGGTGACGTCTGTGCTCTGTAACGGACTCGTGCAGCGAGGTCATAAAATGGTGTTGGCATACAACGTGCAACATGGGACGCGTTATGTCCTTGACGAACGCATACAACGTATAGACAACAGCGTTCTCCGCCGAGGAAAGAATCATTTGGCAGGATTGGTACTACTGATAGAACGCGTACAACGCTACAAACACATTATCCGAGAACAGCAACCGGATTTACTTATCGGGGTGGAACCCGAACCGTACTTGTATGCACGCATGGCGAGTATCGGCTTTCATATTCCCGTCGTAGCAGTGGATCATACATCGTATCGCCGCAAGCAACATTGGTTCACCCGTTGGATAAGATGGCGGGCATACCGATGGGCGGACAAAGTAAGCATTTTAAGCCATGCAGACGAATCCATATTAGGGAAACGTATTCCTCGAAAAACAGTGGTTTACAATCCTCTTTCTTTCCCCATTTACGAGAAAGAAACGCAACGGGAGAAAATCGTTCTCTGCGTTGGAAGACGCGATGCGTGGGAAGTGAAGGGCTTGGACCGGATGCTCCGTATATGGGAACAACTGGCACTTAAGTACCCTGGTTGGCAATTGGTGTTTGCCGGACTGACGCAAGAAGGGACCGTTCCTCCACAGGTAAAATTTTTAGGAGAAGTTAAGGACATGCAGACCTTGTACCAACGCGCAGCAATCTTTGCCTTACCCAGCCGTATAGAAGGCTTTCCAATGAGCCTTCTGGAAGCCGGTTCACAAGGATGCAGTTGTATTGCTTTCGCGCTGGGGGGAGTAACAAAAGAGATATACAAAAACGGGAAGAGCGGTATTATTGTTCCTGACGATGACGAACAGGAATTTGCCGCACAACTGAGCCGATTGATGGGTGACGAGAACCTGCGCCAATCTTTTTCGCAAGCAATCCGAGAAGAGATGCACAAGTTCTCGGTAGAACAGTTTATCGACTCATGGGAACAAATATGTAAGGAACTATGCAAAGCATAAAGCACATACTCATCATAGCAGACGGATATCCGAGTAAAGGTTTACCCTACTCTGCCTTCATCGCCAATATCGCGCAAGAGATGACGCGGCAGGGCATGCATGTGACAGTCATTGCCCCGCAGTCGCTTACCAAACACTGGCTGCGCAAGGTGCCTTTGGCTCCGTGTTATTTCACGCAAGAAGTAGATGGACGGACCATCCATATTTATCGCCCCTACTCCCTTACGGCAGGCGATGGAAGACTTGGGTTCATTACTCGTTGGTGCAACCGATTGGTGACCACCCGGACTGCCAAGCGTTTAAAAACTCAGGATGCAGTGTACGCCCATTTCTGGTTAAATGCCGCGATGGCAATACCATTTGTACAACAAAAGCACCTACCGCTGGTCGTGGCAACAGGCGAAGATATTATCCCGATTGCACAAATCAACGATCAAGAAAAAGCATGGCTTAAAGAGTATGTTAAAAGTGTCATTTGTGTCAGCACCAAGAATAAGCAGGAGAGTGTGAATTACGGGTTAGCGGATGAAACAAAATGTCATATACTGCCCAATGCATACAATCCACAGGAGTTCTATCCGGAAGACGGAAAGGCCATGCGGAAACAATTAGGCATCGAGGAGAACGACTTCGTAGTAGCTTTCTGCGGACGATTCAATGATCGCAAAGGTGTCTTCCGCGTAGATGAGGCCCTCAAGCAATTGAATGATCCGCATATCAAGGCTATATACGTGGGTAATCCGGCGGATAATTGCAAAGACGAGCCCAACTATACATACATCGCATTTAAAGGGCAATTGCCCCATAATGAGATTGTCCATTACCTCAATGCTGCGGATGTATTTGTATTACCCAGCATGGCGGAAGGATGTCCGAACTCTGTCATTGAGGCGATGGGTTGCGGTTTGCCGATTATTTCTTCAGACCTGCCATTCAATTATGACATTCTGGACCAGAACAACAGTATATTGATAGACCCATCAGACGTGAGAGCCATCCTGCAAGCCATCACACGGCTGAAAGAAGATAAAGGCCTGCGCAACTCTTTGGCACAAGGGGCTCTGCAAAAGGCACAGACTTTATGCATTGAGCAACGCGTAAAACGTATATTAGAGATAATGAAATCATGATAGTAGCACTCAATTTCATAGCATTGCCGGACGAACGAGGTTCAGGTGCATTCCATTACATCCGCAACCTGTTAGCTGTAATGGGAGAGTACACCCTTCGCGACACACATTTTATCGTATATAAGCAGCAACAGATTAGTGATGCGTACATAGGCATGCCTTCCAATGCCGATGTTGAATATATCAATGTGCCTACCCTCGGAAACGGCTTCAAGCGCATCCTCTTTGAACAAACACGTTTCTACCGGTATATTAAACCTTGCGATGTCTTCTATAGCTATTGTACATCTTTGCCGCTATACGTCCAAGCAAAACGAATATTCACATTACATGACGTCTATTACCTGACCAACCCTGAACGCTATGGATGGTTGCAACGCACGTACCTTAAGTTCATCACGCGTCTCTACGCCCGGCGGGTGGACGAGATTTTGACCGTCTCTTATTACAGTCAAGGACAGATCGAAGGGTATATCCCTGCAGCACGCGGAAAAGTGCGTATGACACACAATAGTCTGCCGGAATATTGCGCTGAAGAACAAGAAGTAGCTATTGAGCCGAAACCTTTCTTCCTTTTCGTAGGAAGTGTGCAACCCAGCAAGAACATCGTCAGGACGGTCCAAGCTTTTGTGCAATTCAACCAAGCACATCAATACCAACTCCTCGTGGTCGGCAAACCCTTGCAGAACTCGCAGGTGATTCTGGACCAAATAGCCGGCATCCCGGACGTACATTATTTGGGATACATGCCCGATGAAAAAGTGACCTATCTGTATAAACGCACCGAAGCTGTGGTGTTGTTTAGTCTGTGCGAAGGGTTCGGCATTCCTCCATTGGAGGGTTTTCGCTTTGGTAAACCCGCCTTGACAGCGAATACAACGAGCCTACCGGAAGTGGTAGGAGAAGCCGGTATACAAGTAGATCCGCTGAACATCAACGAGATGGCTGCGGGCTTCCAAAAAGTATTGGACCAACGTAACCGCTTGGTACAACATACACAGGAACAGATTGACAAGTTCGACCGCCATACAGCCTGCGAAACATGGATGAAAAGTCTGCAAATCAATTTTAGTAAATGAAACAACCGAAAGTCATAGTATTACTACCCGTCTATCGGAAAGACTCACCCGTATATCTGCGTCTGGCCGTAGATAGTATGTTAGCGCAGACGTATGACCCCCTACATATTCTTCTCGGCATAGATGGTCCGATAGAAGGAGACTTGGAGCAATGTGTACAGGGTTACGCATCTGACCCACGTATTACTATCCTGCCATTTGCCGAGAACCGGGGTTTGGCCATGACACTCAATGATATGATCCGATGGGCACAAAAGCAAGGTTATTCTTTCTTTGCGCGCATGGACGCGGATGATATATCTCTGCCTGAACGCATAGAGAAACAAATGGCTTTTCTTTTGGCTCACCCGGAGATAGATGTAGTCGGCGGTGCCACCAATGAGATAGACGAGAACGGGAACAACCGCAACAAAATCAATCATTACCCGCTCACCCCGGAGGAATGCTATCGCTATTTCGCCAAACGCAATCCGGCGGCTCATCCTGCCGTGATTCTCAAACAGTCACTATTTGATAAAACCGAGTGTTTGTACCGCCCCGGATACCGGCAAAACCAAGATACCATGCTCTGGTTCGATGCGTTCAAACACGAAGCACGGATAGCGAACTTACCGGATGTAGTGCTGAACTTCCGCGTCACAAATGACTTTTTTACGAAGCGCCGTAATGGTTGGACATACGCAATAGACCTTCTTAAAGACCGAAAAATCATCAATCGCGAACTGCATTATGGATGGAAGGCTACTATTTATGCATACTTATTATTCTTGTTCCGCATTTCGCCGTCATGGCTTATTCGCATCGCATACAAAATAGCATAATGAAGATACTTAAATACATATTTGACCGCCTTATGGCTCTAATCGGCCTACTCTTCCTTTGGCCGGTATTGCTTATTGTCGCTATCCTGATCAAATGCCGCATGCCGGGACCGGTTCTGTTCGTGCAACAACGTGTGGGCAAAGACGGCAAACTCTTTCACTGCCATAAGTTCCGCTCGATGATGGTCGGGCATAACGGAAGTAGTGTCAGTGTAGCCGGCGAAGCACGCATCACACCGCTCGGCGCAAAGCTGCGTAAATACAAATTAGATGAACTACCAGAGTTATGGGATGTCTTCATCGGTAATATGTCCTTCGTAGGGCCACGGCCGGATGTTCCCGGATATGCCGACAAGTTACAAGGAGAAGACCGGATAATATTGACACTTCGTCCGGGCCTCACGGGCCCCGCGACACTCAAGTACCGCAATGAAGAAGAATTATTAGCTACCGTTGCGAATCCTAAGCAATACAACGATGAAGTCATTTATCCCGACAAAGTTCGAATTAACCGCTATTATGCGGAACATTATTCATTCATCAAAGATATACAGATGATCTTCTGTACCATATTAAGAAAGCACATGACATACAACCATGAAATAATTTAGTTATGGAACGAAAAACAATATATTTATGTTTGGCTCACATGTCCGAAGAAGGACTGGAGCAGAAATACATCAAAGAGGCGTTTGACACCAACTGGGTAGTGCCTCTGGGACCGAATGTGAATGGGTTTGAGAAAGACCTCGAGGAATTTGTCGGCGAGAACAAGCACGTAGTAGCACTCTCGGCCGGCACAGCCGCGGTTCACCTGGCGCTCATCGGCTGCGGTATCGGACCGGGCGATGAGGTATGTGTGCAGAGTTTCACCTTCTGCGCCAGCTCCCACCCTGTCAAGTACCTCGGCGCCACGCCGGTCTTTATTGACTCCGAACCGGATACCTGGAACATGGACCCGCAGCTGCTGGAGCAAGCTATCCTGGACCGCAAAGCCAAAACCGGCAAATACCCGAAAGCCATCATTCCTGTTGCCCTGTACGGTATGCCGTACCGCATCGACGAGATCATGGCTATCGGAAACAAATACGGTATCCCCGTCATCGAAGATGCTGCCGAAGGATTTGGTAGCCGGTACAAAGGCCGGGTACTCGGTACGTTCGGCCAATACGGTGTGCTCTCGTTCAACGGTAATAAGATGATCACCACGTCCGGCGGCGGTGCGCTCATCTGCGAGAACGAGGAGCAGAAGGACAAGATCATGTGGTACGCGACGCAGGCACGCGAGGCCTATCCGTACTACCAGCATGAAGAGGTGGGTTATAACTACCGCATGTCGAATATCTGTGCTGGTATAGGTCGCGGTCAGATGTCCATCGTTAACGATCATATTCATCATCACCAACATGTGCAGGCACGCTATGCCGAGTTGCTCAAAGACATTCCGGGTATTCATTTGCATGAAGCGCCAAATGCTGATTTTGACGCGAACTATTGGCTCTGTACCATAACCATTGATCCGAAAGTACGCATCAAGGGACAAGAGAATGCCTACAAAGAGATTATAAAATCTGCTGTGGGCGGAGCGGCCGGAGTCATTCATCAAGTGGATTCGCCAACTACCGACTGCCAGCCGAATGATAACGTAGAAGCCTTGCGCCTCTTTATGCTCGAGCGGAAGGTGGAAGCGCGCCCGGTATGGAAACCCATGCACAAACAACCGGTGTATGCCGGCTGCCCGGCGTATGTCAACGGCGTGAGCGAAGCGCTCTTCAAAGTAGGTATGTGTTTGCCGGCCGGTCCAATGGTTAGTGACGAGGATCTGGAATATATTGTGCAATGTATCAAAGAAGCTATTTGTTAACATGGAACGGGAATTTATATTAGTCAACATCATCGGTTTCGATAAACCAGGCGTAACATCGGCGGTGACGGAAGTGTTGGGTAAGTACGGCGCATTTGTCCAGGATATCGGACAGTCGAACTTGCATCACCAACTCAACCTCAGCATTCTCATCCGTGTCGATGACCCGTCCAAAAGCGGGGACATGATCAAAGAGGTACTGTTCTGCTGCTCGCGCCTCGAGATGATTGTTCGCTTCACGCCGCTAAGCGAAGAGGAATACGCCGCGTGGGTCGGCCGTCAGGACCAGGACCGCTATGTTGTGACTTTACTGGCGCGGGAGATCAACGCTCTTCATATTGCCCGCGTCACGGCATTGCTGTCATCCAGACAACTGAACATTGATAATATTTTGCGTCTGAGCGAGCGTCCTGACGTGCAGATTCCCATCGACAAACGGCATAGTTGCATTGAGTTCTCGCTGCGGGGTTTCCTGCCCGACCGGGAAGCCCTGCAACGCGAGTTGTTGGAGGTGTCCCGCGAAGAAGGCATTGATATCTCTTTCCAGCGAGATGACATGTTCCGCCGGAACAGGCGTCTTATCTGCGTGGACATGGACTCCACCTTTATCCAGACGGAGGTCATTGACGAGCTGGCGATGCGCGCCGGAGTGGGTGACGAGGTCAAAGCCATCACCCTCTCGGCTATGCGTGGAGAGATTGATTTCAAAGAGAGCTTCACCCGCCGCGTAGCCCTGCTCAAAGGGCTGGACGCATCGGTGCGCCAGGACATCATTGACAAACTTCCCATTACCGAAGGGGCGGATCGTCTTTTCAGCGTGCTCAAGAAATGCGGCTTTAAGATCGCCATTCTCTCCGGTGGATTCATGTTCGTAGGCAAGTACCTCCAAGAGCGGTTCGGTGTCGATTACCTCTATGCGAACGAACTGGAGATAGAAGACGGCAAGTTCACGGGCCGCTATGTGGGCGACATTGTCGATGCGCGCCGCAAGGCCGAACTGCTCGAACTCATCGCACAGGTAGAACACATCGACTTGGCGCAAGTCATTGCCGTAGGAGACGGTGCCAATGACCTCAACATGCTCGGCAAAGCCGGACTTGGCATCGCCTTCCACGCTAAACCCAAAGTAAAAGAGAGTGCACAACAGGCCATCTCTACTGTGGGCCTCGACGGCATTCTGTATTTCCTCGGATTCAAAGATTCATTCCTCAAAGAAACACACGAATAATATGGCATTTTTCGGATTATTTAACAGAGAGAAAAAAGAGACGCTCGACAAAGGTCTTGAAAAGAGCAAAGAATCGGTGCTCAGTAAGATTGGGCGTGCAATCGCCGGCAAATCGACTATTGATGATGATGTGCTGGATAACCTGGAAGAAGCGCTCATCACCTCCGATGTGGGAGTGGAGACTACCCTGCGTATTATTGAACGCGTGCAGGGGCGCGTGAAGCGTGATAAATATATCGGTTCGGACGAACTGCGCCAACTGCTGGTGGACGAGATTGCCTCGCTGCTGCAGGAGAACAACGTGGAGGACGTGCTCGACTTCTCCGCTCCGCTGCCCGCAAAACCATACGTGGTAATGGTTGTCGGCGTCAACGGCGTAGGCAAGACCACCACCATCGGCAAGTTAGCCTATCAGTACAAGCAGGCCGGCAAGAAAGTCTATCTCGGAGCAGCCGACACGTTCCGTGCTGCCGCCGTAGAGCAGTTATGTATCTGGGGCGAACGCGTAGGAGTGCCGGTTATCAAGCAGCAACAGGGGTCTGACCCCGCGTCCGTAGCCTACGACACGCTGCAGTCCGCAAGGGCCAATGATGCGGACGTGGTACTCATTGACACCGCAGGGCGCTTGCATAACAAGATCAATCTCATGAACGAGCTCACGAAGATCAAGAAGGTGATGCAGAAAGTGGTACCTGACGCACCGCACGACGTAATGCTCGTCCTCGACGGTTCGACCGGTCAGAATGCCTTCGAGCAGGCACGGCAGTTCACGGCAGCCACCCAAGTGACATCCCTCGCCATCACGAAACTGGACGGCACAGCCAAAGGCGGAGTGGTTATCGGCATCAGCGACCAATTCAAGATTCCTGTGCGGTACATCGGTTTGGGCGAGAAGATGACAGACTTGCAGGTCTTCAACCGCAAGGAATTCGTAGATTCACTTTTAGGAGCAATAAAATAACAAAAATTACAAAATAACAAATACTATGGACAAGTATCGTATAGAATCCGACCTCTTGGGCGAGTTGCGAGTGCCCTCCGAGGCGTATTACGGCGTGCAGACGCAGCGCGGCATTGACAACTACAAAGTGTCTAATCTCAAAATGTCTGATTTCCCGGAGTACATCATCGCCATGGGTTACATCAAACTCGCAGCTGTAGAAGCGAACCACGAGTTAGGTGTCATCAATGATGAGATCTACAAAGCGATTGCACAAGCCTGCCGTGAGATCATCGATGGAAAGATGCATGACCAATTCCCCACGGATCTGGTACAGGGCGGTGCCGGTACCACAGTGAACATGAACGCCAATGAGGTGATTGCCAACCGTGCATTGGAGATCATGGGCCACCAGCGTGGCGAATACCAGTATTGCTCGCCGAACGACCATGTCAACTGCGCACAAAGTACCAACGATGCCTACCCTTCCGCTTTCCGCTATGCCTTCATACGCATGAACCGTGGGCTGGAGAACGAACTGAAAAATCTCATTGCGGCACTGCGCAAGAAAGGCGACGAGTTCAACGACTCTATCAAGATGGGTCGTACCCAATTGCAGGATGCTGTGCCGATGACCAGCGGACAGGAGTTCCATGCATTCGCCAATAACCTCGAAGAAGAGGTTGCCAACCTCGAGCGCAATGTCCGGTTGCTTTATGAGATCAACATGGGCGGTACAGCTATCGGTACAGGACTCAACGCTGTTGCCGGTTATGCCGAACTGTGCATCAAGAAGATGTGCGAACTGACGGGCGAGCCATTCCTGTTGGCGAGTGACCTGGTAGAGGCGACACCGGACACCGGCGCGTACGTCAGCTACTCGGCTTCCCTCAAACGTCTGGCGGTCAAACTGAGCAAGATGTGCAATGACTTGCGACTGATGGCTTCAGGTCCGCGTTGCGGCTTGCATGAGATCAATCTGCCGCCGATGGCGCCGGGCAGTTCCATCATGCCGGGTAAGGTAAATCCTGTTATTCCCGAGGTCACCAACCAGGTATGTTTCAAGGTCATCGGAAATGACACCGCCGTCACTTTCGCGGCAGAATCAGGACAACTCCAACTCAACGTCATGGAGCCGATTATCACCGAATGTATCTTCGAGTCCATCACCTGGCTGCAGAATGTGATGAAGATCCTGCGCGAGAAATGTATCAACGGCATCACCATCAACCGCGAACATAACCTCGAGACGGTAAAGCACTCCATCGGCATTGTCACGGCTCTGAACCCCGTCATCGGTTACAAAGCCTCAACGAAGATTGCCAAGGAGGCCCTTGAGACCGGAAAGAGCGTCTATAACCTCGTGCTCGAACACGGTCTTCTGAGCAAAGAGCAGTTGGACGATTTGCTTGATCCCGCACACATGCTCGCAGCTCACTAAGGGACGCAGACACACGCGCGCATGCGCATATTTAAATAAGGTGACCTTTGGGGCCACCTTATTCTTTTCTATCCATTGAATGTTTTATCTGCGAGTGCCGGCACTTCCGCCACCGGAACGTCCTCCTCCGGAGAATCCTCCTCCGCCTGAACGGCTACCTCCGCCACCGGAGTATCCGCCACTCGAACGGCTGCTTCCACCGTAACTACTGCTGCGACTTGCGCCTGAGTAAGAGCCACTTGAACGGCTGCTTCCTCCGTAACTACTGCTGCGACTTGCGCCTGAGTAAGAGCTACTGGAACGGGTGCTTGCACTGCCGGAATATGTCCGTGCGCTGGAACTGCTGCTGGCGGTACGACTACTCGTACTATAGGT
The DNA here is from genome assembly GCA_902799705.1 of uncultured Bacteroidales bacterium. Lineage (GTDB taxonomy): Bacteria > Bacteroidota > Bacteroidia > Bacteroidales > Paludibacteraceae > Colicola. Next base: position 78,935 of record CADCBP010000014.1, read on the forward strand.
CGAACCTGCGGAGCGGGTGCTGCTTGCAGAACGGCTCGAGCTGTATGACGTCGCGCTGCCTGCGCTGCGGGTGGTTGCCGAACCGGATGAGGTACGGGCTGTCGCCGTTCCCGAAGTGCTGCGACTACCGGTGGCTACGCTGCTTGTGCTGCGGGAACCGGCACTGCGGGTAGTGGTTACTGCGCTGCCGCTTGCCGTGCGGGCGGTTGCCGAGCCGGTAGCGGTACGGGTACCTGTACTACGTGCGGCTGCGGTGTTCGTGCTACCATACGTGCGGCTGCTTGCAGACGAGCGGTCAAGAGAACCTGCCGTGCGGGTGCTTGCCGTTCCGGTTGCCGTGCGACCTCCGGACAATGCGGCTCCGCTGGTACGACGGATATCACTCGCGTTGGTCATTCCTGCGTTGCGTTGCGAGAACGAACGATCGGGATGGGCTACCGCATAATCTCTGCGGGATACGTCGCGGTGCAAGTCTGCATAACCGTAGCGAACTGCGCGAGCGTGACGGAACGAGCAGCAGTGGTGGTGATGATGCCATGCGTAGCAGCGACGCCAATACCAATCATGCGCCCAGCAGTCATGTACGTACCACCATCCGGGCCAATAACCCCAGTACCAAGGGCTGTGCCATGCGAACCAAAGATCACTCCAGAACCAGTCGTATATTACAGGACGGTAAACGAATACCGGCTCGATGATATAGTTGGTTCCATATACGTACTCGTCACCTACTATCTGTACGCTTACCTCGTTCTTCTCGTCTTTCTCAACGTAGATAGAGGCTACGTCTTGATAGATATCTTTCGCGAGGATAGCCTGCAAAACGATCAGTCGCTTGTTTCCCTCACCCGTCTCTATTACGCGCAGGTAATCTACTTGACCGTCGCCATTCAGGTCGAGGTTGCAGAACGCGCTGTCCGGATTGTTGAGCATCGTCTCGAACTCTTCCAGATTCTTAGACTCAGCAAACAGTTTAGCTACAACCTTCAAGTCCAGGCCTTCAGAGATGTCCGAACTGTTAGCAGAAACTGTTACTGTCTGTTCCGCCCATGCCGCCATGCTCATGAGCATCAACGTCATCAAAAGTGTAGTTAATCGTTTCATAATCGTGTTGTTTTAAATTGTTCTCGGTATCCCGGTATATCGGCATATCGGTATCCCGATACCTTAGTCTTTCAAATATCGTGCCAAAGTCTTCACACTAATTTCAGATCATGGTGCATTTTTTCTTTTTTGGTACGCATGTAGCGCTCGTTCCATCGATTCGGAGCAATCTCTATCGGTACGTTCTCCACGATCTCAATGCCGTAGCTCTCCAGTCCGACGCGTTTCACGGGGTTGTTGGTCATGAGGCGTAACTTGCAGGCATTCATCTCGCGCAGGATCTGCGCTCCTACTCCGTAGTCCCGTTCATCCGGACGGAATCCCAAGTGTACATTCGCCTCCACGGTGTCTTCGCCTTGTTCTTGCAGTTTGTACGCGCGGATCTTGTTCATCAGGCCTATACCCCGCCCTTCCTGGTTCATATATACGATCAGTCCGCGTCCTTCGGCTTCTATCATCTGCATTGCCTTCGTCAACTGCTCGCCGCACTCGCATCGTTTTGAACCGAAGATGTCACCGGTCATACAACTGGAATGTACGCGGCACAGGATAGGTTCGTCTTTGGTCCACTCCCCTTTGCTCAGCACTACGTGCTCCAGTCCCGTGGTCAAGTCACGGAACGGTGTCAGCATAAACTCGCCGTTCTGCGTCGGCAGGAACACCGTCTCGCCACGCTCGATAAGCCCGTCATTAAGCGGCTCATTGAGCGACTGGTCCTCTGCCCCTTCACCTTTCACCTTTAACCTTTCACCTTTATTGAGCCGGTAGGCGATAAGGTCCTTGATCGTGATGATCTTCAGTCCGAACTTCTTCGCTACTTCCTGCAGTTGTGGCATGCGCGCCATGGTGCCGTCCGCGTTCATGATCTCTATCAGTGCCGCTGCGGGCTGCAGTCCCGCCAGTCGTGCCAAGTCCACGCCGGCTTCCGTGTGTCCGGCGCGCTGCAACACGCCGCCGACCTTGGCATACAAGGGGTTGATGTGTCCCGGTCGACCGAACGTCTCGGGCTTGCTCGCAGGATCGGCGAGTGCCAGGATGGTTGCTGCGCGGTCGGCTGCAGACACGCCCGTCGTGCAGCCCTCTAACTTATCCACCGTCACGGTGAAAGGCGTTCCGAGCATCGACGTGTTGTTGGCCACCTGGTGCATCAAGTCCAACTGCGCGCAGCGTGCCTCCGTGATAGGACAGCAGAGCACTCCGCGACCGTGCTGCAACATGAAATTCACTTTCTCCGGCGTGATCTTCTCCGCCGCGATGATGAAGTCACCTTCGTTTTCGCGGTCTTCATCGTCCACGACGATGACGAACTTCCCCTGACGGAAATCCTCTAATGCTTCTTCTATTGTATTGATTCTCATAATTCTTTTAAACCTTTAAATCCTAAATCCTAAACCCTAAATCCTAAATCCTAAATCCTAAACCCTAAACCCTAAACCCTAAATCCTAAACCCTAAATCCTAAACCCTAAATCCTAAACCCTAAATCCTACCCCTCTAACCTTGGAAACAGCCTGTTTCCAAGCCTTCTCCCATGCTTCGGGATTGAACAGGGGAGAGTCCGTAGCAGCCTTGTAGGTCAGGAATATACCTATCGGCAGCAGGACGAACGAACTCAGCCACATGCCTGCCCAGCAGGGCCATAAGGCTTCGCGCGCCATCTTGTATCCCGTGTTGTCAATGATGTAATAGACGATAAACATCACAACGGAGATCACTACCGGTGCTCCCAGACCTCCCTTCCTGATGATAGCTCCCAGCGGCGCACCGATGAAGAAGAAAATCAGGCAGGCGAACGCCAAGGTATATTTGCGGTACAACTCGATCTGATGCTTACGGATATATCGCTCGGCATCTTCCAGCAGCAGCGCGTTGTACTCTATCTGGTCGCGGTATGCCCGGGCTTTCTCGCCGGCAATAGTCAGCACCTGCCTCTGGCGGTAAACGTCGATCGAGTTCCATAACTGCTCCCAGTTATATTTCTCCTTCTCCTCTTTCGTCAGTTGCGTCGGCAGGAGTACTTGCCGTCTTGTCTCGCGTCCGAAATAGCGGTCTGTCAGCAACCGGGTGCTCTGTTCTCTGCTCCGCCCTTCGGCCACCACGCGCACAGAATCAATGGAATGCGTCAACTGAGCCACGTTCTTACTCACGTGCTGGTCCTCCAATATCGATTCGTCAAAGCGGTTAAAATCCGTGGCAAAGTCAATCAGCAACCGTTTATGGGCGAACGTCTCACGCCTGTACGGGATATTCTTTGAGGAACGCGTGGCACGCTGTTGACGCTTGTTCAGGTCTTCGAAGGACTCACCGTTGATCAGGTCAAAAATCAGGTAGTGTTTGTCCTCGCTGGCTTTCAGACGTCCTGTATCCGCCACCATCACCTTCACGTTCTCAAATCCGTTCGAGTAGTCGTATATCATGATGTTCAGCAACTCGCCGCGGGACGTCTTGTCATGCACGTATATATGGAATCCGCTGATGTCATCATAGAACTCCCCCACCGGGATCTCCAACTCCGGACTCTTCTGCCTGAGTGAGAAGATGAGCGCCCATAACTTCATCTGCGATTTAGGCAGCACATTGTTGCTGAAAAAAAACGCACCTACGCTGAGCAACGCCACCGCTATCGCCAACGGACGCATGATCCGGAAGAGCGAAATACCCGCCGCCTTCATCGCCGTCAACTCCGATTTCTCCGCCAGGTTACCGAACGAGATGATCGAACTGAGCAGTATCGCCAATGGCAATGCCAGAGGTACTACGGCCGCCGTGGCATATATGAAGAACTCCGAGAGGACTCCCAAGCCGATTCCTTTTCCTACGAGGTCATCGACGTGAATCCACATGAACTGCATCAGCAGGATGAAGATGGCAATGAAGAATGTAGCCAAGAACAGCCCCAGAAAATTCCGCAGCAAGTACACATCTATTTTCTTCACCCAACTCATTCACTCATTCTTATTGTAAATAAACATAGATAAATTTTCGTAGCAAATATGTATTTATTTATGTTTATTGCTGATTATTTATAGAGAACTCGCAGAGTTCGGAAAGATTTGTTGAAATGAGCCATGTTAAATTTATTTATAAATGGGTCAGTTTAACAAAACTTTGGAGTACGCAGTACTATAAATAATCAGTGTTTATCTATTTTTATTTACTAATAAACTACCCCTTCAGGTTTTCGCTCACGAAGATCAAAGGCAGCAGGTCGGCAGCGGACTCGAATACCCAGATGGCATCCTCGCCGTACAACAGCACTTCCATCTTTCCGCCGTAGCGGTGCTCTGTCTCGATCATCACTTGGCGGCATGCGCCGCAGGGGGAGCCGGGCTCTTTGGTGAAATGCCCGTCCGTGAAGCACGCTATTCCCAAGCGCATCACCGGCTGGTCCGGATATTGTGCGCCGGCAGCGAATAAGGCTGTGCGCTCCGCGCATAATCCGCTCGGGTAAGCCGCGTTCTCCTGATTGCAACCGGGTATCAAAGTACCGTTCGCTAATTTCGCTGCCGCCCCCACATGAAAGCCGCTATAGGGGCAGTAACTATGCTTCGTCTGCTCCTTTGCCATCTCGAGCACTTCGCGCTGCTCATCCGTCAACTCGTCCCATTGATAGGCACGCATCTTCGTTGTCAAATTGTATTCTTTCATACTATTGATTTGGTTATATTATTTTCCACATCCAAAAGGCCGAGACCTTTGCAGGCGCAAAGACTAGGTGTTTCCGTTAAGCGATGGAGAAGTGCCTTGACTTGGCTCTTCGAACGGCAGGAGTAGCGGGGAGCGTAACTCCAACCAGACGCGCTACAGGGAAAAGGCCTACACCTTTGCAGGCGCAAAGGTACAACTTTTTTTTGATATACGCAAAAAAATATGCAATTTTAAATTTGAATTCTTAATTTTTAATTCTTAATTTTTAATTTCTCTCCTGCATGAAGTGCCAATAACCCCCAAACCACACCTAAACCGGCAAAATGCCGTGCAAAATTTATTTTTCTTCCAAAAACCTTGCGTATTTCATAAAAAATGCGTACCTTTGCGGCGGAAATGGCAGAACGTGCAGCAATAGAGCATTTTGATTACTTGCACTTGTTGGCGCAAGTGAAACAACGTGTGCGGTTGGCGCAGCAGCGTGCGATCTATTCTGCCAACGATGAAATGCTGCGGATGTATTGGGATATCGGTCACCTTCTTTCAGATGCACAGAAGCAGATCGGTTGGGGCAATGGAGCGCTAAAAAGGCTGTCTGTAGATATGCGTAACGACTACCCTGAGATAAAAGGCTTCTCCGTTCGCAACTGCCAATGTATGATTCAGTTCTACAATGAATATAACCAAGAACTGACCCTTCCTAAAGACACTTTGCCAAATACGCAATCGCCGGTTGCGCAATTAACCGAACAAAATACGCAACTGTCGGTTGCGCAATTACCAAAATACAATTTTACACTACCCATACTTCATTTGCCTTGGACGCATAATATCATTTTGATTCAGCGCGTAAAGGACATTAAAGCCCGGTATTGGTACATGGTGCAATCCATTACCGGTCACTGGTCAAAGGACTATCTGGCAGATGCTATCAAGCAGGATTATTACAAAAGGCATGGTGCATTGGCAAACAATTTCGACGTAGCATTGCCACAACAGGAAGCCGAAGAAGTGAAGTCCATGCTTAAAGACCCCTATCTGTTTGATATGCTGACATTCAAAGACAAGTTCGATGAGCGTGATATTGAATTGGGGTTAGTCAAAGAAGTAGAGAAATTCTTGCTTGAAATGGGTACCGGCTTTGCCTTCATGGGCAGGCAATATCATTTGGACGTAAGCGGCGATGATTACTATATTGATTTGCTGATGTACAATACTTTCATGCACAGATATATGGTTATAGAACTCAAAAACACAGAGTTTTTACCGGAATATATTGGCAAACTCAATTTCTATTGTTCCGCAGTGGACGATATACTATGCCGGGAAGGCGACAACAAAACAATAGGTTTGTTATTATGCCGTACAAAGGACAAGATTAAAGCGGAGTATGCCCTTCGTGACATTAACAAACCTATCGGAGTATCGGATTACGAAATAGGTAATATGCTCCCCAAAGACCTTCGCTCATCGCTTCCTTCCATTGAAGATATTGAGCGTGATTTAAGCGAACCAACAGAATAAATATACAATACTTATAATCCCAACCACCGCCTATGGGCAAGGAATAAGAAACATACGGAGCTGAACCGATAGCGGGCAACGGCTCAAGACATAAATAATTAACAGCATTTAGCTTAATACTTGGTCTCTATAAAACCTGGACAGTTATATAGAAACTAAATTCTTCCAAGGAAAAGCCTGAATGCTCATGCGAAAGCGTGGGCTTTTCCGTAGATATATATTTGGAAGAATAGGTTCGTCCAGGATTCCTTAGAGACCGAATATAAGCAAACTACAAAAGTCTGCGCTTTTTTCGTGTATATATGTTTGTCCCCTTAAAATCCGCGCCGCCCAATGTACTGTTATTAAGATTGTACTCTCCCGACCGACCGACAACCGAGAGATGACCGAGAGATGACTGGGACAGAAAAACCGTCCTTTTTATGTGGAAAAATTGACACAAAATGCCCTAAAACGTCATTTTGTCCGAAAATGATTACATTTTTGCAATAAATGATTACAGATATTTGGAAAAAAAGCAGTATCTTTGCACCCGAATTAGAATCGTATGAAAAGGACACGACAAACAATCTTGTTTTTTGCCCTTCTGATAAGTCTCATTTCATGGGCGCAGGCGGATGTTTCCTCCCGTCTGGAGCGCTATGCCGGGCGGTATGCGCAGACCGCCAGCGCCCCGGACCGCATTCCGCTTGCGAATGATTTCTTTGGCTACCTTCTTCAGATAGACTATATCGACGAACCGGTCGCTTTCCCCGCTTCCGCCCATATCGACTCGGTGGACGTGAATGTCTATTACTACCTCGCGGAGTGGTACTACGGCGAGGGGGCGTATCGGCAATCGGCGGACTACTGCGCCCGTGCGGCGGAGAGCTGTACGGACCATGTGGATGAGAACTCCAAGGGCGATGTCTATAGCCTTCTTGGCGCGGCATATTTCCGTCTGGGCGAGTTTGACAAGGCAGCTGACGCGCTCAATGTATGCTATGGGATAGACAGCCGGAGCGGCAATTACGACCAGGTCAGTTCTACTCTCAATAATATCGCGAGTGTCTTCGTGGCGGCGGGCAAGCCTCAGGAGGCGGAGAAATACGTGCTGGAGGCGATAGCCGCCAACAGCCTGACGGACAACCCTGCGCGCAGGGCGGTGCTTTTCGGCACGGCGTCGGAGATGTACAGGGCGATGGGCGAACCCTCCAAATCGCTCTCTTATGCCCTGAAAGCACTGGAGATAGAGCGCGAGCGGGGCGACAGTGCCAAGATAGGTGTGCGGCTCTCGCAGGTAGCCAACGCCCAGTTGGGCATGGGCAGGATCGAGGACGCCGGACAATCGTTAGAGGAAGCCATGCCGCTTCTGGAGGCTTCGGGCAACAGGCACTCGTTGGGTATATGCATGAACCAGACGGGCGACATCCTCTCTTTGGAAGGCAAGGACAGCGAAGCGGAGTATTACTACCGCGAGGCAGCGAAGATCTTCTTCGGCCAGCGGGACATGTATAACGAGCAGCACGCGCGCGAGGGATTATATAAGGTGCTCAAATCCACTTCTCCCGATGAGGCGATGCTGCATCTGGAGCGGGCGAAGCTCCTGCACGACTCCGTCTATCGGCAGGAGACCGCCGAAGCCATCAGCCGCTACAACGCCATCTACGGCATCGATAAGCTGCAACAGGAGGCGGACCGTGCCCGGAAGCAGCGGCACACGTTTCTGATGGTAGCCCTTGGGATGCTGGCGGTAGTGGTGCTTTTCTGTATCGGTGCATGGATCACCTACCGCCGCAACCGGCGTAAGACAGAGGACTATGAGCAGGAACGGCGTTCATTGCAGCGCCGCTATGACGAGATCAGCCGCCGGTACCGTAATATCGTCATGGATAGCCTGCCGGACAGGAACACCCTGACGGACGAAGACCGGTCTTTTCTGGAGGAACTGACCAAAGTCATTGACGAGGAGATGGAGAAGGGCAATGCCGATGTCGAGTCCGTAGCGGAGCGTATGCATATCACTCCGCGCACGCTCCAGCGGCGCATGAACCAGACCCTCTCACTCACGCCGCAGGCGTATCTGACTCGGGTACGGATGCAGAAAGCGAAGTTCCTGCTGCTCAACTACCGTGACATCACTGTCAACGAGGTGGCAGAGAAATGCGGCTATACGCTGATGACCAATTTCACCCGTGCTTTTGTCCGTTTTTACGGCATCAAGCCGAGTGAACTGCGTCTGCAAAAAACGAATACTGATTTTACCCCCCCCATGCGAAGGGCGGCATAATAGAGAACAACCCGTCTTCGCAGACCCAATAGACGGTGCGCATGAATAATGCGTTCCGCCTTTTTGCGTTTTACGCATTTTTTTCATGTTATCAAACTTATTTATTGTCTTCTGCGAATAAAACATGTATATGAACCAACAAACAAAACTAACATAACAAACAATCTTTAAAACCGATGGGGCGATGGGATATAACAGCCAAAAATGCTTATGAGAAAAATTTTAACTTTAGTCGTCTGTAGCCTTTTGGCTATATGTACGGTGAGTGCCAGTCAGTACAGCATGTCCGGCACGTTCAAGAACGGTGGTACATGGAAGGTTGAGAATGGCGTCCTATATGTGGATGCAGAGACTATTCCGGACGCATATGGACCTGGATGGAGAGAGATGCCCGCCGAGTTACCAGACGAATGGGTTGTCTGGACACGACAGAATTTGTCAGATTGGTGGGGGAGTTCCTATTCTATTACGAAAGTGATTTTGTCTGGTAAAGTAAAGAAAATTGGCAAATATGCGTTTAGCGGCTTAGTGGCATTAAAAAAGGTAGAAATAGCCAGTACAAATAATATTGAAATTGG
>CADCBP010000015.1 GCA_902799705.1 uncultured Bacteroidales bacterium
CTTTCGGAATAATCGCTTGATAGTGATAATATTAGAAGAGTAAACTTATTTCTTCTTGGGTAGACTCTTCTTCTCTTCTGACTTAAGTCTTCGCTCTACTTTATTCACATCCTCTGCAGGCTGAAGTCTTGATGGTTCGATACCTCTACTTCTTAACATCTCGCGTACTGCAATATTATTATCCACATGTTCACGCGTTATAGGGTTTAAGCCATGTAAGTTCTTTTGCTCTACATTGGTGCTCGTCATCTCTGCCGCTAAGTCTTTCGCCTTAATACCAATAGTCGGCAATACATCGGCTAACGGCTTGCTCTGTTTCTCCAGACCAAACTTAGTTTTCAAGTCCTTTGTCGGCATTCCAAATAAAGCGGAGTCCCCTTTAGAACGCATAATAGCAAAGCCCTTGTCATCCACGCCATGCTCATATACGACCTTTGACAAACGACTCTCCGTCTCACGCAGTTTCTTGCGTGCCAATACTCGTTCCGACTCCAATATGCGTTGTTGCACCAGCTCAGCTCGACGCGTCTGGACAGCAAAGTAATTCTGAGCAAAGGCTATCTCCGGCTTACGCGGATCACCGTTTTGCGCAATTAAGTAACATGCGTAACGCGTAAGCAACACATCGTCTATTGAACGAGTAGAACCGCTACCAAGACTGACCATTTTGTTGACGCCAACGAAATGGTCGGAGACAGATTCACCAGCGTTAATACACGACTCTTGGGCTTTGTCTATTGCTTTGATAAAATTACGCCAATCAGTGTAGCCAAATAACGGACACAAACTACGCGCACTCCAACATTCAATGTCATTCACTTTAGTCGCAGCCTTTTCAAATCTTTCAAACAATGCTAAAATGTCTTCACCTTTCATACTCTTGCAGTCGTTTTAAAAACACTGCAAAGTTACTAAAAATTTCTGACATATGCAAATAATCCGGCAACAAAATGCAAGAAAACTGCACTTTTTCGATTATTCCTTATGGAATCACTATGTCAAAGATCTTTCGATGCCTCTTTTAAGTGCCGCATCTGCACTATCTTTTTGCCCTCATTCGTGTCGGGCACAACTATTATATATTTTTGGTATTTTTGTTCATTTTTGAGATGATTGATTGGACTCTTTTGAGTCGATGGTTGGTTCGATGAGTCATGTTAAATTTATTTATAATTCCAATGATTTGTAACTTGCTCAATACATGCTCTTTACAAAATAGATATCGGAGGCAATTCAGAGGTAAGTCAGAGGCAATTCAGAGGCAATTCGGAGGCAATTCAGAGGCAATGCCTACTCAAACTCTTCTTTTCTTTCGCCCATAACCTTTCGCCCTTCGCCCTTTCACCTTTCACTCTTTCAGATACGCTTGAATGTAGTTACTCACCGTGTTGCGGCTGCAATGCAGCTTCCGGGCTATCTCCCGTATAGGCGTGCCCTGTTCCAGTTCTTGCAGAATAAACGCTTCGTGCGGATAGAGCGCGAGCGCTTTCTTGCAAGTCTTTCTGCCTTCCGGACGACCGAGATGCTTGCCTTCCGCCTTCATGCGGGCTAACGCCTCTTTGGTTCGTTGACTGATGAGGTTACGCTCTATCTCTGCCGAGAGACCAAACGCAAATGCCAGCACTTTCGACTGGATGTCATCTCCCAGGCGATAGCCGTCTTTGATGGTCCATACGTGACAGCCGCGACTCATGCACTTGCTGAGGATCTCCATAATCATATACAGGTTGCGCCCCAGCCGGCTTAACTCGCTGCAGATGATGATGTCTCCTTCGCCTGTCTGTTGTATCAACTCTCCAAGCCGGCGTTGGGTGTAAGTCTTGGTGCCGGAAACCGTCTCTTCAATCCATCCGTCAATAGTCAATCCTTCCTGTTGGCAAAACTGATTGATCTCAAATCGCTGGTTCTCAACTGTTTGTTTGTCGCTACTCACGCGAATATAACCATACCTCCTCATATTTTTTTCCGCAAAGGTACTGCTTATTTCGCATATATCTATACTTCAAAGATCGTTTCGTCTCCTTTAACGTTCATTTCTTGTGTTTTCCTTGGTATGCACGACCGTCGGCTGGCTACCTTCCTCCCACGTTGATCTACGGATTTATACCCAATTGCTGGTATAAACAAAACGGTCTTTTAATTTGAGCCAATCTCTCATCCTTTCGCTCTTGCCCATAAATTATCTTTTTTCGTGTATATATGTGCGATTACGAGATTACAAAACAGCCCATTCGACTGCAAAATTACACAAAAGTTTCGACATATACAAATATATTTTGTATATTTCTTTTAAAAAAGTGATTTTCGTCAATTATTCCACAAAATACACCATATTCGTCAATTTTTTCACATTTGCATGGCTCAAATTAAAGGACCGTTTATTTTGGGCATTATTTCCATAAATGCAAATTCTGCCGCCATTATTGCCAATCACTCCATGCAAAAGAGTGCAAAAAGGAAAATCGAGCAATCTAATAATATAGTAATCAAGTCAGTAAACAATAATCGTTGTGCCCGACACGGATGAGGGTAAAAGATAATGGAAGGAGATAATGGAAAATCGAGAACGCCGGAGAATCTGGGAGGTAAGAAAGTGAATGTGCTTCACTTGGTTTATCTGTCAATCATTTTTACTATATTGACCATCTTGTTCTGGACATTGTCAATGAACACTAGCGATGATGCATTGCGTTTGTTCTCTTTTGCCTCATCCATTACTTCCATTGTGTTGGCAGTAGTATCTATTGCCTACTCTTTGGTTTCCGGCAAACAAGTGGATGCCAGTCTTGGATCCATCAGCAAAACGAGTGAGGATATTCGCGTAGTGGGAAATGATATACAGAAAATCGGAAATGAATTTTCAGCAGTAAGTGCGGATATAAAAGATGTAGCGAAGGGCATTGAGAGCGTAAACAAACAATTGAATGGAGAAATAGAGAAAATTACTGGATTAGAATCCAATGTGAGCAATATCTTATCGTCCAACGAAAACTTGAGTGAGCGCGTCAGTGAGTTACTTAATGAGCTTCGGAATACACACAATGATGTTCAAACCTTAGGCGAACAGATTAAGATTACTCAAGAATCTGCCACTACTCCTATAAAACAGAGTGGAAAGGGATTCGCTGGTGCATATAACAAAGCGCATTACACTTTTGCAGCTCGACTCTTGTTGTATGCTTGTACGTTCACGCAGAAAAAAGGGTATCCGAAGAGTTTCCCGTTATCTATCTTAATGAGCGAGAGTTGGGAGTTGTACTTCTACGGCTATGCTTATTCATTGATAGGTCTCTTAGGTCCAAAGGTGTTTGATGTGGATGTGGAAGACAAGAAAACGATTACGATTAAAACATTCGACACCAATTATTTCAAGAATGTCAAAAAGGAGGATCTCGTATCAGACGTGCAAGAAAAGAATAAGACATACATGGAAGGGCGACTTGCAAGCATCGAACAATATTTCGAGGAGCACAAGGAAGACTCAAAAGTTAAGGAATAAATCTAATAACCATAACTGCGCACGAACTGAGAGTGCAAGAGAAACAGAGGTTGTGTCTTTTTTGAAAGAGATTTTGGGTAAAAAGACACAAGGTATATAAAAAAGGAACAAGCTTAGTCCGAAAAGGAACAAGTATAAAAGGAATAGGTAATAACCTGCATAAAAGTAGGACATAATAAGGACAAAACCCGATTACCCCAAAATCGAAAGAGAAAAGGAGTAAGTAAAAAAAGTCAAAAATAGAAATATATGTGCACACGAACTAAGAGTGCAAAAAGAATTATGGCATTATTTGTAATATATGGAGTCCAGAATTGTGGGAAGACGCATACGGCTTGGTTGATATACAGCCTGCTTAAGAATGCGGGACGAGAGATTGATTTTGTGCCGAAATCATTAACGCACAGACCAACATTTTCAGAGGTGTTAGAGCAGATTAGGACAAGTCATGCGACATCGGCAATGATGTTATTTTCAGATTTCCGAGCACTATTTGAATATAAAGGGAAGAAGATAGCTGTTTTTAGTGCAGGAGACGCTTTGGGCTGTGATATTGACGAAGAAAATCCGTTTAACGAAGATGACTTTATTACATTCAAGAACAATATGCACTGGGCGGAACTTAATGAGGTAGATCATGTTATTTGTTGCTCGCGATACAACCGAACGCCCGGCGGTGTACGCAAATATATTCTTGACAACTATCGGATGCACACTTACCGTTGGTATTGTAAGAACTGGAAACCAAGTGCAGACGAACGAGTTGAAGATGCACAACGAATAGCAATTGAAGTATTCATAGATATCAAAGAAAATTGTTAACTCAAATATAATATCATAATTAACACTTTAAACGTGAAGTCAACACGATAAAAGGACGAAAAGATTATGAACAGACCGGATTTTTCGAATTATTTAGCGCATTTTACTAAAGACGGAGCATTATGTTCTGCAGCAGAGGATAATCCTGCCAGACCTTTTGCTCAGATGAGTGCTTTTGACCGTTTGGTATCAATCTTGAATAACCAAATTATTAATGCGTCTACCATGCCATGGACCGGTGCACATGCTGTGTGTATGACAGAATGTCCATGGTCTAGTTTATTGGCGCACACACAGCAATACTCTCCATATGGTGTAGGTTTCTCTAAAAAATCTGTTTTTGTTAAGCATGGTGGACCTGCATACTATGTGCGTCCAGACCATCTAAAAAAACAAATGTCTAAAAGACAATTTGATAAGCATGTATGGCCTTTTATAACTCCGTTCTCTCCGCAATATCGTCCGAATCACATGAAAGGACAATATTTCCCGACTGTTGATTTTAGTCATGAGCGAGAATGGCGCGTCCCTCATGATTATCCATTCTTATTAGATGATGTGGAATTTGTTGTAGTAAAGGAGTATAATGACGTTGCGCGTTTCCCTCAAAATCTAATCAACGCTATTGGTGTAGAAAAGTTCATAATTATGGATAATTATAGATTTGTAGAAAAATTATGGCCTGTGCATATTATGTAGGGCTATTCACGGTTAAAGGACATTAAATTATCCTTTAATCACCAATTAAAATAAACTAAATACACAAACAGTTTTTTTAGTATTCTACCCTAATAGTAACACTACAACAGAATAATTAGTAGGAATGCGTAATTATAAAGATTTAATATCACAAATTGAGGAATGGACAAAGGTTGACAGTAAACCCTTTGCTACGCGTTTGCGTGTCGCATTTGAAAAATATCAGAATTATGTTTCTAATGGTATTTCATATGATGGCACGGGCAAAAACAATGACCTTTTGTTAGAACGTCCTCTTAACGTCAGTATTGATAGTACTTTTATTGCTGAAATTAGTAATCTTTGTAATAATATTCTTAATACGTATAATGACTACAATAATGGGACAATAGCTAAATGCATCGAAAATAACTGGTGGGATCAATACAAAGAGAATTGGTCAACACATTCTGAGACAGCAAGTGGGATAAATAATGTATACTACCGCATGCGCTCACGGGTAGAAGGCAATGATACGCATAAGACATTTACAAGGGAGGAGTTGTTTCATATTCCATTCAACCGACGCGACTTGATAAAACCATATAGATTCAGTATGATCGGTATGCCCTGCTTGTATTTAGGATGTTCAATATATGTATGTTGGGAAGAAATGAGAAGAGCAAGTATAAACAACTTGATGATATCGGCATTCAAATTAAGCAAAGGCCACACATTGAAACTGTTAGATTTGCGCCTCAAAAGAGAATTTGAAGATGAAGATAGTTTGAAAAAATATTTACAAACACTTCCATTAATTATTGCTTGTTCGTTCAAAACCATGAGTAAGGCAGGTGTATATATTCCGGAATATGTGTTTCCTCAATTGGTGATGCATCTCATAGTAAAGGACAGTGTTTACAACAGAAAATTGGATGGGGTAATTTACGACACCACGCAACAAGAAGATGATTTTAAGGAGGTTATCCGGAATAATTACAGAAGGATTGAAAACGTTGCTATTCCAGTATATGATGTTAAAGATGATGGATATTGTTCGAAACTATGCAGCATGTTTGAACTAACAGAACCGACAACAACAGAGTACGAGGACAATAAGGAGCCATTAAGAGGTTATCTGCCATTTCCTGATGGAGATTATGGGAATACAATATTTTGGGCATTAGAAAAAAGATTTGAAAACCAAGACTTATATCGAAAAATCGAAAGTTTACCCTAACTTACATGTGTACTTTGTAAAATCTAGTGTATATATAGAGAGGATTGATATGAGAAGGCACACAATAATCTTATCTTGGTTATAGGCTATTGGGTTAGCCTATGCTCACAAACATCAAGCGCATGCATGGCGCGTATGTGCGTACATTATAAATAGAATATAATATAAAAACCAAATACATTATGAAAAATTTAATTACTTATTTGAAAACTCTGTGGAGTCGGGTAGCGGACTCACAGAGAAACGACAGAAGACATGACTGTCGGTTGACCGTCGGCTCACCGTCGGGAATGACTGCAAAATTGATGCTGAAACTCGTATCCGTTTTAGTACTCATTCTGACCATCGGCATCGGAAATGCGTGGGGAGCTGATGCGACAGTTACATTGACATTTGAAGGTTCTGGAAGTTTTCCTAACAACTCTAATTGGACATGTGAGGGTACAGAAAACACTTCTCAAAACCACACGACATCTGGTAGTAAAAGTTGCCAATTTGCGACTACATCTACAAAATATATCACCTACAAAAACTCTCTTACCGGAATAAAATCGGTATCTTTGTGGGGCACACGAACTACGAATAATGGCACCAATCCAACTTTTACTGTACAAAAATCCACTGATGGCGGTTCATCGTGGACTGATGTGACGAGTGGATCTTTTAGTCTTACAAAAAATACTTGGTTGCAAAAAACTTACACATTTACGAAGTTTACAGGTATGGTTCGACTCAAATACGTTTGCGGAACAACCGCTGTGAAAATATTTGATGATATAGAAATTACATACGAAGCTGCTTCTGATCCCAAATATACTTTGAAAGTTCCAGATGGTGAAGGAGGCTATGTTACATACTCCAACAAAGTTAAAGCTGATTTAACACAAGAAACAGCTGAGGGAGGACATGAATGCTCTGGCAATCTTGATGGTTCATATTCTGGTTGGCACGTTGGCGAGGTGGCAACGCCAATAGCATCTCCAGGAACGACATATAATCATACAACTGCTGGAGATATGCCATCAGACGGAAGCACTCTTTACGCATTATTCCGCCAAAATAGCAGTCCTAATTATTGGCATACCAAGCCTCTTTGCGAGGAGAGTTGTTTGAATATAGTAACTCCGGAAGCAGGAACAAAGACAAATGTAACTACTATAGCATTTAATAAAGCGAGTGTAGAAACATGTAGCGAAACAGCTGCAGACAGGCAAGTGACAATAACAATTACTCCTGCAAGTTGTTATACTGTTCCATCAAGCACGCGTTTAGATGTAACGGGAGCAACTTATGTGAGTGGTCCTACAGACAATGGGAATGGTACATATAGTTTTGTATATCAGTTTGCGCAAAATGCAACGGGTACTAAAACATTCAATGCAAGTTTATCCACCACAGCAACTTACACCGTTAGTTATGCTAAAGGTAACGTGCCTTCTGGAGGCGGTTCGATTAGTGGCTCACATGCCAATGATACCAAAACTTGCGGCACAAGTATGGCGTTACCCGGCGAGACATTCCACACAACCGGTTATACGCAGACAGGATGGTCCAAGACCAATGGTGGTTCGCAGTATGCCGCTGTGGGTGGTAGTTATACTGACAATGCAGCGCAGACCTTCTATCCGGTTTGGACGGCGAATAAATACACCGTTACATGGAGTGTGAATGGTTCTACATATCAGACCACATCTAATGTGCCGTACAACACGACGATTTCTACTCCGGCGAATCCGAGTGTGCCGGGTGAGTGTACGGGAAGTACTTTCATGGGATGGACAGCAAACTCCGGTTGGGCAAGCGATAGTGCGCCGGGAGATTTGTTCAATGGTACTTCACCTAAAATTACGGGTGATATAACATTCTACGCAGTATTTGCGGATGAGAAATGATGAATGAGAGAAGGATGTTTAACAATTAAAATTGAAACGATTATGAAAGCAAATTTTAATATAGCAAAAAATGTTCGTAACTCTCGTTCTATCAATGCATTAGGTGCATTAAGAAAGTTACAAGGTCTAGGACTTCTCCTTTGCGCCCTACTGTTAGGTAGTTCACAGGTGTGGGGAGCAAATGCCAGTATCACATTTTCCACTCTTGGATTAACAAATGGAGTGCAATACACCGACCCATTTGAACTTGATGATAATGTGACCATTACTTTTGCCGGAGGTGGTAATGATGGAAAGTATTATACAACCGGTTCTGGTATTCGTACATATGGTGGCGGTACTATTACAGTCGCAACTACAAGCGGTAAAATTACTGCTGCAACATTTACTTTTGCATCCGGTTATGCCCCTGGGGACGATGTGGCTGACAAGGGTACGTGGACTTCCTCGAATAGTTCATGGTCTGGGAATGCCTCATCATTTACATTGACTCGTCCTT
Organism: uncultured Bacteroidales bacterium; assembly: GCA_902799705.1. Classification (GTDB taxonomy): domain Bacteria; phylum Bacteroidota; class Bacteroidia; order Bacteroidales; family Paludibacteraceae; genus Colicola. Next base: position 8,631 of record CADCBP010000015.1, read on the forward strand.
CCGGTTCTGGAAACTGGCGATTGCAAAGCGTAAGTGTTACATATACTCCTGCCGCATCCGGTTATACAGTAGATTTTGCGGTTAACCCAGCTGGCTATGGAACAGTGTCTCCATCAGCACAATTGACAGGTGTAGCGAGCGGTACGGCAATTACAAAAAGCAGTAATACCGTAACAATTGGAGGAACAACCGTCACGGCAACTCCTCATGCTTCGGATGCAACTTATAACTATGCATTTAATAACTGGACAGTTACGGATAATTTAACATCCGTAACCAAGAATGTTACCGTGACAGCAAACTTTACGCGTAGCGCGCGCTCTTTTAGCAATTATCGTACTTTGTGTTCGACGACTGAGCCGAGACTGACGGTAAGTCCGGCAAGTTTGACAGAGTTGGATTATATTGTAGGGAGCGGTCCGAGTGCGGCAAAGAGTTTCAGCATGAGCGGAACGAACCTGACGAGCGGAACGCTGACCGTTACTGCACCGACGAATTTCCAAGTAAGTAAGGCAAGCGGTTCCGGTTGGGCAAGTAGTATTACGTTTACTGGTGTAAGCGGCACATTGGTAGCAACTACTGTATATGTACGTCTGGCAACAGGCAAGAGTGCAGGCGAATATTCCGGCAATGTATCTATCAGCGGTTGTGGATTGGAGTCTGCAGTCAATGTGGCATTAAGCGGAACGGTGTTCCAGCCAACGATTATAGCTACTCCGGCAAGTGTAAGTTGGAGCACCGCTGTTGGAGTGGCACCTACGACACAAAGTGTAACAATTACCGGAACTCACTTGAAAGGTGCTATTTCTGCTACCTTAAACGGAACAGACGCCGGTTCATTCAGTATCAGTACAACCAGCATAGATAAAGCAACTGCAGAAGGTGCCGGTGGTACAATAACTATCACTTATACAGGTTCTTACGCTGCAACAACAACCAAAACTGCCAATATCCAATTGACAGCTTCGGATGCTACGACGGTTAATGTACCTATTACATTTAATGTGATAACTGATCCTAACTTGTATTTCTTGACCGACCTTGAAGATATTGGCCCCAAAGACAAGGTGATTATCGTAAGTTACAAAGATGCAGGAGGCCTGGCAGAAGAAGATAGAGCACTACCTTCGTATCCTACTTATACTAAGGATCCAGCATCCGTTGACGTAAAAAGTGCGATTTCGGCTAATAGACAGACTTTGACCTATTCTGGAACGGCATTACAATGGAACATTGTTTATAATTCCACAACTAAGCAATTTACTGCAAATCAATATGGAGAAAATGATGTTAAATTGGCATGTAAGGATGATAATTCAGGAGTACAACTTGGTACAACCTATACAAATACAACATTTACTCTTGCTACCGTTGAGATTAGCGAAACAGATTATCTATATATTAAAAACATTGAAACTGGTAGATTTTTAGGTGTTTATAATTCCGACAAATGGAAATGCTATAACCCAATAAATGCAAATATATACTACCAAGATGTTGCCTTTTACGTTCAACCATCGACAGATCCGTATGTAACCTTAGGCTCAAGCTTTACCGAGTTTACTTATGAATACAATCACGGACCGAGTGTGGCACAGAGTTTCACGGTAAGCGGTGAACATTTGTCAGCCAATTTGGTTGTTACTGCTCCGAGTAATTATCAGGTATGTAAGACTATTGATGGAACATACACGAGTTCGGTTAGTTTCACACCTTCAACCGGAACGGTAAGCGAGCAGACTGTTTATATCCGTTTGGTGGCAGGATTGGCAGTGGGCGAGTATGACTATGCACAATCCGGAGGTTTGAGTGTGACCAGTACCGGTGCTAATCCTGTCAAAGCGGCATTGGAAGGTAGTGTAACGCCAGAGTCGTTCACGGTAACGGCGACGAGTAGCAATGTCAGTCATGGTACTGTATCTCCGGCTTCGCAGAGCACTACTACAAATATGACGATAACAGCCAGTCCTTTGGACGGTTATCGTGTAGTCAGTGGTGCAGGCGGTTATACCGTAACAGCCGGTACAGCCAGTGTGACGAATAACGGCGACAATACGTTTACCGTAACGCCGAGTACGGATTGTACGGTACGTATTAACTTTGAGGCTATTCCGACGCACAAAGTGACGTATTGGGCAACCGGCACGAAAGTACAGGAGAGCGATGTCCGCGAAGGAGCAGCCATTCCGGACCAGACAACCGAGACGGCATCCGCAATAGAGGCATATTGCGGCAACAGAGAGCATTTCGTAGGGTGGACAACGACATCGGGTTATTCGCACGCGACGAACGCTCCAGCAGGCATGATAACAACGATGTCTCCGGGCGGAACGATGAGCACGAGCGATGTGAACTACTATGCGGTGTTTGCGAATACGGGTGGAACGAGCACGACTTTCAGCCGTGTGACCAGTTTGTCACAGTTAGCGGATGGAGATGTCATTGCTATTGTTGCAGAGCAATCCGGTGGACAAATCTTTGGTACCAGTGCTGACCATAAGGGTGGTGCTGCTCCTTCGGAGACAGCAGGTAAGATTACTGTTAGTGCAAGTACAAACCAATGGACATTAGAGGCTTCTTCTACAAGTTGGAAATTGCATAAGGGCGATAACAACGCCGATATTCTTTGTGCAGACTTGACTTATTCGGCATACGGTAACGCAATGAGCATTGTGGATGCGAAAACATCTAACTACTTCTTTATTAAGAGTAGTAGTAAGGCATTAGAATACTTTGGTAGCACTTGGCAGTTCTATACTATTTCCAATCCTGCTACGGATGCTCAAAACGGAAATGTAAGATTAAAGATTTACAAGCAGGATGCAGGATTTGTGGATTATACAACCGAATGCTGCTCGCTGCAACCGGTAACGGATGTGGTGGTTAACTCGATGACCAATACTTCCGTGACATTGAGCTGGACTTTACCTGCCTCTACAGCCGGTATTACCAAGTTCCAAGTAATTGATGTGGATAATGGTAATGCGGTAGTAAAGGATAATATCAGCACCAGTGCTACCAATTCAGGAAGTATCAGCGGATTAACAAAATGTAACACATACCACTATAAGGTCGTTTCGTATAGTAGTACGTGTACGGTAACTTCTTCTGCTATTGAATTCCGGCCGTTTGGAGATGCCAGAACGGTTAATTTCAATTATAATGGTGGATCCGGAACCCCGGCTTCGTTCACGACTTCTTGCGACGGCACGTCAACTACTCTGCCTACACCTGATGCCCGCGATGGTTACACATTCTTAGGTTGGTGGTCAGCATCCAGCGGTGGTGTAAAGAAAGGTGACGCGGGAGACATCTATACTGTATCCGGGAACACTACTATTTGGGCTCATTGGGCACAGAACTTCACGGTAACGTATGACCGCGTTGGCGGAACCAATGTGTGCGCGAATGAGACTTGCGGTGCAGGTATGACCTATACCGTATGTGGTACCGAGCCTACGAAGAGCGGATATAACTTCAGCGGATGGTTGAGCAATGAGGCTACGCCGCAGACCTATGCGGCAGGTGCAACCTTCACGATGCCTGCAGCGAATGTGACATTGACAGCTCAATGGACAGCAAACTGGCGTAACTTGACATTCAATGTTCCAGAAGGCGGCGGTTCGATAACTGGCGGTCCTGCAGGAAATCATGTGCTGGACAACCATACGTTCACCTTCCCGAATATTACCGGCAAGTCGGATTCTAAATGGTGTTGGACCTTCTTGGGTTGGACAGAGACCGCGCCGAACGGAAGCGGTAGATGGGATGTTACGCCAAGCTATATAGCAGGTGGCGCAACTTCAGGTGCTATTACAAGCGATAAGGTCTATTATGCGGTTTATTCCAAGACCGGTGCAGGTGCAAGTGGAACGGTCGAGTTGACGAGTAGTGATATCTCACGACTTTATACAGAATATGTGAGTGGTACAGAAAATATTCCTTATGGTACCTCACATAGCGTGACCGCTACTGACGGAAGCGTTTGGACAACAACGGGACAGCAAACAAATGGAAATAAAACTATAATTCAGGTCACGAATGCCAGTGGCGTTTGGATACAACTTCCTGTTGTAGGAGGAGAATATAACTCTATAACAATAAGTCACAACTCAAATTCCTCTGCTCGTTCTATAGCATATCGAACAGCAGCGGCAGGAAGTGACGTGGCTTCGGCTACTACTGCCGCATCCTCGTCCGGTCCGACAACAATTACAATAAGTAGTGGTGGAACAACGGGAGGCTACATCGTGAATACAAGCGGTTATCAGTACCAAATATCAGGTATCACTGCTTCTTATGGTCCTCCCGCAGTGTACGGTTACACGTTGGATGATTGTCCTTGTGTAGTTGAAGAGTTTGATTTGACATACGATGCAAACGCGACAAACTTCCCCGGTTCGACTACGTCTTGTACGGGTGTTACTGATTACAGATGGGAGGATCACGATAATGAATATACCATCTGTTCGACTGAGCCGACTCTTGAAGGTTATAAGTTTACTCATTGGGCGACGAACGCTAACGGAAGCGGAACAACGTACGATGCGGGCGAAGTGATTACCTGCGTAGGCGAGACACCTATTACATTATACGCACAATACGAGCGCGTATATACGGTGACCTTTAATAATCAAGGAGTGACAACTCCTGTAACGCAGACATCAGAAGGAGCTACTATTGCTGTTCCGAGTGCAACCACTCCGTGTAGTGCAGAGTGGGCATTCGTTGGTTGGAGCGAGACGGCAATTGCTCCGATGTCAATGTTACCGACTTTGGAGATTACCGCCGGAACAAGCACTTATACTCCGGATGATGACATAACGCTTTATGCCATCTATCGGAAGACCAGTGAGTCGTCTCCATTCGTAGCAGGTATGAGCGGTGCATATAAGATTTCGAACGGTAGTACCGTTTATGCGGGTGCATGCAATAACAGCAAGCTGCCGGAGACAAATGCCGCAGGTGCATGTGTATTCTACATCAAATATATATCTGCTGATGGTGGCAAATACACGATTCAACAAGCTGATGGCAAATATCTGAAATATGCGGGTTCATCGACCTCTTTGGCTTTGGATGAAGAAACTCCATACTATTGGACAATGACTCAGAACGGCAGTCTATGGCATGTGCTTGGTGTGGGGTCTGGTCACTATCTGCAACATAGCAGCGGAACAGGCTTTAAGGCATACAATGGAAGTGGTTATACCGATATTGCATTCGTTGCAGCAGAAGGTCAGTATTATTATCGTACAATGAGTTGTGCGGATGAATTTGACATTACCTTCCATGATAACGGAACGACCATCAACTGGGCTGAAGGTCATCCAGAAGCGACATACAAAGACTTGGCGGATGCGACAGTAGTAAGTACCTTCCCGACGGCGACGTTTGACGGCTGGACATTCTTAGGATGGCGTACGGCTGATTATGAAGAGAGCACAACCGCTCCGGCAGCTTCCGGTATATATAGTACCGGAGGAAACGCATTAACGATTTCTTCTGCCGATGTAGATTTGTATCCGGTCTTCACCCGCTTTGAAGACAACCCGCCATTTGATGAGATCAATGGTGGTGACTACTATATCTACTTCTTGGAAGAAGGCAGCGACGATGGTTATGGCGCAGCGCGCCGCGTATATGCGGGTTCCTACGCGGATCATAAACGCTATAATAGTACTGCAATTTGTGCAAGTGCAACCGAGTTTACGTTCACCAAGTTGGAAAATGGCAATTGGACGATTTATGATAAAACGACAAACAAATACTTGTATGCAGAGGGAAATGACTGGCTGAAACAACAAGCGAGTGCCACAGGTGCCGAGTGGACGCTGACAGTAAACGGGAACGCGTTCGATGCCTATTGCGTAGGTACGAGTTATGGTCAGATATCAGCATACGGCAACGGTTTAAGTGCTACGTTTGAGAACTATGCACGTTCGAACATAGGTTCTCAGCCAAATTATCACCGCGTATATTTGGGCGGCTGTACAAACCGTACATTTACGACCAGCCCTTCGACGACTCCTTATATCACGATGAATGGCGAAGTGGCTCCTATCACTTCTTCGCAGAATGGGGCTGTTCGTGCAACGAATGTACTGTCTGTTTCCGGTGGAAACTTTACTCCAAGCACAGGAGTGATTACCATCACTTCAAACAATAGCGATGTCTATTTCTCGCTCAGTGCTGACAAGAACTTTGCTAAGGGAGTAAGTGACCAGCCGAAGACGAGTGTTACCATAACGGCAAACGGAAGCGGAATAGTAACTCCTACACCGGTATATGTTCACTATAAACCAAGCAGCAACACGGATGCAGTAACCGACGTAACGATTACCGCCTCTTATACCGGAGCGGAGGATGCCGAAGTGACCGCCGAGGTGCGCTCCGTGAAGGAGAACTTCGTGATTGCATCCAAGGTGGGTGGCAACTGGTACGCATTGCCGGCTAATATGGGTGCAGAAGGAGTATTTGAACCGGTGCTGATTGATGTGGACGAGAGCAGCAAGATTGCTTACGGACCTGCAACGGTAGGTTACAAGATGTGGCCGGTACAAACGGTTAACGGCGGCACGGACGAGTATGCGGCGAATGGAGACAAAGTTCGTTTTGCAGGCAATAGTAACGCCGGTTTATGGGCATCCAACTCCAATAACCACATCCGTAACTGGGCGACTATCACCGCTATCGGCAGCACTGCAGAGACTCCGGCATCATACGAGTGGATCATAGAGACCGAGAATCGTGAGGCTTATACACTGAAATCGGCTTATAACACCAACTACTTGGATTTGTACCGTCCGTCAAGCGGAGCTCATGCAGGCAAGTTGGTTTGGGCAAGCAACAGCACTTACGAGACGAACGAGATACACTTCTTCCCGTTGGAGGAGCGCGAAGTGATAACTATCATCCCGCGCGAATGGAAAACAAACGGACTGGTATTCTCTGTTGCGGCAGATAACCAGATTACGGCTGCAAGTTACAAGATTGGTACCGGCAGTGAGACAAGCACGACCTATACCCGTCACTCTACCGGTGGCTACGGTCTGTACGAAGTTGCACTGCCTGACCTGACCAGTCAGTACGGCAAACTGCTGACACTGAAGTTGACCATCAGCGGCACGCCTACCTACGCGACAACGACCATTCCTATCATCGTAAATGCGAATGCGAGCACGAAAGACAGCGAGCCGTTTGTGACCTTGTGTGCCGCCACAAAAGATTATGACGTAGTGGTATTGGACGGCAAGACGCTGACCACAGATGCTAGCGCAAGCGGAGCATGCAAGTTCCAGAACTTGTATATCTATCCGGGTGCAACCCTTGTGAACGCGGCCAACAATAATCTGAGTGTCCGTTACTTAGAGTTGCGCGGCGGTATCAAGGGTATAGACCATAAGAGCGATTTGGCACAGGGTGTACCTCATCTGAAGTTAGACAAGAACTTCACCAGTACAGCGGGAGCGAACCTTGATATGTATGTGAACACCGCTCATTCGTACGCATTGAGTGTTCCATTCAATGTGACACTATCCACAGTGAACTTCGCAAACTCGCTGAATACCACGACGAGCGAACCGATCAACGGTACACTGGATGCACAGTTCATGATTATGGAATATGACGGCGAGCAACGCGCTTCTACCGGAAAGGGTTGGAAACATATCACGTCCACGGAACGTGTACTGCACGCCGGCGAAGGATATGTGCTGCAAGGTAAGCGCCCGAAAGGCCAGCCGTTCGCAGTCATCCGCTTCCCATTCAGCAGCGTAAGCGGTTGGGCAGACGGTAGCGGCGAAGTGACCAAGTCTGCAGTAAGCATCTCTGAACATGCCGGTGGTGCAAGCACCCCGGATAACGACAAGGGCTGGAACTTACTCGCCAACCCGTACATGGCAACGCTTTCGTATAACGGAGCAGACGAAGGTTGGGCTGCTGATTTCACTGTCGGATCACTCGTGAAAACAGACACTGATCCGTGGGACGGCAAATACGAATGGACGAGTACGACTAATGCCTATGTGACGATGCCTAATGAATGGTACACCGAGTTCCCGCAATATCGTGCGAACTCTGCTCAAGCGGTATTTGAGCCGTTCAAGAACTTCTTCATCCAAGCGAGTGCAAACAGTTCGGTAACGTTCGACAAGTCGAAGCGTGCATCCGCTCCGCGTTACCTGCTGGCGCAGGAAACAAAAGCACAACCGATCTATGCAGACATCAACCTGACCCACGGAGAGGCATTTGCGCAAGCAGGACTGACCGTGGACGAGAATGCGACAGCCGGCTATAAGTTCGGTGAGGACCAGAACATCTTCGAGAACCGTGAGGCATTGACTTATCTGAAGATGTACACCGTTGCGGACGGACATTATCTGGTAGGTAACACGATGACACCGGCTGAAACGGAAGAACTGATTCCTGTAGAGTTCTATGCTCCGAATGCTGGCGAGTATATCTTCAGTCTGGATGACAATTCCGATATCGACCGTCTGGAATATGTAATCCTGTATGACGCCGTACTGGGTCTGAATACCAACCTGTTAACCAATGATTACATGGTAGAGATGGATGAGACAGGATTGATTGAGAACCGCTTCTCGATAGGCTTGCGGATCAAAGAGAAAGATAACTCGGCAACAGGCATAGGCGATGTGAGCGGAGATCCGGAACGACCGTACAAGTTTATCTACCGCGACAAGATGTATATCCTCCGCGGCGGTAAGATCTACGACGCAACGGGCAAACATGTACGTGAGATCAAGTGATCTCAATGTTTAAAGTTTAATGTTTAATGAATGAACGAATGAATGTTTAACGAATGAAAGAGTTAAAGATTATGAAAGCATTGAGATATTTATTGATCGTAATGGGTTTGATGAGCGTGCTGAGCATCGCTCGCCCAAGAGCCGCAAGCACAAATGCAATCCACCTCTATCATGGCAGGTTCGGGTTCACAGTTGCCATCTGCAGCAGTGCAGGGAACGTATGTGACAGGCACGACTATCGGAACGTATAGTCCAGCAAACGCAAGTGGTCCTCATCGTGCGAAAAAAGGAGATGACGATTGGGAAGATGATGGATGGGGTGATACGGGTGATCCGTGGCCTACGCCGCTTGGCGACGCGGCATGGCTGTTGGCGCTGCTCGCGCTGGCGTATGCATTGCTTCGCGTGTATAAGCGCGAGCGCAGTGTATAGCCTGACGGCTGTTTAGATGCCTGCGGCGTTTAGGGTGCAAGCGCAGTGTATAGCCTAACGGCTGTTTAGATGCCTGCGGCGTTTAGGGTGTACAGTGTACGGTGTATAATATAAATTAATTAAGGAACGCGCATGCGTGCAAAAAAAGCAACGTCCAAATGGGCGTTGCTTTTGCGTATCAAACTAATCCATTAATCAAGAACTCACGAAGCCCAAGATGGATAATCCCCTCGTCATTATTTCGCTTCACTAACGGCGTCATAGATATGATATATTTAGGATAATTATCCTTTATCCCACGTAGACTATAGTACTTTATCGTTTATAATCGACAAAATTGTAATTATTCGTGATTTTATCGTACAAAATCGCCGCAAAGGTACAACTTTTTTCTGAATTACACAAATTTTTGGGTAAATTGTTTTGAAAAATGACGTGTTGGGTACGCGTGTAGGGCGCAAGCGCAGTGTATAGCCTGACGGCTGTTTAGATGCCTGCGGCGTTTAGGGTGTATGGTGTATAAATTAAGGAACGCGCATGCGCGTGTGAAGAACGATTGGGGATTGGACGGCAAAAAATACACAGGAATGTGGAAAAAATGACACAATATTTGCATGTGTCATTTTTTTTTCGTACCTTTGCAGCCGCAAAGGTTATTAAACCTTTCCCTTTAGCGATTTACCCGCCCGACGGGGACACATTGCAGCAGCAAAGATAATAAAAAAGTAAACAAATTAATCATTTAAAACACATACTATCATGAAAAAAATTTTCACATTAGTAGCATTGACAGTAATCAGTGCGATGAGTTGGGCGGCAAGTATCACCGTCAATCCGACGACAGTCGATTTCGGTGAAGTGAGTATCAAAGGCAAGCCCAGCGTTGAAGGCACCGCAACCATCCACGTGAGTTTTTCCGGTTTACAGCCGTACTGCGGCGTTGCTTTTGAGGATGTAAGTTCCGAAATGCCGGAAGATGGAGCCGACTTCTGGCTTGACGGCACCAAGACGGCCGGCTGGATTTACGGCGGCGATACCTACACCCCTGCCGAAGGAGAAGGTCTGACGCTTCATTACTACGCAGACCAGGCAGGAACGTACACCGGCAAAATGCGTTTCTACACCTACGAGGACGCCAACTGGGAGGTAGAGAGCGAGAGCGTTTATCTGACGATGAAAGTAGTTGTAACCGATGAGGCTATCGTGGCAAAGACTACCCCATACGAGCGCATCAACAGCACAAGCGAGCTGAAGAGCGGCGATACGATTGTGTTTGTAAGCGAGAGTAAGGGAGCAGTAAGCGGTCCGCTATACACCACCTACCTTCAGTCCGTGACCGAAGGGGTGAAGATAGCTAACGGCAAAGCGGACGTGCCGGAAACGGCCCAATCCTTTGTGCTCAGCCAATACGGCGGGAACTGGCAGTTGACCGCAACGGGCACAGACAACAGACTGTCACTGGACGTAACGGGAAAGGGTGCATTCACCTATGCCACTCCCGTGGCGAACCAGATTTTAGCAGGATGGGGCATCTCTATCAGCAACGGTACAGCCTATGTCTCCAGACCCGACGAGACATTCCCCGTAGAATTCAATGACAATCGGTTCAGACCCTACAAATCCCCACTTGGCTCCACCATACAACTCTACAAGAAAGCAGGCGAAGCACAGGAGATACAGAGCAAACTGGAGATAGAACCTATTTCGTTCGGCGATGTTGAGTTGGACGAGAACAAATCCGTGACAGTCAACTACACCGGCGAGAATCTGACAGAAGATATTATCTGGCTTCTGGAAGGCAGCGATGCCGGTCTGTTCGGCACGAAAATCGACGGCGACCGTAACGGTGGTACAATAACTATCCTCTACAAGGGCAAAGGCAAGAAAACGGGCAAGGCAGACGCACGGCTGAGCTATATGACACTGGACGCCAAACTGGATGTAGTGGAGGGTTCTGCGAATATTGACATCAACCTGATTGCCGCAACCGTCAAACTGACGAAGATAGAGTTTGTCGGAGCCCCTGAGAGCATTGACCAGGGTGCCTCGATAGATATGAGCCAGTATCTCGTCTTCACCCCCGGCGACGCTGAAGACAAATCGCTGGTATGGATGACAGACCACGACTATCAGGCCACCGTTGACGAGAACGGTGTACTGACCGCCAAGCACGTGACCGGCAATGTGGCCGTGACCGCGACCTCGGTGCGCATGCCCGATGTGAGCGCGACCTGCATCCTGGCCATCACCGTTCCGGAAGTAACCGATTTCACGCTGTCAGAGAGCGAAATAACACTGAGCCCGGGAGGAACGCACACACTGTCCGTAGCCACCTACGTGCCCGATTATGCAACGGCCAGTCCGACCTACGCCAGCAACAACACAGACGTAGCCACCGTAAACAAGAAAGGTGTGATTACCGCCAAGAATCTTGGCGAGGCAGAGATAACCGCCACTATCGGCAAGGTAGTCAAGACCTGCGCTGTTCATGTCGTTCCGGTAAGTGTCACCGGCATTACATTCGAAGCGACAGAGGCCAATCTGACACTCGGATCGACGCTGCAACTGAGTCCTGTCGTTACCCCAGCCGAAGCCGCAGCGCAATACACGATCACCTACAGCTCGGATAACGAGAGCGTAGCCACGGTAGATGTCCACGGCAAGGTAACATCTGTATCTGAAGGCGACGCAGTTATCACAGCTACTATATCCGACAAGAGCGCACAGATTACTATTCATGTGACAGCTGCCGCCATGTTCGCCAAAGTGACCGATCCGTCTGTTCTGGCAGCAAAAGACACGATTATTCTGGCTTTGCAGAGTGTGCCGGTGATTGCCGGTCCTCGTGACAACAAGAAACTGAGCGTGCTGTTGGAAGATGTGACCGTTACGGATAGCGAGGCATTCGCAGAAAACGCATGCCGTATGGTATTAGGTACGGAGAAGAACAAAGAAGGTTTCACGCTGACGATAGTAGGCGCCAGCAAGCCGATAGCCGTGACGAGTACCGGTAACGACATCGTTGACGCCAACACGACGAACTGCAAGATGTGGGAGTTCGTGGAGGATGACGGCAAAGGTGTGTTCATCCGCAACCTGGGCAACACGAATGCGATGTTCAAATACAACGCAGGCAACGCAGCCGTCAAGCCATACAAGATAAACACGGCCGGCGCGGTATATGTGTATGTATATGTCCGCAAATACGTTGATCCGGGCCAAGGTATCGAAGATATCGAAGAGAGTACACCGGCACAGAAGATATTGCGCGAAGGACAGATTCTCATTCTCCGCAACGGCCATACCTATACCATCGAAGGGAAACGACTCTAAGACTTATAGACTATGAAAGGAATTATTTTAGCCGGGGGAAGCGCAACGCGTTTGTACCCATTGAGTAAAGCAATCAGCAAACAGATCATGCCGGTGTATGACAAGCCGATGATTTATTATCCGTTGTCCACCCTGATGTTAGCTGGCATCCGTGAAGTGCTGATAATCAGCACGCCGCGCGATCTGCCTATGTTTGAAGAACTATTGGGTGACGGCAGTCGTATCGGCATGAAACTGAGTTATAAAGTACAGTTGGTGCCCAACGGTTTGGCGCAAGCGTTTGTGTTAGGCCGTGAGTTCCTGAACGGCGAGCCGGGTTGTCTGATCTTAGGCGATAACATGTTCTACGGCCAGCATTTCAAGACGATGCTCCGCGAAGCAGTGGAGACAGCGCAACAAGGCGGCGCAGTAATCTTCGGATACGAGGTAGCCGACCCGCGTGCATACGGCGTTGTTGAGTTTAACGAGGAAGGCAAAGTGCTGAGCCTTGAAGAGAAGCCGTCAGAGCCAAAGAGCAATTATGCCGTACCGGGTCTGTATTTCTACGACGCGAGTGTTTGTGAGAAGGCAGCGAACCTGCAACCGAGTGCTCGCGGCGAATATGAGATCACCGACCTGAACAAGATTTATCTGCGCGAAGGCACACTGAAGGTCAAGCTGTTCAGCCGCGGTTTCGCATGGCTCGACACAGGCAACTGCGACAGTCTGTTGGAGGCCGGCAACTTCATCGCTACAATTCAGAACCGTCAGGGATTCTACGTAAGTTGCATCGAAGAGATCGCCTGGCGCAACGGCTGGATCAGCACGGAGCAATTGGCAGCTTTGGGCAAAGAGATGAAGACCAATTACGGACGGTATTTAGAGAGACTCGCCGCCAACGGGAAGTAGTTCTGATTAGCACAAGACTCTCTTAAAACCCAGTAAAAACCCTATCTTAGTCGTACGAAAATGAAAAATATGAAACGCTTGATTTTCGCTCTCTGTCTGCTGACCAACGCCTTCGTTATAGCGGCACATGAGCATTACGTCATTCAGCACTACTCCATCAAAGACGGATTGAGTCAGAACACCGTGATGGCAATCCTGCAGGACAAGCAGGGCTTTATGTGGTTTGGCACCTGGGATGGTCTGAACCGCTTCGACGGCTATACGTTTGAGGTCTTCAAGGCCAAGAACAACGACGTGGAAGCCCGAGTGAACAACCGTGTGGATTTGATATACGAAGATGCGGAAGAGCGGATATGGTGGGCTACATACGACGGCCATTTCTACCGTTTGGACGCAGCCCGTCTCGTGACGACCGAGCAACCGTTCGACAGTCTGCCGGAAGGTATGATGCAGAAGATGAGCGAGCGTGACAAGAAGACGAAAGTGGACTCGCACGGTGTTATTTGGCAAGCGGATGACACGTATGGCATCCAGCGTTACCGTTTCGGTCAATGGAAGCGTTTCACCCCTCCTTTGGACAGCCGCTATGCGGGCCGGTTGCGCGAGCATTTCTTCACTCTGGAAGATGCGCAAGGCCGCACATGGGTCAACCCGACAGGCGGCGGATGGAGTTATTACGATTTTGAGAATGATGAGTTGGTTTACCCTATTCAGGGTCTGACAAATATGATTCACACCGCATACGTTGACCGCGACGGTCAGATGTGGATATCGTCGTACGACGGCGGTGTGGATTGCGTGAACATGGATCCGACGCCGTACCTGCTGCATGATCTACGCCGTTCCGAGCGCGACAACGGAGAGGTACGCGCCTTCGCCCGCAGGAAAAACGGCGAAGTGCTGACACTCGTCAAATCAGAGACCAATGTCTATTGCGCATTGGAGACCGCGCACGGCATGCTCTACGGAACAAAAGGCTCCGGACTGAAGAATATCACGACAAACAAAGTCATTCCCACCGACCACCCCGATATCTATGATATCGAGGAGGGCCGCGACGGCACATTATATATCGCCACGTACGGCGGCGGCGTGAACATCATTCGCTGGAACGAGAACAAAAACGAATGGGAAGAACCTATCGTAATAGGTCCCGGCATGAAAGTGCGCGACATCGAGATAGTAGATAACACCCTTTGGTGCGGAACAACCACCGGCATTCTGCGTGTCAATCTCGAGACGCATGAGAGTCAGGTCATCCCGAGTTACGACATCCGCGCTATCTATTACAGCCATGACCAGTTATGGCTGGGTTCGTTCGGCGGCGGTCTGTTAGTGATGGATCCCCAACAAGCGCGCGCAGAGATTCAACGCGTAGAGACCTTCCATGACATCATCCTAAGTATGACGGGTGACGGTGAGAACCTATGGTTCTGCTCGGAGAGCGACATTGCACAACTGAACCTCAAGACCGGCGATCTTCATTATTACGATGCCTTGGACGGAGAGAGCAACACCTATTTCACGGAGGCGGAGGCGCTACGCACACCTACCGGCAAGTTGCTCTTCGGTTATTCGAACGGTTACTGCGAATTCGATCCGTCTCTTATCCATCGCTCGACATCCGTGCCGCCGCTGCGTATCACCCGAATAGAAGCGCAAGACCAGGAGCTGAAGGGGGACACGATTACTATTGCCAACGGCAGTAACATTACCATCGAATACGCGGCAATGGAGTACGTGGGCGCCGACAAGATTGTCTATACCTATAAAATGGACGGCATCGACGCCGACTGGACTCATGCGAAAGAAGTGCGCCGCGTAACCTATAACAACCTGCGTTACGGCAAATATGTCTTCCATGTGCGCTCAACCAACCGCGAGTGCAGCGATGTGGACAATGAGAAGACATTAGTCATCATTGTAGAACGCCCATGGTGGTTCACATGGTGGGCCTTCCTACTCTACGCTATCGCCATCATTGGCTTGATTAGTCTAATCGTTTATATCTTCAACACCTATAACGAGTTACGTCAGAAAGTGCAGGTAGAGCAACAGGTGACTGACATCAAGTTACGCTTCTTCACGAATATCAGTCATGAGTTGCGCACGCCGCTCACACTCATAGTAGCGCCTGTTGAGAACATCTTACAGACAGAACGTATCAGCCAGAGTGTACGCAGCCAATTGGAAATTGTACAGAGCAACAGCCAGCGCATGCTGCGCATGGTGAACCAGTTATTAGAGTTCCGCAAAGTACAAAACCAGAAGATGAAACTGAAAGTTCGTAAGACCTTGCTGAGCGAGTTAGTGAACGAGACATGCGCGAACTTCCAGAAAGAGGCATACGACAAACATATCCACTTCTCTGTTGAGAACAAGACCAATGACTCGACCGTATGGGTGGATCGCGGCCGTATGGACACCATCATTTGGAACCTGCTGAGCAATGCATTCAAGTTCACGCCTGCCGGCAAGAACATCCGCGTGGTGATTGATTCCAAACCGGGTTTTGTAACCCTTTCCGTACAAGACGAAGGAATCGGTATCGCACCGGAGAAACGGAGTGTGCTTTTTGAGCGCTTCTCCAGCAATAACGAACTGAATAACTCCAACACGACAGGAACGGGTATCGGACTGAACCTGACCAAGGAGTTGGTAGATTTGCACCACGGACATATAGAGGTGGACAGCGAAGTAGGCAAAGGAACGACCGTGACGATCCTGTTGCATACCGGTAAGGAACATTTTGACCAAGAAGTAGAATTCCTTGAGGACGAAGAGCTGCCGATCATCGATCATCCGACAGAGTCTTCGTTTGAGAACAAGATGGAGCAATTGGCGCAAGAGCCTCAAGACAACCGCCGCACGATACTGGTAGTAGATGACAGCCAGGACATGCAGCAGTTCCTCGTTGGTATCTTCAACCGCGATTATAACGTAGAGGCCGCTTCCGACGGCGAGGAAGCAGAACAGATTATCCGTTCAAAACATATCGACATGGTAGTAACCGATCTGATGATGCCGAATGTGGATGGTTTGGAGTTAACGCAGTTCATCAAAAAGAATTCGGATACGGATCATATTCCGGTAATCCTGCTGACAGCCAAGACCGCCATCGAGAGCCGTCTTCAGGCTCTACAGTATGGAGCGGATGACTATGTGACCAAACCGTTCGAGCCGGAATATCTGCGTGCACGCGTTCAAAATATCCTCGCTCAACGTACACATTTAGAGCAGAGTTATCGTCAACGCCTGATGCGCCTAGAACCGCAGCAGAGCGATGAACCGGTTCCCGGCGATTCGTTCCTCGCCAAACTGCTGGACATCATGGACAAACAGATGGACAACAACACGCTGACAGTGGACGAACTGGTGGAAGAAATGAATATGGGCCGCACAGTCTTCTTCAACAAGCTGAAGAACCTGACGGGTCTGAGTCCTGTAGAATTCATCCGCGAGATGCGTATCAAGCGCGCGGCACAACTGTTAGAAGACCGCAAGTACAATATCACCGAGGTGACCTACATGGTAGGCATGAATGACAGCCGCTATTTCTCGAAGTGCTTCAAGAACACCTACGGCGTCACGCCGAGTGAATACCGCAAACAGCGTTTAGGGGAGAATGTCAAAGACTAAAAAGAGCAACGTTCGCTGGCTACTAATTGTCTCAGCGTTTTTGATGGTTGCATGCAGTCCGCAATCCCCCCAGCGTCCGAGCAGACGCATGGGTCAGGCACCGCAAGCCGACAGTGCACAGTTGGCGCTTCTGACACTCAACCAGCAGTTGACGGAGACAGCCGATGAGACACTGCACCATTTGGCACAGGCGCAAGAAGAGCCATACGCGCTATACGAGAACGGGACATGGGTGCATCTGATTGACACCGGCGATGCGACACAGGGAGTTCCCTCCCCAGGCGAAGAATGTACCGTACACATGAGGATTTTCAGCCTCGACGGACACTTATACTGCGATACCGAGCAGACGGCCCATGCCGGCAAATACGAATTACCCGGCGCCGTGGACGCCAATATCGGCGAATGGAACCACGGGACGAAAGCACGGCTGCTTGCACCTTGGTACGCCGCCTACGGCATCAAAGGAACGGACGAAATTCCGCCTTACGAAAATGTAATTATCGAATTAGAACTGAAATAAATGAAACGAGTTATTATTTGTCTATTAATCGGACTACCGATTCTCTTTGTAAGTTGCGCAGGCAACACCTACTCTGCCCTGCGTCAGGAAGAGGACCGGCTGATCAACAACTATCTGAGCCGGAACAATATCAACGTGCTGGAGAAAGAGCCAGGCATTGACTATGTATGGGGAGAGAAAGATTACTATAAAATACCCGGGTACGACAATCTCTATTTCCATCTCATCAAGCGCGGCGATTCCATCCGTCTCGATTCCATCAATCCGATAAGGGTGGACACGATAGATATGACCATTTTGCGGAACGACGTGATTGTAACGCGGTATAAGAAATTCGGATTGACCGAGAACCCCGACACTCTCAGTTACTGGACTACTCTCGACCAGGCCCATCCGTATGAGTTTTTCTACGGCATCACGAGCGGTGTCGCCTCCGGCTACACGCAGATATGCGAAGCCATCGGATGGCACGAAGCCGTCAAACTGATGAAGTATCCGAATTCACAATGCCAGATCATCGTGCCCAGCAAACAAGGATTCGATCTTGACCAGACATCCGTCACTCCATACATCTATATATTGAAGATTCAAGTAAAAAACTGATATGAGTTTAGTAAAGAGCATTTCCGGTATCCGCGGCACAATTGGCGGCCGTGTGGGCGAAGGTTTGAACCCCGTGGATATCGTTCGTTTTACGGCGGCATACGCTACTCAACGTCGTGCGGCGCTGCCAGACAACAAGACTATTGTAGTAGGTCGCGATGCCCGTTTGAGCGGGCAAATGGTGGAGCACATTGTGTGCGGCACACTGATGGGCATGGGATACCATGTGGTAAACATCGGTTTGGCTACAACACCTACCACCGAGTTAGCCGTGACAGGTGAGAAAGCCGCAGGAGGTATCATCCTTACGGCGAGCCACAACCCAAAACAATGGAACGCACTGAAGCTGCTCAACGAGCAAGGCGAGTTCCTCAATGATGCGGAAGGAAAAGAAGTGCTTGCCATCGCCGAACGCGAAGACTTCACTTTCGCCGAAGTGGATGACTTGGGTCAAATGACCAATAAAGACTATCTGCCATACCACGTAGAGCAAGTGCTGAAGTTGAAGTTAGTGGATGCAGAAGCTATTCGCCAACGCGACTTCACCGTAGCCATTGATTGCGTGAATTCCGTGGGCGGTTTGGCTATCCCTGCGATTCTGAAAGCGGTGGGTGTAAAGAAAATCATCGAACTGAACTGCACGCCAAACGGACATTTCCCGCATAATCCCGAACCCCTTCCGCAACACCTGACAGAGATAAGCGATCTACTCAAGAGCGGTAAGGCCGATGTAGGTTTTGTCGTAGATCCGGACGTGGATCGTTTGGCCATCATCTGCGAGAACGGAGAGATGTTCGGTGAAGAATATACGCTGGTGAGTGTAGCCGACTATATCCTCCGTCACACGCCGGGTAATACGGTGAGCAACATGAGTTCGACACGCGCGCTGAGCGATGTGACACGTGCGCATGGCGGAGAATACAGTGCGAGCGCCGTAGGCGAAGTGAATGTGGTTGCCGAGATGAAACGCGTAGGAGCTGTTATCGGCGGCGAAGGCAACGGCGGCGTGATCTACCCGGAGTGCCATTACGGCCGTGATGCGTTAGTAGGTATTGCTCTTTTCCTGAGCCATCTGGCACATTTGGATATGAAAGTGAGCGCGTTACGCCGCACGCTACCCGAATACTGCATCAGCAAGAACCGTATCGACCTGACTCCGGACACCGATGTGGATGCTATCCTCGCACGCGTCAAAGATCTTTATAAGAACGAGCGTGTGAATGACCGCGACGGCGTGAAGATCGACTTTGCAAACGGCTGGGTTCACTTGCGCAAGAGTAACACCGAACCGATCATCCGTGTCTATTCGGAGGCAGCAACGATGGAAGAAGCCAACGCGCTGGCACAGCAAGTGATGACGGTGGTGAAGGGATGAGAAGTTACAAGTTACAAGTTACAAGTTAGAAGTTAGAGTGAATATCGTAGTTGTAAATGATGACGGATGGGGAACGGCAGGAATCCGTTTGCTGGCCAAAGAAATGACGAAGATCGGAAAAGTCTTCGTGATTGCTCCCGATAGTCCGCGTAGCGGCTATGGGGCTTGTATCAGTGTGACCACTCCCATCTATCTGAAGCGTATTGAAGAGCATGATCTGAATGGCGCAGAGGTATTCGTGACCAATGGTACACCTGCCGACTGCATCAAGTTAGCCAAAGAAGTAGTGCTCAAAGACCAACCGATCGATTTGGTTGTTTCCGGAATCAATCATGGCAGCAATGCCGCTATCAATGTGATTTATTCCGGCACAATGGGCGCATGTCTTGTAGCCGCCGAAAAAGGTATTCCGGCTATCGGATGGTCAATCAACAGTCATCTATTGGATGCCGACCTGCATTGGCTTCAACCCTTTCTGGTGGATATCACACAGCATCTGATTGAAGAAGGTATCGCACCCGGGACATGCTATAATATCAACGCTCCGCTTGGTGAGATAGAAGGCATCCGTTGGACGCGTCAATGCCGCGGACATTGGGCCAACGAGTTAGTAGAGTCAACGGAAGAACCGCTTCGCGAAGGTATCGTGAGTGCGTGGCGTTTAGCGGGTGAGTTCATTAATGACGAGCCGCAAGCACAGGATACGGATATATGGGCAATAGACCATCAGTTACTGGCTATCACGCCCGTTTCCATTGATTTGACGGATTATGGATCGCTTTGACAGATATTGGATCGGAATACTCCTTGGGCTGATTATCCCGGCCGCCTTCGGACTGACGTATATCGAGGTGATGAACCTATGGTATCCATTGCAGACCTTACAGTTTCAAGCCGGCGGTGTACTAAGCAAACTGCTGTTAGTGAGTGTCTTCCCTGATTTAGCGCTGATTTTCGTTTTCTATACAACGGATACATGGCGCCTGGCCAAGGGTGTCTTATGCGGGGCTCTTCCGTATATTCTGGCATCCCTTATCGTTTCGATGTGATAATATCGGCTGCGTTCGCCGCAGCGGGCTGTTTGCCCAAAAGAGAACGGAGGTATTCGTAGTTTGCGAGCATCTCTTTAATATATTCCTCATCCGTCAGCAGGCGTTGCAGTTCGGCCGCCACCTTCTCGGTTGTAAAATCATTCGCCAAGAGCTCGCGTATCACCTCTTTACCACTTATGATGTTGACCAATGTGAAATGACGGATAGAGAAGAAAAACGGCTGCGCCCACCGGACGAGTTTCAAGAACCACGAGCATGCCAAATGGTACACAGCTACTTGCGGCGTACCGAGTAATGCGGTCTCGAGTGTAGCCGTACCTGAATTGACAATCGCCGCCTTGGCTTGCAGCACCGCTGTATAGGTCTCACGTGTCAGCGTTTCACCCGCGCGCAGATACGGCGTATAGAACGTATCGTCTATACCCGGAGCCGCACATACAACAATACGATAGTTCCCGCAACGGCGTGCGGCCTCTAACATCCGAAGCAAACAATGACGGACCTCACTCTCACGCGATCCCGGAAGGAGAACAACTGAGGATTGATGATCGTGGATTGATAATTGATGATTGAGGATTTGCTCCGCTGTAGGATTGCCGACATAGGTACATTTATAGCCATACTTGGCATAGAAGTCCGGTTCAAACGGAAAGATCCCAAGTATCTCATCACATAACTGTGCAATGCGGTGGATACGGCGGCGTTTCCATGCCCATACTTTCGGAGGGATATAATATATGATGCGCGCAGAGGGCAGGTGTTTTCGACAGAAAGCGGCCATGCGGAGGTTAAAAGACGGATAGTCCACAAGAACGAGCACATCCGGGCGTTCACTCAACAGAGCTTCTTTAGCAATGCGGAAGTTACGCTGCACTTGTCCCAAGTTCGCCAGCACTGCCGCAAAGCCCATGAAAGCCATGTGACTATAATCCTGATAGAGACGGCACTCGGCGGCAGCCATTTGGCTACCACCGAGTCCTACGAATTGCGCTTGAGGGTCACGCTGCCTAATCTGCACCATGAGTGCCGCAGCATGCTTGTCCCCGGACGCCTCTCCAGCCATCAGGAAATACTTCATACTACTGCTCGGGGAACATCACTACCTCGAATACATTACCGGCCTCAACCAGTTTCTTCAAGGTCTGCTGAACGGTTTCTCCCGTGATAGCTTCTACCGCAGGCTTATAGTCTCGCACATTGTTGATGCCGTACATGTAATACATGTATATACTTTGTCTCCACCAGCCGTTTTTCTCCAAGTCTTCCTGATAGTCCTTCAGCATCGATTCTTTCTCTTTCAGCAAGTCGGATGCCAGCGGACCATTCTTAATGATCTCATTTACCTCCTCATGGATAATCTCCATCAAACGCTCCTGTTTCTTCGGATCCGTGTCGAACTGCATGAGCAGACCGGCACGCGGCGAAGGAAGCAATACCATGTATCCGTAGGTACCTACGCCGTACGAACCGCCTTCACGCTCACGGATGGACTCCAGATAACGCGTGCTGAGGATACGACCGATCATCTCCATGTTCAGGTCATTGGCCAAGGTATAAGGCATGTCGTACGAGGTGTACTGGATGCGGTTGGAAGCCGTTGTGGTCTCCATCTTACGGCTGAAATAGTTCTTCTGGATACCCAAAGCGACCGTTTCATGATGGTCAATCACTTCTTCGCGGCATTTCTTCGTCTTAAGTCCTCCCAACCATTGGCAGAGCAGGTCACGCACCTTCTGGTCGTCGGGGTTGATATTTCCTACGAAGACGAAGGTGAAATCAGCCGGGTTCGCGAAACGCGCCTGGTATACCTCCATTGCTTTATCCAGGGACAAGCGCTCCATCGTATTAAGATTCATCAGTACGGTACGCGGCGAGTGATTCGATGACATCATCTGAATCGAATCCTGGAAGGCAGCCTTGGGGTTCTTATCGCGGTTAGCGAGTTGTGTGCGCAACAACGCCAACAGCGTCTGGTATGCCTCTTCATCACGGCGCGGCGCAGTAAAATGCAGATAGGTCAGTTGCAACATCGACTCGAGGTCTTTGACAGACGATGAACCGTGCAGGCGCTCTACACACTCGGAGATTTCCGTGCTGACGGAAACAGTCTTGCCCGCCAGTGCTTTCTCTAACTGCGTTGCGTTGAAACGGCCGATACCGGACATCTGAATCAATGTTGAAACGATCTCTGCCGAAGGCAGGTCTTCAGTCTTCACTTGTGACAGTCCGCCTTTTGAGAAAGCCTGCATCAATATCTCATCGGCCTTGAACTCCGTCGGACGGATTACCACTTTGATGCCATTGCTCAAAGTGAACTCAGTAGAACCGAGATCCTCATTCTGCTTGATTGCTTTGATTTTTCCCTTACGCGGTGCTTTCTTCACCAGTTCGGTATCGATTTTCTCCTCTACCGGAGCCTCGATAGCCAATGAGGCCTGTCCGGCAAGCGTAGCCAATACCTCTCCCTCCGACGGGATGCGGATTCCTTCTTTCTCCGGACCTGAGATTGCAACAGTAGGATTCGGGTGGATAAGGGCTTCCGCCATGCTATTCACCGCATCCAGGCTAATCAGCGGCAGGGTTGCCTGAACCATGTCGTACTCCCATTGTGCACCGGGCATCGACTCGCCATCCTCGAAATGACGGATACACTCGCGCGCCAAGGTGATATTTTTACGCGTGTCGCGCTCCTTATAATAACGCTCCATTTCATTCAGTTTCTCGCTCTTCACGCGCTCTAATTCAGCGGAAGTAAAGCCATATCGGTGCATCTTCTCCAATTGATAAACGAGATCATTGTATGCCTCGGTCTCATGACCGTCTTTCGGAACAATGATTGCCGTAAAGGCATCCATTTTCTTTGCAGTCTCACCATAATAGCAGTATGCGCCGGCGAAGGAAGCCTTCGGATCAAGCGCCAACTCAGAGAAACGATTATTAAGCATCGTGCATGCCAGATCACGGACCATATTGATCACATACTCCTGTGCGGTACCTTGCAGCGCCTCGGGCAGTTGATCGAACTTATACTCCAGAGTTATACGGCTCTGCTGTGCCTCAGGATCGGTGACGATCGCAACAAGCGGTTTGTCATTATGGTTCACCGTATAGATAGGACGCTCACCGAAGTTCGAACGACGCGGCACGTCCTTCCACAACTCTTTAATCTTCGCCTCAATCACATCTACGTCAATATCACCTACTACTATGATGGCCTGATTGTCCGGGCCATACCACTTATGGTAGTAGTCGCGCAGGGCCTGGTAATCGAAGTTATTGATGACAGCCGTATCACCGATCACATCACGCTTTGCATACTGCGTACCGGGATACATCTTCGCGTTCAGTTCTTTCCATATACGACGTTGTGCCGTGCGTCCCGTGCGCCACTCCTCGAGGATAACACCGCGCTCGGCATCAATCTCTTCCGGAAGCAGCAACAGGCCACAACTCCAATCGTGCATCACAAGCAACGCACTATCTATAATCCCTTCGCGATAAGTAGGCACGTCAGACAGACGATAAACCGTCTCGTCAATGGATGTGTAGGCATTGATGTTTCCACCGAAGTTAACACCCACAGACTCAAAATAATTGATAATGCCTTTACCGGGGAAATGCTGTGTACCATTGAAGGCCATATGCTCCAGGAAGTGCGCCAGACCGTTCTGATGATCCTCCTCGAGGATAGCACCTACCGCTTGCGCGATATGGAACTCGCAGCGTTGCTTAGGCTGCTCGTTATGACGAATATAATACGTCAATCCGTTGTCCAACTTACCGTAGCGGACCTCCGGGTCCACTGCCAGTTTCTCAGGCGCTTGTTGCGCCGACATCGTCATCGCTGCGCACAGCAGCGCGATGTTAAGCAAGATTCGTTTCATTGTTATCAGAGTTTTCTTGTTCTGTTTTCTTCTTTCTCGGAGCGCGTTTTTTCTTCTGCTGCTCCTCTTTTTTCGCCATTTGCGCATTGGCTTCCAGCAGTTCATCACCGCGGCTCTTCCATGGACGCGGGCCCAAGATCCGCTCTACATCTTCGGCCGTAATCACTTCACGGTCAATAAGTAACTGCGCTATCTGATGATGTCCGTCAGCATGCTCGGTGAGGATCTGTTTGGCACGCGCCATCTGGTCTGCAATAATACGTTGCGTCTCCTGGTCTATGAGTGTAGCGGTTTCTTCCGAATATGGTTTAACAAATCCGTAGTCATATCTGCCGGTAGAGTCATAGAACGACACGTCTTTCAGTTTATCACTCATGCCGTAGTACGCTACCATGGCATACGCCTGTTTGGTTGCGCGTTCCAGATCATTGAGTGCTCCGGTAGAGGTCTGCTGCAAGAACAGTTGCTCTGCTGCGCGACCACCGAGCAACGAGCATAGTTCGTCTAAGATATGCTCCTCGTTGGTTAACTGGCGCTCTTCGGGCAAGTACCATGCCGCGCCAAGCGCCATGCCACGCGGTACGATTGTCACCTTCACCAACGGATTCGCCCAACGCAGCATCCAGCTAATGGTAGCATGCCCCGCCTCATGGAAGGCAATAGATTTCTTCTCCTCTTCGGTCATGATTTTATTCTTGCGTTCCAAACCGCCGACGATACGATCCACGGCATCCATAAAATCCTGTTTGCCTACTTTCTTCCGTCCTCCGCGTGCTGCTATCAATGCAGCTTCGTTACATACATTCGCGATGTCCGCCCCCGAGAAACCGGGCGTCTGTTTGCTTAAGAAATCGATGTCCGCAGTCTCATCTAACTTCAACGGGCGAAGGTGTACGAGAAATATCTCTTTGCGTTCCTGAAGATCGGGTAACTCGACATGTATCTGTCTGTCAAAACGTCCCGCGCGGAGCAGTGCTGCATCGAGCACATCGGCACGGTTAGTAGCCGCCATAATGATCACACCGGAGTTGGTACCAAAGCCATCCATCTCTGTCAGCAACTGATTGAGCGTACTCTCGCGTTCGTCGTTACCTCCTGTCATCACACCCTTGCCACGCGCTCTTCCGATAGCGTCTATCTCATCGATGAAGATGATTGCCGGCGCTTTCTCTTTCGCCTGACGGAAGAGGTCGCGTACACGGCTTGCACCGACTCCCACAAACATCTCCACGAAGTCCGAACCACTCATCGAGAAGAACGGCACCCCTGCTTCACCGGCCACGGCCTTAGCCAATAAGGTTTTACCGGTACCCGGAGGACCAACAAGTAACGCTCCCTTGGGGATTTTCGCTCCGATCTCCGTGTACTTTTTAGGGTTTTTAAGAAACTCCACTATCTCCTGCACTTCCTGTTTCGCACCGTATAAACCCGCTACGTCTTTGAAAGTAACCTTGTCTTTCTTATCCTTATCGAACACCTGTGCTTTGGCACGTCCGACACCGAAGATTCCACCTCCGGCAGCTCCGCCCCCAATGCCACGACTCATATACATAAAGAAGAAGATCAGTAGTACAAACGGCAGCACATTCACCAGTATCAGATACCAGTAGTTATGCGATTTCTCGTATTTGACGTCTATCAGGGCCAACCCCTGTTCCTTGCGACCAGCATTGACAGAGTCGATGTATTTCGAGAACTCTTCCACAGACGGCACCTGCACCTGCAGCTGACCATTTGCGTGCTCACCGACTTCCCGCGTGCCAAAGACTACGGTATATTTAACCGGTTTTACATTTGCTTTCAGATTCAAGTCATCGAACACTACTATCTTCTCAATAGCATCCGCCTCAACATAAGCAGTGAATTTCGTATAACTCAGGTCTTTCGTAGCTCCTTTATCTACTCTGTCACCGTATATCCAGTACCCTAACAGGACGAACGCCGCCACATACATCAGCATGTTGATCCATCGGCGCGGTCCACTCTGTTCCGGTCCTTTTTTCTTATTTTCCGCCATAGATTCTGCTTTTAGGTCTTTGTTTACAATATTTCCGGCAACTCTGTTACCTTGCCGTCAGCCCACAAATGTTCGATATCATAGAACGCACGGGGCTCACGTTGCATCACATGTACAAAGATTGTGCCATAGTCCATGGCAATCCATTCGGCATTCTCCTGTCCCGACACGCTCAACGGGTGAACATGGGTGTGCGTGCGCACATAATCGTCTATCTCATCTGCAATTGCAGAAACCTGGGTGTTGCTCTGTCCTTCGCAGATTAACATCATCTCCACTGGTGCCTCCTTAATCTTCCGCAAATCAATCGTCACGATACGTTGTCCTTTGCGGTTACGGATGCCTTCAATAATTGTCTCCAAGAGTTTCTTAGTACTTACTTCTTTCATATATGATTAACTTATGTTCAAATTCGGCGGCAAAGGTAATAAAAAAAAATGACATACACAAGAGTGTATGTATTTTTATGCAAAAAAGAGTTTTTTTGCGTTCGCGGAAGTGATGGAAATCACTTTTTCCGGAGTTGTATGATAGACCTCTGCCAGACGCTGCACGACGAAAATCATCAACCGGCTCTCGTTGCGCTCTCCGCGGTGCGGGGTAGGAGCCAGATAGGGACCGTCAGTCTCCAGAACAATGCGGTCCAAAGGCACGACTTCCAATGTCTCATACAATTTGCAGTTTTTGAAAGTCAGCACCCCGCCGATACCGAAATATAAGCCCATATCCAAGATCTGCTTTGCCACTTCTTGACTACCGTTGAAACAATGCACGACTCCTCGAAGAGGAGCGGTTGTTATCGGAGAAATGTGATTTGAGATTTGTGATTTGAGAATCCTTAAGGTATCTTCCGTGGCGTCGCGATTGTGAATCATAACTGGCAGATCCAATTCCTGCGCCAGATCCAGCTGGCGTTTGAAGATATCCTGCTGACCCTCTTTATACGTAGTATCGTAATGATAATCCAAACCGATCTCGCCGATGGCAACTATCTCTTTGCGGTGCGCACGGATAGCCTCCTCTATGATACGCCATTGCTCCTTATAATCATCGGGAAAAACATCTTGCGGATGAAAACCCAACGCAGGAAAACAATAGCCTTTATGCCTGCGACATACATCCAGAATGCCTTCTATTGATTTGGCATTCACTCCGGGTACAATCATCGCTTCAACACAGGCTTCACGCTGACGCGCAATAACCTCTTCTCGATCCGCCGCATAGGCGTCTTCGTCAATATGGATATGGGTATCAATCATCGTGTTAAAATACTGCTGTCTCCATAGGAGAGGAATCGAAAATCATGACTCAGCGCATAATCGTAAATGGTTTTCCAATTGCCGTTCACGAAAGCACTGACGAGTAACAAAAGTGTTGATTGCGGCTGATGAAAATTCGTAATCAACTGATTAACAACGCGGAATATATAGTCCGGCTTAATCATGATCTGCGTCTCCGCGTGCAGCGTTTCCTGCCCTGTAGCCTCCAGATAATCAACAATGGCCTGCAGACTATCTTCCACACTTACAGTGAACGTATGTTCGTATGGTTCAAATTGCCCCACGGTCGGGTTCTCGGGATGGCACCCGATGAAATACAGGCTCTCCAGCGTGCGCATACTGGTTGTTCCTACGGCAACGATACGCCCAAGGTTCCGAATGATATGCGTTATCGCTATTTTAGGCACAGCGATAATCTCTGTATGCATCGTGTGTTCATTCGCATCGGCTGTCTTCACCGGCAGAAATGTACCGGCTCCCACGTGCAGCGTCACCTCTTCTGTCCCTATTCCGCGGGAACGGATATCGGCTAACACCCGTTCCGTGAAATGCAGACCTGCCGTGGGGGCAGCAACGGAACCTTTGATGCGCGAGTACACGGTTTGGTACGTGCGTTTATCACTCTCTTCGGTCTTACGGTTCAAGTAAGGCGGGATCGGCAGTTCGCCTACAGCATCCAATATCTCGGCAAACGACACAGACTCGTTATCCCAACTGAAATGTACCTCGTATGTATTACCGTGTTTGTCGCCTTTACATACCCGCAGGGTTATCGCTAAGCTTTCCACCCGAAACTCCAAACTCTCATCGTGCCATTTCTTTGCATTACCCACCATACATTTCCAAGTGCAGCCGGTGGTTGAGCCCAAGGACAACTGGTAGTCGTGCGGGGCTATAGGTTCAAGACAAAACACCTCAATACGCGCCCCGCTTGGCTTATGAAACTCCATTCGAGCCTGAATAACGCGTGTATTATTGTACACCAGGAGTGAATGCGGAGCAATGTAGTCGCCGATGTTATAGAACTTGTCTTCACTCACCTTCCCGTTGCAATAAACCAACAACTTGCTATGGTCACGTTCCGCCAACGGATATTTCGCAATCCGCTCTTCGGGAAGAGGGTAATTATAATCAGCTATGTAGATGGGTTTCATTTCTTTTTCCCTGAAATAATTCGTAGCAATTAAACTGACAGTCCAGTTCTCCGTTCAGCAAGCGCATTTTCTTAGACGGTTTGAGTCCGATGCACTTCATCGCCGCCTCGTTGGACGATATAATCCATGCCGTTGCGCCGGTAAAATGATGCTTGAGGGCAGACCCCATCTTGCCGTACAATTCTTCCATATCCTTGTTGCTTGCCAAGCGCTCACCGTACGGCGGGTTAATCATCACCAACGGGTTATGGACGAGAGGATTCCTGGTTAACGGGCGCAACTCTTCCATGCGAATCTGCTTCAACTCCACGTCATGCGCCACTCCGGCCGCCTTCACGTTCTTTGCAGCCTGTTGGATTGCGAAAAAAGAAGCGTCCGAACCGTATATCTTGTAATCAAACTCACGCTCGTGCGAATCGTCATTATAGATGTCAGACCACAGGTCGGCATCAAAGTCCGGCCATTTCTCAAAAGCGAAGGATTTACGGAACACTCCCGGCGCGATATTGCGTGCAATGAGAGCCGCCTCGATAGGCAGCGTGCCCGAACCGCACATCGGGTCGTAGAAATCACTCTGCCCTTTCCATCCCGCCAGCAGCAACATACCTGCCGCTAAAGCCTCGTTGATCGGCGCTTCGGTATTAGCCACGCGGTAACCGCGTTTATGCAGGCTCTCGCCCGACGAATCCAGCGAGATCGTCACACGGTCGTTCCCCACATGCAGGTTCACGCGCAAATCCGGATTCTCCGTACTCACATTCGGCCGTTTGCCTGCTTTCTCTTTCCAGTAATCGACAATCGCGTCCTTCACGCGGTAGGTCACGAAAAGACTGTTGCGGAACAGTTCGCTATACACCGTCGCATCAATCGCAAACGTGGTGTCAGCCGTCATGTATCGACTCCAATCAATCGCCTTCGCGATCTCATAGACCTGATCTTCTGGCTTTTCTCTCTTCCCTTTAAGGGAAAGCCGGAGAGAGGCTTCCTTGATTGGTACCAGCACACGGATAGCGGTGCGCAGACACAGGTTTGCGCGGTACAGCAATGCCTTATCTCCCTTAAAAGAAACGGCTCGTCTTTCGATGAGCACGTCGTTGGCACCAAGTTCTATCAGTTCTTGTGCGAGTACTTGCTCCAGACCCTTGAAAGTCTTCGCGAGCATCCTATATGTTGTTTCTTTAGCCAATGAGTCGGGGTCTGTTAAATTAGGGTGCAAAAGTACTACTTTTTTTTCATATACGCAAGTCTTTGTATACTTTTATATAAAAAAAAGAGACCCAATGATTTTATTTCCCCGGCAATCTCATTTGCATGTCGGTCGCATTATGGACGTCCGTGTACGGTCTCTGTCCGTTTTTTATCTGGCTGCCTTACGGCATTATTTAAAACCTCGAACAATCCATTTGTTGTTGATATTAAGCAAAATAACGCGTACAGTAGTGTCGTGTTGGCCTGAATATATATTTCCGTTATCATCTGCACAATTAAAGTGAACAGAGCATATCGGCACCTCGTCTGAGCCGATCTTCATAGTATCGCAATAGGGACTATCACAAACAAGCCGATACCCTTCTATTAGCGCGGGGCGTATGCCTGAAATATCATGAAAATATTGTTCTGTGAAGAGTTGTGAATAGTGCGTAAAATGTGATTTGCGCATCATCGTCTGTAGTTCTTCTATTAACTCTGGACTTAATAAAGATTCCATGACGTCGTATTGATTAAGTAATACTGACACGACAAAATTCCAAGACACAGCTTCAGGAGATTTGCATTCTCTAATCTCTTGCATGGATAAAGATCTAAAATCTTGCGCCACTAAGCCTATTGATAGGCCCAGCAACAAAAATGTCATTATTTTTTTCATGATACGCTATTTTACTCCTGCTCTTACAGCTTTGCAGGTCTTGCTATTTCGGTTTAGATACGTCTATATTATTCTGCGTAGGGAGTACGAATTCGGTATTATTCCTTTCCGATGATGTAATGGCCGGCAGGGTCGGTGTATTCACCGAACCATACACATGCTACGCCCTTATACATTCCCACTCCAATTGCTGCCCATTCGGTATTTTTCCATTTATCGAGATTTATGATCAGAGCATTATGACCTGGACTGCCTTGCCACCCTTTCAATGCTGCTTTAGGAGAAACCACTCCGCTTGTAGGAGGAAGTAAGTAGTGGGCTATTTCATATCCGTTCCCCTCATATTCAGTTAATTCCTTCGGCTTCGACCACATACACGCCGAGTTCCGATGATCCGGATAATAGTCGCACTTTGTCCAAGATCCGTGTTTGGACCAACTATGTGCATTACATCCTTCAGGAATCTCGTCAAAGTGCTCATACACATCTTTGGCATGAATTTGTGCCACTTTGGTTAATGACACGGACAATGGGATTTCAGGTAAACCATTAGCCGCCCGATATTCCATTATCAGCTGATATAACTCAACTTCTTTCTGACTGAGTTGTGCCATTACAGGCAGCGCTGCAAAAAACAGCAAGAATAGAATAATTCTTCTCATTATGTTTGATTTTAATCAGTTATTTTTTATATTTACGTACTGCTATAACATACAATGCCTGACTTCGATTCGCCAAATAATATGTATTGTTATACGTATAATAGTACATCGTACAAATATCATCTGTGCAATACTTGGATTCGGTAGAACAACTCCAATAACAGGTATTATACAAATGATACAGCATCAAAACATAACCTAATTCTTCTTTCTCAGGTAAAATCCAGTCATCATAGCCTCCATATTCAAGTTTTTCACAAGCCTCATTCGCATTTTGCCATGTCATGGTTCCTTTCATGTCATAAAATTTATACATATAACCTCCATATTCAAAAAACGGCAATGCGTCATAATTCATCATTTGAGGGGTTATTTCTATCTGATTCCCGTATGATGTTCCTTTGGCGTTGGAAGCATAAGCACGGACATACATAGTCTTTGAAAAGGATGTGATTTCGCCAGTTTGGCAACTGTAATATCCTTCTCCCATATCGGCATTAACGACTGAAGAATTTGAAATAGTTGGGTATGGTTGGTTGCTATAACAAATACCACGAGCAGTAATTTCACTTCCTCCATTATCAATCACGTTCCCTTGAATAGTGTAATAAAGGCTTGAAAATCCCGGTTTGTCAAAATCAAGCGCACCTCCATAACTAATCACTTTTGCCTCCACGACGGGCAAACCATTTTTAGTAGTGACTGTTTGTGTACTTCCATAGGCTTCGCCTTTCTCGTTAATAGCATATGCTCGGAAATAATAAGTCGTAGATGGTGACAGTCCACTTATCGGGGCAGAAAATTCTCCCTTACCTTTACCTCTTACAACCTTATTGTCATATATTGTCGGCTCTGAAATAATATCACTATAGCATATGCCTCTTTCTATAATCGTATAGCCACCATCGTCAGTTATGTTTCCGCCGATAACAATGGATGTTGAAGTAACAACAGATGCAGTGTCCGTAATGATGCTTGCTAATCCATTCAAGGATGTAAACTCGAATTGTTCACCATAAGCCGTGCCTATGCGGTTGGTAGCATAAGCGCGCACATAATATATAGTGCCTGATTCCAAATTATTAATCTGGCTTTTGAACTCACCTAGACCGGAACCATTGATTGTGTGCTCATCATCAATAGTTGGATATTCTGACTTAGACCAACAAACACCTCGAGCGGTGACAGACGCACGCCCGTCAGCTGTGACATTTCCTCCTGATGTAGCCTTATTATCGGAAATATCGCTAATAGGTTTAGTTGTTACGATGGGTATATTCGGCCCTTCAATCTCAATAGTGCCCAAATCAACTTGTGCTTGTCCATAACCAGAAAGTTCAAGTTTTTTTGTTGCGCAAGAAGAATCTCCAATGAGTACGTAGTAACTACCGTCAATTTCATCTACTTTGACGCTTAGCGAGAATGCACCATAATCATCTGTATGTGCTAAATCATGAATCTTCTCACCATTGGTAACTTTTATCTCAAGATTAGCGAAAGGTTTTGTTGTTCCTGAATAGACAACCTTGCCTACGTATTTAACAACTGCATTCACATCGTTTTCACAACCAATAAATACAGTGCCGATACTTATAATACATGCGGAAATAACGATCAACACACTAAATCTGGATTTCATATTACTGATTTACATTCAGAGTTTTATAGATATTTTTTGGATAGTTCTTTTGCACCTGAGTTTAATACAGTTACGATTAACCTATACATACACCGCGAGGTTCAAAATATTGATTTTTAATATTTCCGAACAGGACGGACACTATATTTGAAGTCATTGCAATATGTAGATCCTTTCGTGCCATTCGAAAAATCAATCCAGTAATAATAGTAACTTATTGGTTCCGAATTACTCCAATATTTTTGATTAGTAAAACCTCCAATTGTAGATTTCTCTTTATACAGTAATTCGAGGACGGCAATAGTAGGGACTTCCCAATCATTCCAATCGTATGCAACAAGATTATTACAAGCAGTCCGTGCATAGCTAGTATTAGTGCTAGAAGATCCAGCGTAGAAATTTCCCAAATCATATGGCAATACAATATACTTGACATTTTGATCTTCTACCATGGGCAATTTATACGGATTGCGATGATCAATCATAATTGCTTCACCGTATGCAGTTCCGGATTCATTGGTAGCATATGCTCGGAAATAAAGATTTTGAGTGTGGACATTTGTTACTGTTATACTGGTAGAGAATCCACCCGTACCATCGCCTTCGCTTGTTTTCTTTCCATTGATATTGGGGGTGGATGTGCCCCAGCAGATACCTCTTGCTGTCACAGGAGAGTAGCCTTCGTCCGTCACATTTCCTTCACAAAAAACAGTTGCTTGATTATCCACGCGAACCATGGTTGTTGTTACGGTCGGAACGCCACTTGCACTTTTGAATGTCACCTGATTACCATATGAGACACCTTTTTCATTTTCTGCGTACGCACGAACGTAATAAGTAGTATTTGGTTGTAAATTACCGATATTACTGAAGAACTCTCCCGCACCAGTTCCATCTTCGGTGTGGTCATTGGTAACCGTCGGATATTGGGATGTATTCCAACATACACCTCGTTTAGTAACAGAAAAACCACCACTTCTTGTTACTTTACCTCCACCTGTTGCCATTTTAGATTTGATATTAGTAACTTCAGCGGTTTCAACTGTTGGAACGGACGACCCTTTGATAGTAATGATGCCCAAATCATATCTCCCATTACCAAAACCGGGGAATTCAATGCGTTTTGTCCCAATACGAGAGTTACCTATTAAAATGTAGTAATCTTGATTAATCTCCTGTAAACGCACTTCCAAAGAGAAATAACCATCTGTATTAGTCTGGGTGGCTGTTTGAATTCTATCTCCATTTGTCACCTTAACATCCACTCCTTCAAACGGCAAATCTGTATTTTCATCAAACACCGTTCCGTAATAGGTGGCAACACCACCGGACGTGAGATCTTCACAACTATTAAAGCCGCCCAATATTATTGCTGCCAATCCTACAATGGTAAATAATCTTTTCATATTTTTAAAATTTGATTTGCATTCCAGCACCATAAGCGTAGGAAGGATTGGAATATTCATTTATCGGAATAATCGCAGGCACGAATGTTAAATTATCAGATATGTGTTTGTCCTTCACGCACCATGCATGAATCATATTACCAACATGCACAGCCACACCCACGCCAAAGCAAGTGTACATTGCTATATCACAGATATTTTTTGTCTTTTTTGCGTTGATGTAATCGTTATAGGATGTGCCTATAGCCTTCATCGTCCTCAGTTGGTCTTGGCCTAAAAAATAACAAGCCGTTCCTCCACCAAACAAAGCCAATTCGCTAATAAGGAATGCCGCTCCAGAGCCGCCTTGCCCCTTCAGCATCTGTCCTAATCCCGGAATAAACGTTGAAGCAACTAATGCTTTGTTATCTCTTCCATGATCTATCTTCTCACAATCATTAAATGTTTCATAGCGCGGAGAAGTAATGCTCCCATCAAATGGTACTTGGTATAACAGATATACACGTATCTTGCCAGACTTAAGCAAAATTTGATGCATGCAGACTTCGCGTATAGGAGGAAGATTATAATCCTTATTAATTGTAGTAAAAGACTTCCCTTCATATACGGCTCGCATAATTTCGGAGGAAGATACTGACAAACGACACCTGGAAATTAGTTTTTTCATAATTTCGATGTACGCTGCATTCTGTGCTTCTGCGTAGGTATCTCCTTCGCCAATACCGACTTCATAGTCCATTGTGTAGTTACCCGGAGTCGGTTTATTTCTTGTCCAATCTGGTAATTGTGCGTACAAAGACACGCATAATAAGGGAAAGAGCAGTAATATAATATACCTTTTCATGTTATTCGCATATATAATTATCAAAATTGGGTGTTGTATATCCATCAATAGGTACTTGCCATAAGATATAAACACGTATCCGCATGGAGCCAGAAGGTCGTTCTGAATATTCACACACTTTGTTTATATGTAAGCGTACCTCCTTAGATATCGTTTCTAGACTCTGAGTGATATTATGTTCTATCTGTCCTAAATCATCATTAACTCTAACCGTAACGCCTGATATTTTCCATGATGTTTCCAAGATGGCCCGCGCAAGAGACTGCGAATATGCCTCGTCATACGTTTTTGCCTCACCGATGGTCACCTTGTAAACATATGTTTTGTTATGAGCGGTAGGAAGTTGGTTAAGCCATACTGGTTTATTAGCATACGCACACAAACATGTTGCGCATGCTAATAAAACCATCCATACTTTGCAGCAATTAAATATCATCTCTTGTTTTGCTGAGCTTCTAACATTTTCTTCTGTTTTTCCTCTGCGTATTTCCGGAATTGCTCACGGTTGAATTCTATTTGTAATTCCTCATCTT
The DNA here is from genome assembly GCA_902799705.1 of uncultured Bacteroidales bacterium. Lineage (GTDB taxonomy): Bacteria > Bacteroidota > Bacteroidia > Bacteroidales > Paludibacteraceae > Colicola. Next base: position 44,536 of record CADCBP010000015.1, read on the forward strand.
CGGATAGAACATTTGCCATACTATCTACTAGCTTCTTTACTGGTATTTGAATGGCGATAAAAGAGGTATAACCTTCCGCACCCTTGTCATACATTTTCTCACATGTTTTTTGTGCATTATTAATATGTTCTTTAACCACTTTATTCATATCCGCCTCCATTAAACGCTGCACTTTTTCTTGTTGAGCCTGACCTGCTACCGAACGAGAATAACTTTCCGATAACCCCTCAACATAACCACCAAGTTTCTGCATGATCATGTCTTGCGCAGCCTGCAGAGCACTGGTACGCGCACTTTGCATATTAATGCTTGTAGCTATTCCCATGTCACGGAAGTAATTCTCATCATCCATAGATTCTAACACACAAGGCAAATCAATTTCTTGACCAAGGATCTTACCACTTTCGGCAGAAGATTGATTGTTTTGAGCAACTTGCTTCTTTGCTCCGCAAGAGGAGAGCACAGCAGCCATCATAAACAATACGGCTGCAAATAATGTCATTTTTTTCATGATAGTTTTGCCCACTTATATCCCATCGGGCATCGGTTTTAAAATATATGTATTTTGCCTACTCACTTGGCTTTTCGGCTTACTCCATTAATTATTTAGTGTTTACTATTCATGCACATACATAGAAAAAGCGCAGACCTCGCTGTTGCTTACTATAGCAGAGGCCTTCGCTAACCTATCAGACAATAAACAACAATGAAACCTACGCCGATATGACAAACCACCTGCAGAGAAATAGCAGGAGGTATTACGGTCATACCCGTAGGCATCTATCGTTACTTTGCGTAGGTTGATAAAGAAAAGTTTGCGAAGCTTTCTGCTATCTACAACAAAGCGTCAATAAACGCCATTTTCAATATGTCTTGGAACCCTCTTACCCTTCCGCACGAGGCGGTTCGGCGTAGATGAATCCCGCAAAAACTTACATTTTGCGCTGCAAAATTAACAATAATTTTTGATATATGCAAGAAAAAATTGTACTTTGCTAATAAAAACCACAAAATTTTGTGTAAAGAGCGAAGTGTCAAATAAAAAAAAGAGTGTAAAAAGAGAGGGAAACGGAGACGGAGAGGGAAACGGAAACGGAGCTTATGCTCCTTAAAGAGGACGTACTGGTTTCGCTGTTGTTATTGCGTTGTTATACTAATAGTTCGTGTATAATTCGTCAATAATTCGTCTATAGTTCGTGTTTGGAAGCATGAAATAAGCAGAAAATGGGCATGGAGGATGTCTTCTCTAAAAGAAATTGGACACCCTCGTGGATGTCCAATTCTTTTAAGCGGAAAGAGAGGGATTCGAACCCCCGGTACGTTTCCGTACTTCGGTTTTCAAGACCGACGCAATAGACCACTCTGCCATCTTTCCAAAAGCGGTTTAATCAACCGTTTTTTCTCGAGAAGCACTCTCTCGATTAAAGCGGGTGCAAAAGTACTGCTTTTTTCTGACATACGCAAATTTTTACGTACTTTTTTCGAAATTTATCGTTTTTCGGCACCTATTGTAGTGTCCTCTCCGTGTCCAGGGTAGACCCTCACATCGCCCGGTAAAGCGAATAACGATTCTAAGGAACAAAAGAGTTGCCCCATGTCTCCGCCGGGTAAATCTGTACGTCCGTAGCCCATGCAAAAGAGGGTATCGCCAGACAAAAGCGTTTTCTCTTCTTTCCAGTATAAGCAGATACTTCCCGGCGTATGTCCCGGGGTCTCTATGATTTCTACCCCTGCAAGTCCCAATCCTCTCCCCTCTAATCCTTTCACCGGAAAAGGTTTGGCTTGCATGCGTATGCCGAACAGATCGTACTGTTCCTGCATCGCCTTCACCATGGGAATGTCCGCTTCGTGCATCAACACCGGTGTGTTCCATTGTTCGCACGCCCACGGCGCGCCCCAAAGATGATCCAGATGACCATGCGTCGCAACGATCTGAATGCTGAAAGATGAATGCTGACTTCTGATATCTTCTATACTTCTGTACAACTGCTGTTGCTCATACTGCGAATAGCAGGCCGGGTCCACCAACAGTACATGACCCGCATCGTCCGAGACGATGTAGGTGTTCGTACCAAAAGGACCAAACTCAAAACATTTTATCTCCAGCATTCCTGACATATTTTCGGTTGTTCATTGAGTGCGGCACGGCGGAAAAGCAGTGCTTTCCCGTTGCGGAACAGTTCCGCAACAGGTGCGTCTTTGACATTTCCGTACGCGTACGCATGTTCTTTATCGTAACAACAGGGCAACACATCCCCGTTGGTTGTCACCACTACCCCGCTCCATACACGCATGCATCCTCGCCCGAGGGGTTTGCGGCGGAACAACCCGTCAGCCCCTTTCCTGTACCTGTTGTAGCGTGGCTCCGTAGGCATTAACGGATGTCCATGCTCATAGTCGTACAGTTGCGCGGTTTTCAGGCTCAAACGGTCAGCGTCGAGGGCTTTGTAGGTCCGTTTCAGTTCCTGCCACTCCTGTTCGTTCGTCTTCAGCCGCAAACACTGCAGTTCTATTTGAAATCTGAAACAGGAAATATGAAATTTCTGCTTTGCTTCGCGTAGATAGCGCAATGCGGCTTTCGTCTTCTCTATATCTCCGCCTATACGGTAGGCGCCGTAGGTGGCCTGCGTGAGACCATCCATCGACACGATAATCTTATTCAATCCTGCTTTTAGCAAGTCCTCCGCCAGTTCGGGAGTCATCGCTTGTGCATTCGTACTGACGATGGTGTATAAACCCGCTTCATGCGCCTCGTATATCATCTGTGGCACGTCTTTGTTGAGCAGAGGTTCGCCTTGAAAATAAAACTGCATCGTATGCGCGTAGTTTTTCACTTCGCCGAGTACCATCCGGAACAAATCCATAGACATGAACGGCTGGCGGCTGACGGCTGACGGCTGATGACTCATTCCCACCGGGCATGCGGGGCATCGCAGTTGACATACAGCCGCCGGCTCGACACTCACGAACAGCGGCGCATGAGAAATACGCACCAAGCCCATCCGGCTCAGTGCGTAATTCCAATAGCAACGGATTGCGTTACTTACACGGGATTTTGTTAACACGGCGCTCATGACGCTCGCCTTCGAAATCCGTCTGGAAGAACGTACGCACGATATCCAGCGCCTTCACCGCCGAGATGAAGTTCGCCGGCAGACCCAGTACGTTCGCGTTGTTATGCGCACGCGCCAACTCCGCTAACTTCGTGTCCCAGCACAGCGCCGCACGGATACCCTGGTGCTTGTTCGCCGTCATGCAGATACCGTTACCCGTCGAGCAGATCACGATACCGAACTCATACTCACCTTTCTCTACGGCCTCAGCCAGCGGGTGCGCGAAATCGGGATAATCACAACTCTCGGTGCTGTAGCAACCGAAATCTTTTACTTTAGCCCCATTATCCTCCAAGAACAACTGTACTTGCTGCTTGAGCGGGAAACCTGCGTGGTCTGAAGCCAACGCAATCGTCATTTCACTGAAATTTTTCATATCAATAGTATTTAGATTGTCTGTTAAAAAATCGCCGCCAAGTTGCCGAACATCAGTTTGCATGCAATCGCAAGCACGATGATTCCGAAAAACTTACGGATGATATATAGCGAGGTCACTCCCAAATATTTGGTCAACCAGTTCGTTCCTATCAGCACCAGATACAACACCAGCATACACAATAATAACGATATACAGAGGCTCGCTATGCTATACTCCGCCGTAATGGCCAGCAATGCGGTAAATGCGCCCGGACCCGCATACATCGGGAAGGCCAGCGGAACAATCGTACTCGCACTACTCAATTCGCCTTCCAACTTATCGTTCTGGAAGATCGTGATATCCAGAATCATCTCTAGCGCCATCAGGAAGATGATGAATCCTCCGGCGATGGCGAAGTACTCTATCTGCACGCCGAAGAGTTTCAAGATCCATTCGCCCAAGAACAGGAACGCCATCAGTATCGTCAGACTCGCGATACACACGCGACCGGCATGAATCTTAATGCCCTTCTGCTGCATCGAGATGGTGATGGGGATGTTGCCGAACGGGTCAATGATAGCAATCAGGAAGATAAACGACGACAAGATCTGCCATATGTCAATCGGTCCGAAAAAAGTACGTAATGCCTCCATAGTATATCCTTTTTCTTCAAAATCGGCCACAAAATTAGTGAAAAATTTGCATATATGCAAGAAAAGTTGTAATTTTGCAGCGATTTTCTGAAAAATTGATTAAATAGAAATAGTTTTATGATTAACAGCCAAGACATTAAGAACGGTGTTTGTATCCGCATGGACGGCCGTTTGTATTTCGTAATTGAGTTTCTCCACGTGAAGCCGGGTAAAGGTAATACCATCATGCGCGTGAAATTCAAAGATGTAGTGGATGGCCGCGTACTCGAGCGCCGATTCAATATCGGAGAGAAACTCGAGGATGTACGCGTGGAGCGTCGTCCGTATCAGTTCTTATACAAAGAGGGTGAAGATTATATCTTCATGAATAATGAGACCTTTGAGCAAGTGCCTATCGCTCATGACCTGATTACCGGTGTTGATTTCCTTAAAGAGGGCATGAACGTGGATGTTGTTTCCGATGCTTCTACGGATACCGTACTCTTCGCTGAGTTGCCTACAAAGGTAGAGCTCGCTGTTACCTATACCGAACCCGGATTGAAGGGTGACACGGCTACCAACACGCTCAAACCGGCTACCGTAGAGACCGGTGCTGAAGTTCGTGTGCCGCTCTTTATCAACGAAGGAGAAATCATCCGCATAGACACGCGAGACGGTTCCTATTGCGAGCGAGTTCGCTAACCAGACACCTAATAATTGAATAAGGAGAAATCCGATCCAAAAAGCCGGATTTCTCCTTTTGTATATACCACTTTCGCCATTCTATTGACAATTTGTCGTTTTTTTTGCATATTTTCAGAATTTATACTAATTTTGCGGGCAAATAGGATAAAACAGACAAATTAAACCCTTTAAATTTAACAAAATGGCCAATTCTTTTGAAGGAATTCTTCAGCAAGCTGACCAGGATGGCATCGCAATCGTTCACGAGAAGCATGGTTGGAAGCATTTGGGTCAAGATATGGTCTTTCCGCACGTCATTCTCACAATGACCATCAACGGTAGTGCACGTGCATTCTACGATATGGTAGAGGTGAAGACGGAGAAGCCGAATGAACTGTTCGTTATCATGCCCGGACATGTCATGCACCCTATTGAATATTCTGAAGATTATTCATTTGTGCTTGTAGTGATCTCACCTACTATCTTTGAGGACCTTCGTTTTATGCTCTTCAGTCACGACTATAGCAAGTTCCACCACGCCCCGCTATACACTCTTACCAACGAGCAACGGAACATCCTTCATTTGCTCCTCCTGCAACTCGATAAGGTGCTGACCTACTCACCAGAAACGATGCCGCATCGTAAAAATATGATTGTTTACCTTCTCGCCGTATGCTATGAGTACCTTAATTTCTTTCGTCGCGAGATAGACAAACGATGGAAGGTTAGTCGGCATAATAATCTTTTCAACCAGTTCTGTAACCTGGTTGTAGCCCATTATCGCGAATCACGCGAGGTGCAGTTCTATGCGGAAAAACTCAATCTGACGCCCAAATACTTCTCGAAGATTATCCGTGAAGTGACGGACGGGCTCTCACCCGCCGACTGGATTGAGCAATACATTGTAGCCCAAGCGCAACAACTGCTCAAGACCCATCCGAGCATGACTATCCAGGAGATATCGTTTATGCTGGGCTTTAACGAGCCCGCCACTTTCTGCCGCTACTACAAACGGGTCACCGGGCAGACTGCCAAGCATTATCGCAACGAAGTAAGAATTCTATCATCTTTGAGTTAACCTCCTGCGATTCCTTCAGGCCGGGCTTGCTCACATTGTGGACATGTCCGGCTTTTTTGTGGTTGCTATCGATGAAGACGAAGCACACCGGGCGTTGTTGCATACCGCAGTCTTCCACTATGAGCAGTGCCTGCGAGCGGAGGAAGTCCTGCCGGCTGGAAGAAACGAAGAGCGGTCCTTGATAGGCATTGAGACGTGTACGCGGAGACATCGCCGTCATCCATTGGTCGTCCATGTATCTCGGTCCGAGAAACCACTCCATCGCCTTCGGATAAAAAAGTCCTGTAGCATTGTAACTCGCAAAATCGTACGACGGGCAGTTCAGCAATACGCCGCGCGGTTTGAAATATTTCGGACGTACCGGCAGCGAATCATTCGCGGCTCCTTCGGCGACATACAATGCCAAATGACCACCTGCCGAAGTTCCCACAATATACATTTTATCAGCGTTCAGTCCCAATTCTTCGGCATGCAAGGTCACATAATCTACCGCAGCAGACACGTCGTATAACTGGTCGGACACATCGGTAGAATCCCCATCCACGAGACGGTATTCCACCAGCACAACATCATACCCCTCCTTCAAAAACACCGACGCATAAGGGCGATGGTTCTGTCTCAGACCCGCTACGTAAAAACCGCCGTGTACCTCAATAACCACGGCATTCTTGCGGTTCTCTTTAGCGTAATATACATCCACTACATGACGTTCATTGCCGTCGTCCAGATACGGGATACCGATGAGATGCTCGCACGAATCGGCGTAGCACTTCACTTTTGACAGTTTGTTCACCGGCGCCAATGCCCATTCCAAAAGCGTCTTGGTCACCACCGGAGCTCCCCAGCTGTCCGTTGACAGCATCAACAGAGCGGCAATCACTGCCAGTATAGATATCTTCTTGCGCATAGGTGGGATTATTTCTTAAGATTCTTCTTTTTTCTCACGAACTCTTTCTGCGCTTTTTTGAGTTGCTTGAGGTAGGCCTTGCTGGTATGCAAACGCGCAAAGGCGGCACCGGCCACTACGCGGGCAGCTTCGACGTCACTCTGCCAGTGGAAACCGGCAATCACACGACTCTGACCATACTCGAAACCTTCTTTCAGCAGCGCATCCTGGGCTGCAGGGTCGATCTCACATAGAATCAGAGCCGTCGTCCATCCAAGCGTAGTATGTCCGGATGGATAGGAACCGTTATGACTAAGCGGTTCTTCGTCCGCCGGCACCAATGTAGGCTCGTGGAAGAAGATATACGGGCGTTGGCGCATATACTTGTTTTTTGCACTGTCGCATGCGAAATGCGTGGTCTCGGTGGCATCCGTCAGCAGTTTCCATAACTGCGGGGTATTCTTCTCGGAGATCTGCACACCCAATACCGGCGAGAAGACAGCCGCCATTCGCCCGATGCTGTATTCGGCATCCAAACGGGCTTTTTCGCCTCGCGGCGTATTGCGCATCCGTTTGCCCCAATAGTACTGCGCCGTGTCATACGCAAAGCGCATCTCGGTAATCTGCGGAGGTCCGGGCAGATAATGCAACGCATTCGGCATTTCCGGAGATGTGAAGTACGGATGAGGCTTGACCGCAAACACAGAGACGGAAAAGCAAATAAAAGGAATAAGAAGTAATTTTTTCATGTTCTTTCAATTTGGTGCTGCAAAAGTACAAAAAACATTTGATATACGCAAGAGACGCCTTTCATAAAAGAACATTTTTTACACGGAATGCGCAATTAAAAACGTTATCATTTTTAATTTTTCACTAAAACAAAGATTCATTTTTATTATAAATAATATACGATTATTAAGATTTTCAACAAGTAAAGAAAAAAATGTGCACTTTTTCTTAAAATTAGCTATTTGGTATGTCATTTTAAAGCAGTACCTTTGCACTCGTTTTGGACAAAAGGTTCGAAATGTAGTTTATTTAAGTACAAAAAAAGCAATGCGAATTGAATTAAGACAAACAATTTTCTGTTTATTAGCGGTACTGGCATGTCCGTTATTTTCTCAGAAGACGTCCACTCTTACCCAGGTATCAGGTATCGTATGCGACCTTCAAACGCGTGAACCTCTTATCGGTGTTACGGTGTATGACATCGATCACCCGAACGTAGGCACAGTGACGGACATAGACGGCCGCTATACGATCTCTTTGGACACGAAGAAAGCCGTTCAGTTATGTTTCTCGTACGTGGGGTATGACCCGGAGACATTCATCGTGACCTCCGTGACGAACAAGTTGAACGTAAACCTCCTTCCTCATAACGAGTTGTTGGATGACGTGGTTGTTACGGCAGGCCGTTTCGAGCAACGCCAGACAGATGTGACTGTTTCGATGGAGGTTGTCAAGCCTCAGATGATCCGCAATCAGGCCCCGACAGACCTCGCAGCGACATTACAGACGCTTCCTGGAGTGGAGATTATCGACAAACAGCCGAGTATCCGAGGAGGTGGCGGTTGGACGTACAGCGTCGGTTCACGTTGTCAGGTGTTGATGGATGAGATGACTATCCTGAACCCCAAGACGGGTGAGATCAACTGGAACAACGTTCCGTTGGAGAACGTGGCGCAAGTGGAGGTCATCAAAGGAGCCTCTTCCGTGCTGTACGGTTCATCGGCACTGAACGGTGTGATTAACGTGCGCACGCAGCGTCCGGGGCTCAAGCCGGAGACAAAAGTGAGCGGCTATGTAGGCGTATATGACGATTATAAGGATTACAAGTACACGGGCGCACGTTTACCTCTCTACTACGGAGCCGAAGTCTCCCACTCACGCCGTATAGGCCATTTTGACCTCTCAGGCGCCATCAGCGGCTTCAAGGACGAGGGTTACCGCCAGCAGAGTTTCAATGACCGCGTGCGGTTGGGAGGAAACATGACCTACCATCGCCCGATGCCGGAAGGAGAATATATGACGATGGGCGCCAACCTCAATTATGTAGCAAACCAATACGGCGACTTCTTTATATGGCGCAGTCCGAAAGACCCTATCCATCCGTCACCTCTGACGAACATGGGGCGCAAAGAGCATAACTTCAACATTGACCCCTTCTTCAACTATGACAACACGGAAAAAGGTATCTCCCATAAACTCCGTACCCGTTTCTATTTGACGACGGACAACCTGACCACGCCTTCTGCCGGTATCGGAACTGAAGATCTGCTCAAATGGGGTGTCACGAGTTTTGACCTCAACAAGATGAAAGGGTACTACGACCAGATCAAGGGGTACATGGACGCTGGTGTGAAGATCGAAGACGCGCTGCTTGTGACGTTCAAGGAAGTGGCTATCCCGTTCAAGAACCAACAATGGATAGACGCCATCAAAGGCGGTATAGATCTGGTACAGAACGGTTTCGGTTACACGGGCACCGTAGCAGAGTTGCAAGACGCGCTGGGTTACGCATTGGCGCTGGTCTCCGACCACACGCCTACCCGTCCCGAGATGACCTATAACGCGTACGTGGACTATCAGTTCGCCAAGTCGTGGCAGTCCGGTGTTCGTCTGACAACCGGTATCAACTGGAACCATATCACCAACACCGCCAATATCACCGGTACCCACCATACGGACAACCTCGCAGCCTACCTGCAGTACGATCACCGTATCGTCAACCGATTGTCACTGAGTGCCGGTGTGCGATTCGAGTACTATCGCATGGACGACCACTTTAAAGAGGCGAATATCCAGATAGGAAACTGGTTGTGCCCCGTACGCCCTGTCTTACGCGCCGGACTCAACTGGGAGATATACAAAGCCGGATTCCTTCGCGCCAGTTTCGGCCAGGGTTACCGCAACCCGTCCATCACCGAGAAGTTCGCACGTAAGGATATCGGCGGCGTAGGTGTCTATCCCAATCCTGACATCCGTCCCGAGAGAGGCTTCAACGCGGAATTAGGTTACAAACAGTTGTATAAGTTCGGCCCCATTACCGGTACACTCGATGTTGCCGGCTTCTATACGGAGTACCACGACTTGATCGAGTACCAGTTCGGTCTGTTCCGCAACTCCGACTTCTCGATGATCAACTCTATGCAGGACTTGCTCGACGAAGGCCAGGCGATGATAGACAATATCATCCAGACCAAATCGCTGAGCGGAGCCGGAATCGGTATCGGTGCCCGGTTCGTGAACGTAGGGCACGCACGTATCTACGGTGCCGAAGTCAGCACGTCCGGAAAAGTGGACATCCGCAAGGATATGAACCTGCTCTACTCCATCGGATACACCTTCACGGAGCCGGAAGACCTCGACAACCAAAGCCGTATCGAGCAGGAGAAGACCTATACCGACCCGTTGCAGATGAAGAACAAATCCAACGATTCCAAATACCTCAAATACCGCAACAAGCACTCGTTCAAAGCGACCCTGGACTATAGTTACAAATGGTTCTCCGTAGGTACGAACCTGTCTTACCGCAGTAAGATTCTTGCGGTGGACTATCTGATGGTGGACGAGCGCGCCAAGAGTGAGCCTGATCTGATGGACTATGCGCGTATGTTCATTTTCGGATACGAAGACGGCGTCTCGCTGCATGACTACTGGATGACACATAACAACGGAGTGTTCACGATGGACCTGCGCTTCGCTTTCCGCTTCAAAGAGCACGCAGAGGTTCAGTTCATGGTGAACAACCTGCTTAATACCGAATATTGCTTCCGCCCGATGGCACTCGCGCCGCCGCGTACCTTCGTCTGCCGATTGAATCTCAAATTCTAATAAACAATAATTATCAAACCAATTCACATTATGAAAAAAATCATTACAACCGTATTGTTGATCTGTGTATCAGTTGTCTCCGCTTTAGCGGTGACAGTGAATGAAGCCGTCGGTGTCTTCAAGGGAGACTTGAATATCGGCGGAGATCCGTATCCGAATAAAGAGGTGTATATCCTTCCGGGCATTGAGGAGAACACCATTACCTTCGTGTTGCCGGATTTTAAGTTCGGTGCCGTTTCGTTAGGAGATATCGTTCTCATGAATATCCCTATCGACGCCAACGGTCAGTTAAGTCTGAACGACGCTACTTTGTATATCAAAGCCATCTCCGAGCGTGCGGAGATAGATGTAATCAATGGTCTGGAGGATGAAGGAGATGTCTATAACTCCGTGATTACCGGATCCGATGCAATGGTACTGCTTTCAATCGCCGCTCCGTCCCTCCCGGAACCGATACTCGTTCTTTTCGCCGGTTCGAAAGAGACGGGTAAAAACTACGAGATTACCAATGGTGGCTTTGAAGGCAGCTGGTCTGGCGGTGAGCCCTCCAAATGGCATTCCTTCCCTTCCGCCACCGGTGTTTTTGCTTCGATGGCCGGTGGAGAAAATCAGTTCAAGCAGTCCACTGAGACCCGCCCGGGATCCACAGGATCGCACAGTGCCTTGATAGCCTCTAATCTCATTGCAGGTGTCAAAGCCAACGGTAACTGCACGAACGGACAGATCAACGCCGGTTCAACGACAGCAGATTCGCCAGCCAAAAACTATAACTTCTCCGACCCGGCCAACAACGGTTTCAACACCGCCTTTGTAGGTCAGCCGGACTCGCTGGTGTTCTGGGCAATGTATATCCCTGCAGACAAAAATCCATCGAATTCGGACAACACAGCGCGCGCGCACGCGGTCATTACTACTAACGCGCGCTACCAGGATCCCGAGGCAAATGATTATTCCTCTGTGAAGATCGCTGAGGCCACTATCAATTATTCCGCTACACAAGACCTGGGATGGCAACGTATCGCTGTGCCGTTCAAATATACGGCTGTAGATCCCTCACAAGCAGCTTACATGCTAATCACCTTCACCACCAACATGACGCCCGGAGGAGGTACAACCTATTCCACCGGAAGCATTTTCAACAAGAAATATTACTACGATAACATCTATCTGGACGATGCCGAGATGATATATAACCACTCGCTGGCTTCTCTCACCAAAGATGGTACACCTGTTACGTTCACGAACAATCAGGCTACCTCTTCCGATACGTACAGTGACAGCGACTATGATTTCGTAGCTACCACAGACGGAAAGGCTGCCAAATCGTTCATCGGTTATGATCCGGAGAAAAGCCAAGTACATGTGTATGTGGTAGCAGACAACTACTCGCAAGCCGGTACGTATTCGTTATACACCCTGCAAATGGTCAAACCGGTTTACAATACCGAGTATGCCTATTCGGCTACAACGTGCGATAACGAGCCCTACTCGGATGAGTTGTTCTCCGGTCTCACGGAGAATGGCGTGTACAACACTACCATCCCTAACAAGCAAGGCGGGGACTCGCTGATTACGCTTACCCTGACCGTCTATCCTACGTATTCCTATTCCGAACAGGCAACGATTGCTATGGACCAGACCTATTCCTGGCAGGGGACAGAGTACAAAGATCTTGTACCTGGAACCTACAAAGATACCGTAGCACTTAAAACCATCCACGGATGTGACTCCGTCTATACGCTTGAACTGACCGTCGAACCGATTGATTATTCCTTCTCCGAAGAATTGACCGTTTGCCAAAACGAGGAGATCACTTGGAGGGAGAAGACACTTCCTACCAATGAAGCGGGTGTAACGGTATTCAATGACTCTCTCTTGTCCATCTACAACACCGACTCGGTCTTCACGCTAACCCTGACCGTTCTACCGACCTATAGACAGGAAGACTCAAAAACGATAACTGCGGGCGATTCGGAGATATGGGAAGGGATAGACCTCAGTGTCATCCCTGCCGGTGACAGCACCCTCTTGGCTGAATACAAAGCGGTGAACGGTTGTGACTCTGTCATGGTACTTCACCTCACCGTCGAAACTAAAATAGGAACAGGACTGTTCGACAGCAACGACGAGAAAAACGTAGCGAAAAAAGTGCTGCATAACGGACGTATCTATATCATCCGCAAAGACGAGAGTATCTATGACCTGTTAGGTAACAAAATACAATAATCCATCATAAAAAAAATACAACAATGAAAAAGATTTTAACTGTTATAGCTGCCGGCTTAATGATGACGGCACAAGTCCTGGCCGTCACCACCAAAGATGTTTGCGGTCAGTTCCACGGATTGCTGAATATCGGTGGTCAGGAATATCCAGACAAAAAGGTTTACCTTCTTCCCGGCACAGTGGAGAACACCCTCACCTTTGTTCTGCCGGATTTCACCTTCGGCGCAAAAGGCAAATTAGGTAACATCGTTCTGCCGAATATCCCGATGAGCGCAGAAGGCCAACTCACTCTGGAGAACGCCACACTCTATCTCGACTCTATCAGCGAACGCGCCACTATCACCATCCTCAACGGCTTAGAGGATGAGGGGATCGTTTACAACTCCATCGTCTCGCATACCGATGCACAGGTATTACTGTCCATCGCAGCTCCGTCGTTACCCGAACCGATACTCGTGCTCTTTGCCGGCAACGCCGTTCGTAGCAACAACTATGCCCTGCCCAACGGTGGTTTGGAGGGTGCATGGACAAGCAACGAGCCGCAAGGATGGCACTCCTTCGGCACGGCTACCGGACTCATGGCGGACTTTGTGACCAGCAACACCTACCAGTTCATCCCGTCCACAGAGGTGCGGCCCGGCTCCGAAGGCACTCAGAGCGCCATGCTCTCTTCCGACATGCTGTTCGGCGTCAAAGCCAACGGTAACTGCACCAACGGACAGATCAATGCCGGTTCAATGACCGCTGACTCGCCTGCGGACAACTATAACTTCTCCGACCCTGCCAATAACGGTTTCAACACCGCCTTCCGGGGACGTCCGGACTCCATCGTCTTCTGGGCAAAATACCAGCCTGCCGACCTCGACCCTGCAAACGAGGTCAACAAAGCGCGTATGAGCACGATTATCACCACCAACGCGCGCTATCAAGACCCCGAGGCGGATGACTACTCTGCCGTCAAGATCGGAGAGGCGGTTGTCAACTATGCCGCTACATCCTCTATGGGATGGCAACGTATCGCTGTGCCGTTCCAATACACCGGCATCAACGGCGAGCCCGCATATATCCTCACTACCTTCACCACCAACCAGGTTCCCGGAGGCGGCTCGTCATACACCACGGGTGGGGCTTTCAGTAAAAGAAACGTTCTTGACACCGTCTATCTGGACGACATCGAACTGATCTACAACAAAGCCCTTACCTCCTTCGCTATGGATGCCGACGAATTGCAGTTCACCAACCATATCGCAACCCGCCAAGGCAACTACTGCGACGACTGCGCAAAATTCAGCGCAGAGTCACAAGGACAGACAGCACAGACCTTCATCGCCTTTGACGCTACGCACAAATGCATTCACGTATATGTCATTGCGGATGATTTCGCGCAGTCAGGAGAATACAACCTCTACCGGGTTATCTTCAACGACAGTCAGACAAGTGACCTCGAACCAATTGCAGAAGGGATTGAAGACCTCTTCATCCGCACGGATGACGCAAAGAAAGTGCTCATGGACGGCCAACTCTTCATCCGGCACGGAAACAACTGGTACAACGCAGCCGGCATACGCGTCAAGTAAGCTGCTGAAGACTGACGGCTAAAGGCTGAATGTAAAACAATGACCATCATTTTTGATTTAGACGGCACATTGCTCAATACCATCGATGACTTGGGCTATGCCTGCAACCATGCGCTGGGGGAAAATGGTTTTCCCACTCACCCCATAGAAGCATACCCAAGGATGGTAGGGAATGGAATCAACAACCTTATCCGCCGCGCGCTACCTGAAGTCGAACAGACAGAAGAGAACGTGCTGCGGGTAAGGGAATGTTTCATTCCGTATTACAACGCGCATAACTGCGATTTCACACGCCCGTACAAGGGCATTCCGGAAGTGCTGCATACGCTCAAAGCCCAAGGTCATCTGCTCGCAGTGGCAAGTAACAAATACCAGGCGGCGACAGAGAAGATTGTAGAGCACTTTTTTCCGGGTATCTTTGATGTGGTCTTAGGCGAACGCGAAGGCATTCCACGCAAACCCGATCCACAAATCGTCTATGACATAATGGCTCAATTACACAATGAACCATTAAATAACCAAATGGTAAATGGTCAAATGGTACTTTACCTCGGCGACAGTCTTGTGGACCGCGACACGGCGGCAAATGCAGGCGTTCCGTTTATCGCCTGCTCATGGGGATTTGTCAGCCGGCAGGCATTAACCGAAGCCGGCGTCACACGCATCATCGACCGACCCGAAGACATCGTTTGGAGCATCTCCGAAAGGCAAGAGAAAGTGTTGCGATACCTGGAACAGCACAACATCCCCTTCACCGTCTATAACCATCCGGAAGGAAAAACAATCGAAGAAGCCAAACGATGGTGGCATGACGATGGATCGGTCCATTGCAAGAATATCTTCATGCGCAATCATAAGGGCGACCAACATTACCTTATTTGCTTCCCATGTGATGACGATCTGGCTATTCATGATATCGAGCATTGGCTCAAGGATATTCTTGTCTCACAGGGCAAGAAAGCTCCCGGCAAACTGTCGTTTGCTTCGCCCGAACGGATGATGCGCTATCTGGGACTCGAACCCGGTTCGGTCAGTCCTTTCGGACTCATCAATGATACTGACCATCATGTCATTCTCTTCCTCGACAGCCGGCTGAAAAATGCCCCTTCGCTCTCCTTCCATCCCAACGACTGCAGAGGCACGGTCGTTATCTCTCAAGAGGCGTTCCGGCAATACCTCGCTTCCGTCGGCAACACAGTGGAGTATATTCAAACCATCCATTAAAGTACTGGTAGTTTAATGATAGGGCTGTAACAATTGATGTTGCAGCCCTTAAACAAAGAAGCCTCTTGGATTCGTCCTTGGGGCTTCTTTCTTTGTCTGCACCCGTCATAAGGTATCTTTTTACTGACGCTTCACCTCCCTCCAACATACTATGTTATGATTGATTTTTCTTTCTGAATACTACACGTTCGTTCAAGACGAAGTTCGCGATGCCGGAGACGCAGAGGGCGAGGATATTGCAAATCAGCACATCCCATCCGCCGGAGAAGCGTTCGATAAGCAGCAGCGCACCCATCTTGATCAGGAATGTGCCGGTACAGGAGAGGTTGTAGCCCGCGTAATGGCGGAAAAACGAGCGGAGCGTGTGCGCAGAAATACGGTCGCGCCATACGGAGTAGTACGCAAACGCGAAATTGGTCAGCACGGCACATTCAAAGGAGATGAACGGCGAAAGCAGGTACTCGCCCCAGTAATAGCCTTTGAACAAATAGTGCGAACAGAGCCACAGCACGCACATGTCCACCGCCGTTCCTGCCAGCGTGGAGAGCAAAAAGCGGAGATACCGGATTGCTATGCCTTTATACCTGCCCATTTTTCGGATGTTTGGGTAGCGGTTCTTGTTTGGCGAACCAGTGCAGGTCCTTGAAGAAACTGACGAAATAGAAGACACAGAGAATAGCCAGAATGCCGATGCCGATGATATCCAGCGTGCCGTAATGGATGGTCTCGCCGAAATAAGAGAACGAACCATGGTATGCGGTGAGCGCAGGTACGTACATCAGCAGGATATTGGCAATAATGATGATGAGCCGGAACTCCGTCGGTCCCATTTTGCCGTACGTCAGTTTGAACTCGCTTTTGAGGTGGGCATTGATGCTGACATAGACCGTGAGCGCCAGATAAGCGGCATAACACAGCACTGCCACACTCATATTCATCAGCGGCGAGAGACCCGCTCCGATAAACATAAACGCCTCGGTCACCGTGTCGATGTTATGGTCAAGGTAATAACCGTAGAGCGGCCGCTGGGTGTTGTGCACACGGGCTAACGTACCGTCCAGCGAATCGCCGAACCAGTTGATGACCAAGCCCAAGCACGACAGCCAGAGCCAATAGATGCTGTAGTTTGTAAGGAAGAACCCGAGGCCGCAGAGTGCCGAGCCGAAGAGTCCGAACCATGTCAGCATGTCGCTGGTGACCCATTGGGGCATACGCGATGCCATCCATACGAGTGCTTTTTTCTCCACCCCGTTCAGTAGCGAGGTCTGAATACGTGTTGATTGTATTATACTATCGGAGCCAGATGGCGCATAAGGCGTTGCCACGGAGTTGTTCTGACCTCTGCGCTACTGAGCAGATGGCATATAGGCAGGTCGTCCACAAAAAGCTGTTTCTGACGCAGAGCCACCGCACGGTCATAGAAGAACGTATTGATCTCGTAGTCAATGCCGAAACTGCGGTAATCAAGGTTCGCCGACCCGACGCACGAGAGGTAGTCGTCGCAGACGATGGTCTTGCTGTGCATGAACTCGCCCGAGCGGACATAGAGCTGCACACCCGCTTCCGTCAGTTCGGCGTAATAACTCTTGTTAATAGGACGCATGATCGCTGTGTCGCAATGTTCCGGCACCATAACCCGCACATCCACACCGCGTTGCGCCGCATTGCGCATGGCACTGATGAGCGACGGAGGCGGGGCAATATACGGACTTTGGAACCAGACGTAACTCTGCGCATGGTTCAGGATCCATTCATAGGCTGTCAGCAGCACCGGCTCGGGCGAGGTCGGGTCATCCGGAGTGACCTGCGTTAGCGTGCCCAAAGACTGACCGCTGGAGGGCTTATCCAAATGGAAGAAGAAAGAGTTTACAGCAGAATAGAGTTGCCCTCCTGCTGCGAGCCATGTGTCTAAAAACGCATATTGCAGCGAAGCGACCGCCTCGCCCGTGAGACGCAGGTGCGTGTCGCGCCACTGATAGAAATAATGGTCGTTGATATTCATGCCACCGGTGTAGCCGATCCGGTTGTCGATGACCACTATCTTCCGATGGTCGCGGTAACTGAGCGTCATTAGAAAACGCAGTAGCGAAAACCGCGAATCGGAGAAATTGACTACCTCCACACCTGCCTTGCGCATGGAGCGGAAATAGAGGTTCGGAATAGGCCAATTGGCGATGTTCTCGTTGATGAACCGCACTTTGACGCCCTGCCGCGCTTTCGCCATCAGCACCTGACGAATCTTGCGTGAACTCTTGTCTATGCCGAAATGGAAATACTCCATGTGGATGGATTCCTTGGCGCAAATGAGGTCACTCATCAGCATGTTATATTTGTCTTTGCCGGAAGTGATGATTTGCGGCGTAGAGAGCGAAACGGATGGTCTTCCGCCTCGCGCCAAAAGCATCGTCAGCGGTCGGAAACGCTGCTCTACGCGCATCGTGAGGCTGTTGGAGAACAGCAGCCGTTGCAGCGCTTCGGTGTCCTCTGCCTGCATCCTCGCGTGAAGCCAACGATGCTTGCGTTCATAGTTGCGGCTGCTGCGCCAGTTGATACCGAACATCAGCCACAAGAGCACCGCCACGCCAAACAGCGTCAGAAATATGATAATTAGCGGATGCATCCTCTCTGCCTGTGCGTAATAATCAGTTCCGCTATAACAACTTAACGATTTAATATTTTTTTCTAACAAAAAATGTGCCATATACCCCTTTTGTCAGTTTTTTCATATTTCCCTACTGATTGACTTATGCCCTAAAATATGGCATTTAGAAAACTTTTTGCCGATAAAACTTGTACAATTCGTAAAAAAGCACTAACTTTGCAGTCGGATTCTGCAAGTACGTGAAGAAACACCTCGGCATGACCGCCCACCAATACCGTTCCTCCAGCCGAACCCACAGCACAAAATAAAAATTATTACTATTTATACCATGAAAATACTTCTCGTCATTGACACGTACGACACCAACAACAACGGCACGTCCATCTCCGCCCAGCGTTTTGCGGCGGTACTCCGCGAGCACGGCAACGAAGTGCGCATCCTTACTACCGGCGAACCGGCACCTGACAAGTTCGTCCTCAAGGAGTTCAAAGTGCCCCTTTTCAACGACCTCATTCACTCACACGGTTTCCAGTTCGCGCAAGTCGATCTGGACATCATCCGCGAGGCGGTGGCATGGGCGGACATCGTGCATTGTATGATGCCTTTCGCGCTGGAGACAGCCACCAAACTCATAGCTGACCAGATGCACAAACCGTCCACGGCAGCGTTCCACATCCAACCGGAAAACATGACTTCTTCTATCGGTCTGGGTAAGGCAGAGCGCATCAACGACAGGTTCTACCAAGTCTTCAACTGGACGCTATACAGTCGCTTCACGCACATCCACACGCCCTCGCAGTTCATGGCGGACGAGTTGGTTAAGCACGGCTACAAAGCAAAGATACATGTCATATCCAACGGCATTGACCCGGATTTTATCGCCGCTGGGCAGCGGAAACTCTCTGACAGAGACAACTGTCTCACATCCCGCAGCGATGGCAGTCTCATCACCATCGTCATGGTCGGACGTCTGTCCGGCGAGAAACGGCAGGATGTCATCATCAATGCCGTGCCGTTCAGCAAGTACGCCGACCGCATTCAGCTGGTTTTTGCGGGCAAAGGTCCCAAATACGACGAGTACGTGGAATTAGGCAAGCAACTCAAGAACCCGCCGCAGTTCGTTTTTCTCTCCAAACCCGAGCTCATTGACCTTTTGCTGCACACAGACCTCTATGTGCATGCTTCGGACATGGAGAGCGAGGCGATCTCCTGTATTGAGGCGTTTGCTACAGGCTTGGTGCCTGTTATCGCCAACAGCGAGGACAGTGCCACGCCGCAGTTTGCTTTGGACGGCCGCAGTCTCTTTGCGCCCGGACGGCCGAAAGACCTGGCGCGTGCTATCGACTGGTGGTTTGACCATCCCGACGAGAAAGCGATAATGGAACGCGAGTACGCAGAAGCCGCTAAAAAGTACGACATCGACACTTCCGTCCGTCTCTGTGAGCAGATGTTCCGCGAAGCGATAGAGGAAATGGAAAACCAAGAATACAATCATGCCATCAACTAAACAGGATTGCCACGTGGCTAAAACAAAACAACCCGCATACCATGCGGGACAATTGACGAAAGAAGGGAAACGCGCTAACGGAGATAGCGCGCACAGAACACCGCTACGTCCGACCGATGGTAATTAAGAAAAAAAAGAACGGAGCGAGCAAAAAAAAGAGTAGTGTAGACGCAAAAAAGAGAGTCCCTACTAAAGGAACTCTCTCAAAGTGGCGGCTACCTACTCTCCCACAACGCAGTGCAGTACCATCGGCGATGCTGAGCTTAACGACCCTGTTCGGAATGGGAA
>CADCBP010000016.1 GCA_902799705.1 uncultured Bacteroidales bacterium
GTCGGTTTGCGGCTAAGTACGCAGGGAAACGGAAACGCGAGATGGCATCTCGCACAACAGACGACGTTAATCGGCATAGCATGCCGGAAAATAAACAAAGCACGACGGTGCGGTCGCCAGTGCTGCCCGAAAAGAAGCCGGATAGCATCCGGCACAATAAACAAAATACGACGGTGCGGTCGGATGTAAATTATACTACTGCCCGCATGGATTTTTGAGAGTGACCGCAGGGAACGCATTTTTGTGAGGGCTTAAAGCCCGTATTTTTGTAAGGCGGTAGGACGGCTATCAAGCCGGACAAAATGGTTAGCGGGTATTGGGCGCTGGGAGCTTGCTCACAAGCGACCAATAGACGATAAACATTAGACCGAAAGGTCGTACCGCCGCATTTTTGATTTACTACTATGTTTTTTTCGCTCAAAAAGATTTGCATAAGTCAAAAAAAAGCAGTAATTTCGGTCCTCCCGCAAGCGGGGCCCACCGAAAGTACGTTCGCGTCTTGCGGAAAATATGCAAATAAAAATGGTTTTTTCTTGCATATTTGCAATTTTTGTAGTAATTTTGCAGCATCAATTGATAAATCATTCTACTATGAACCGTGACAATGTGATTTTTGACGTCATCCGCCGAGAGCGTGAGCGTCAGACCAAAGGTATCGAACTGATCGCCAGTGAGAACTTCGTTTCCGACCAGGTGCTGGAGGCGATGGGCAGTGTGCTGACCAACAAATACGCGGAGGGCTACCCCGGTCACCGTTATTACGGCGGGTGCGAAGTGGTAGATATAGCAGAGAACATCGCCCGCGATCGTTTGAAACAGCTCTATAACGCGGAGTACGTGAATGTCCAGCCGCATAGCGGTGCGCAGGCAAACATGGCGGTCTTCATGGCATGCCTGAAAGCCGGCGACACGTTCCTGGGTCTTAACCTCAGTCACGGAGGTCACCTCAGTCACGGATCCGCCGTCAACTTCTCGGGACTGCTATTCAACGCGATAGGTTACGACCTGGACGAAGAGACAGGCCGCGTGAACTACGACGACCTGGAACTCAAAGCCCGCACGCATCGCCCGAAACTGATTATCGCGGGTGCATCGGCGTACAGCCGCGAGTGGGACTATGCGCGTATCCGCCGCGTGGCGGATGAGATCGGAGCCATCTTCATGGTGGACATGGCGCACCCTGCCGGACTCATCGCCGCGGGGCTGTTGGAAAACCCGCTGAGACATGCCCATATTGTTACCTCGACGACGCATAAGACCTTACGCGGTCCGCGAGGAGGTATCATCCTTATGGGCAAAGACTTCGACAACCCGTGGGGCAAGACCACTCCGAAAGGTGAAATCAAGAAGATGAGTGCCCTACTCGACTCCGCCGTCTTCCCCGGCACGCAAGGCGGACCGCTCGAGCACGTGATTGCCGCCAAAGCGGTCGCCTTCGGCGAAGCACTCACCGAAGACTTCAAACTCTATCAACGACAGGTGAAAAAGAACGCCGCCGTCATGGCGCAAGCCTTCATCGACAAAGGCTACAAAGTCATCTCCGGCGGCACGGACAACCACTCCATGCTGATTGACCTGCGCACGAAATTCCCGGACCTCACAGGAAAGGTAGCCGAGCAGGCTCTCGTCAGCGCCGACATCACGACGAACAAGAACATGGTTCCGTTCGACAGCCGCAGTGCTTTCCAGACCTCCGGTCTGCGTTTCGGAACGCCCGCCATCACCACGCGCGGACTGAAAGAAGACAAGATGCCGTGGATCGTAGAGCTGATCGACACCGTATTGAAAAACCCCGCGAGTGAAGCCACAATAGCTTCCGTTCGCGAGGTAGTCAATAAAGAGATGATCCAGCATCCGCTGTTCGCCTAACTCTTACGTTCTTTGCGTAACTTATTCGGCGTCAGGCCGGTGTGCTTCTTCGTATATTGGCAGAAGAAACTGGCATTGGGGAACTCCATCTGCTCCGCTATCTTGTGAATAGGAATAGTCGTGTCCCGCAAGAGATGCTTCAACTCGGCGATAGTCACGTCGGCAATCCACTCGCTGGCGGACTTACCACTGCGCTCCTTGCATATTTCCGACAGGTATTTAGGCGTAATACCGATCTGCGCGGCGAACCATTGCACCTCTCGTCTGTGCGGGTTTTCACGCAGCAGTTTGGTGAAAGCATGGAAAGTATAGTCTCCTGAGTTGGACGCGAGACGGGATACCTCCAGATTCTCGGTAGGAATGACTTTATCGAGATAATTGAGAATCTCGAGCGTTGCGCTGCGCGCCATCAACTTCAAGATCTGACGGCGGTAGTCATTCAGCGGCGCTGCCACCTGCAGCGTAAGCAATTTGAAAAAGAGTTCGCAAAACTCCTTCGAGTAATCGCTCAGATGGAACAGCGGGTTAGCCTTCAGATACTCCTGTTTCTGCCACCAGAGCGGCTCGACACGCATCAACTCATACATCAATTCCTCGAAGATCTTATTCGGAATAGCCAGTTCTATAAACTCAAAGTCATCGGAGATCTCAAACGGCCCCAATTCGGTTGCTCGCGGAATGCGAATCAACAAGTCGTCTTTTCCCACGCGTAGCATCTCGTCTCGAAAAAAGACATCGATATAGCCTTTCTTGCAGAGAAGCATGGTGGTGGAAGTTTCGGATAGCGTTGCGCGGCATAGACGAAAACCGTCTATTTCATCTGTCACGTACAGATATTCGTTGTGTAAAATCATAGTATTTAAATGTATAAATTTTCAATTTCGGCACAAAAGTACTATTTTTTTTACAATTCTCCAAATTTTTTTTCGTTTTTTTTGCATTTTTAAAGAAAATTATGTAATTTTGCACGCAAATTCAAACAAAGATATGAAAAAAGTTCTATTTTATGCGTTTTTCGCATTGGTATGCGTAGCCTGCGGGAAAAGCAGTGACCGTCTGCTCACCTCCGCCACCGGCAGTATTTATGAATGTCTGATTATTACGCCTTCTTCCGGCGAAGTATCCCATGCAGTCAGTGAGACGATGGGTGGCGACATGTATGGCCTTCCGCAGATGGAGCCGTACTTCGTTGTTTCGTGTGTTCCATCATCGCAGTTCGATGATTTCCTCAAATCCACGCGGAACATCCTGCTGATAGACATTGATTCGCACAAGTACACCCAAGTGAAGGCTCAGAAGAGTCGCGATGTATGGTCCAAGCCGCAGGCGATGATCCGTATTCAGGCGCCAAGCGAGGAGGCATTTTTAGAGTACTGGTCGTCTAATAGCGAACAGATACGCGAGTGGTTTGTTCGCGAAGAACTGGCACGTCAGATCCGTTTCTATCGCGCGAGTACGAATAAGGAAGCGCGCGCGCACCTGAACAAGCGCGGTTATGACCTCCTTCTGCCCGAAGATTTTATGCTGATCATGGATACCACCTTAGTGCTCAACGAGCAAGACATCCACGTGCTCTGGGCCTGCAATAACAAAGGTCCGATGCGCAAAGACGTGCTGGTCTATGACTATCCTTACACGGCGCAGGAACAGTTCTCGGGAGAGTCTATCGTCGCCATGCGCAATGAGATAGAAGGTCGCCTTGTTACCGCGCAAGTGCCCGGCAGCCACATGGGTACGGAATACAAACATTTCCCGCCGGTGAGCCGTCAGGTAACAGCTTTACGCGATACAACGGGTGGCTTCTATGCCATGGAGACTCGCGGTTTATGGAAGATGCTGGACGGCGAAGCGATGGGCGGACCGTTCGTCAGTCTGACCCGTCTCGACCAAGTGAACGGACGCGTGGTAACCGCCGAGACATTCCTCTTCGCCGCCGGACAGAAGAAACGCAATGCCTTGCGACAGTCTGAGGCTATTCTCTATACCTTAGAGATGCCGAATGAGAGGGATTAGGGTTTAGGATTTAGGATTTAGGATTTAGGATTTAGGATTTAGGATTTAGGATTTAGGGTTTAGGATTTAGGGTTTAGGATTTAGGGTTTAGGATTTAGGGTTTAGGATTTAGGGTTTAGGATTTAGGATTTAGGGTTTAGGATTTAGGGTTTAGGATTTAGGGTTTAGGATTTAGGATTTAGGGTTTAGGATTTAGGGATTGCCAGCGTCTGAGACCGTAGAGGCAGTTCGCGCACCAGAAAACATATTGCGCGGCCATGCAGTAGTCTCCCGCCCGCAACCACAACACGACACTGAGTACGTCAATGGCAAGCCACAGGAACCAGTGCTCCCGATAAACAAGAATCATCAACACCTGCGCCACGAGTGCAGGTGTTGTCGTATAAGCATCCAGGTACGGCTGGGTGTCATCCGTCCAAGCGGCCAGCCCCCATCCTACCAAGGCAGAGACAGCGAGCGTCGCCGCCACGATAGTCACCACCACCGCCGGCGTGAGTGTCCGAGGCACTACTCTTCTCTCACTCTCTCCCTCATTCCTTAATCGCTTCCTCCACTCAAAAATCCCATAC
This sequence comes from uncultured Bacteroidales bacterium, assembly GCA_902799705.1. Classification (GTDB taxonomy): domain Bacteria; phylum Bacteroidota; class Bacteroidia; order Bacteroidales; family Paludibacteraceae; genus Colicola. The sequence goes on from CADCBP010000016.1 coordinate 4,452, forward strand.
ACCATCGTACCGAAATAGTACGCATTGATGGCAATCGTGCCGTAGAAACGCTGGGTCCAACAGATATAGGTGAAAGTCAGCACCTGACCGAAACCGAAAGCGTAGGTCCAAATATTCCCTTGCGCCGCGAGGCACACGGAACAGACACCGAGACAGCCGCTGATAAGGGATAAAGGAGTCAGGGTATCAGGGTTCAGGGAATTAGTGATGAAGAACGTGACCACTTGTACCAGCAGTCCGAAAGCGATAAAACAGATATCAAAGATTTTACTGCGCGTCATAAGTCCATGTCTCCTCAAAGTCCCAATTGGACTTCGTCTGTATCTTCGTCGGGTTCGTATAGACTTTCTCCGGCTGACGTTTATCCTCCCAACTACCGGTAGTCCACTGTCCGTCGCCGTTCGAATCCCTGTACATCCGCAGGAAATACGCATCGGGTTTGAGATACCGGAAAAGCGCACCGTCCGGTTGAGCCGACTGTTCGCGCAGCACTTTTTCCTTTGCATTCAGCACCTGAATACGCATTTTCGGGTCGAAGGGATCTATGGTCACGCGGATGGTTGAATAGTCCTCCGGCGTCTTGAGCGTCAAGGGATACGAACCGGCAATGTGCGTCACGCCGTACACATCCTCCAGCGCCGCGCTGTCAAGGCTTAACTCGTACTTTCTGCCCGGCAGCAGTTGCGCGATGAACAGCAGTTGCATCGGCAGGCTGTCGTGCGTCTCAATCGTGAAAGGCACAGGATAGACTGTTGTGTCCTTCTCCTTGCGTTCATACAGATGAATGGCCTCCTCGCGGATGAGTGCCAGCGGAGTGGCGGCTTCAAGACGCAGCGTATCGCATATGTCGAATCGCTTCGATGCATTGCTTTTCAGTCCAAGACGCCTGTTACGTCTCTGTCGTTCCTGCGCCTCGAGCGCCCTTGCCGACAATCGCGGAGCACGCCAACGTGCCAATACCGTATCGGTAGCCCACTCCAAATGATACAAACTGTCCGTGCGACGGTAATGCACCTCGAAATACAGGGAGTCAGGACGCATAGAAGCACTGTCCAGCAACCAGATCGTGACGGTATCATGACGCGGGGAAAAATACATGTTGTAGCGCAGACTGTCCGTGAGCGGACGGATGACCGGCAGGCTGTCCGGAGACGAAGAGAAGGCAAGACGTATCCGATGCTGTTCCTCCCGCGTGGTGCGCTGGAGGTACAGGCGTTGCTGCATGGGTTTGAACAAGTATAAGGTGTCGCTGTGAAGAAGACTGTCTGCTGCCGTCGTGTCAGGAGCCGTGACAGAAATCGTTCCCTCCGCAAATGCGATGGACTCTCCCGGTGTGAGACGATAGTCACGACTCACATCATCGACGGCATACAGCCGGTAAGTCCCTGCATGCATGTTGCCTATCCGGTAGTGCCCCGTGGAGTCCGTGCGGGCAATGCGCAGGAAAGTCTTGGTAGTGAACGCCGTGTCCGAGAGATCCTCATGAATACCGACGATGATGCCTTTGAGCGGCTTCAGGTTCTCGGCGTCCAGCACTACGCCCGTGGTCTCCAGCGTGTCTATCGTCGGACCGGTAGAGAATCCGAAACAGTAGCCATGTACGGGGTTTTTCTCCGTGTAGTCACAGATGGCATCCCCGAAATCAATGGTATAGGTGGTGCTGTCACGCAGACTGTCCGCGAACTGTATCATCACGCGCTTGCCGCGCGCCTTGACATCAGGCGGACGCTGTTGCGGAGGAGACATCAGCAGGTTCGCGCTGACATTGTCCAACTGTACATATTCATTGAAAGTAATCTCGATGCGCCTGCCCGTGAAGTTCACGGCGCCGTTCTCCGGCACCGACTTGACAGCCATCGGCGGGATAGAGTCTTTCGGTCCTCCCTGCGGTCCTACCCCGCGGTTCGCACACCCCGCCAACACCAAGGCCGTCAGCAGTATAGACAGGCTCTTGCGCATGCCGATTTAGCAACTCTCGAACTGGCGAAGGAAGCGTACATCGTTCTCGGAGAACAGGCGCAGGTCCTTCACGCGGTATTTGAGGTTTGTGATACGCTCTATGCCCATGCCAAAGGCGAAACCGCTATACTCCTTGCTGTCTATACCGCAAGCCTCGAGTACATTCGGGTCCACCATGCCGCAACCGAGGATCTCCACCCATCCTGTACCTTTGCAGAACGAGCAGCCTGTACCGCCGCAGATGTTACAACTGATGTCCATCTCTGCGCTGGGCTCGGTGAACGGGAAATAGGAAGGACGCAGACGGATCTTCGTCTCGGGTCCGAACATCTCCTTGCTGAAATAGAGCAGCGCTTCGCGCAGGTCCGCGAAACTGACATTCTTGTCGATATAGAGCCCCTCCACCTGGTGGAAGAAGCAGTGTGCACGCGCGGAGATCGCCTCGTTGCGATAGACGCGTCCCGGACAGAGCACACGGATCGGCGGTTTCTGGCTCGTCATCACACGGGTCTGAACAGAAGAAGTGTGCGAGCGCAGCAACACATCGGTCGGTTTCTGCACGCCGATCTCTTTCTCGATGAAGAAGGTGTCCTGCATGTCGCGTGCAGGGTGCTCCGGAGCGAAGTTCAGCATGCCATACACGTGCTTGTCGTCCTCTACCTCAGGGCCTTGCGCGATGGTGAAACCGATACGGGAGAAGATATCCTCTATCTCCTCGCGCACCAACGACAGCGGATGACGCGTTCCCAAAGCGATAGGATCCGGTGTACGCGTCAGATCCGGATGATCCGTCTCTGCAGCCGCCTCTTCAAACTGCTCGCGCAATGCGTTGATACGACTCTCCGCCTGCTGACGAAGCTGGTTCAACATCTGTCCCAACTCGCGTTTCTGGTCATTCGGCACATTACGGAACTCATTAAACAGCGCCGTGATCTCGCCTTTCTTACTGAGGTACTTGATACGCAGCGCCTCCAACTCCTCGGCATTATTCGCCTTCAACTCACCTACCTGCGTAAGCAAGGATTGTATATTTTCTTTCAAAGCCATAAGATCAATGATGATTGATGATTGCTAATTGATGATTTTTTACAAAAATCGCTGCAAAGGTACTACAAAAAAATGACATACGCAAGCGCATGCCGTTCTTTTCTTGTTTTTTTCGGAATTTTAGATGGTTACCAGCTCGAAGGTATTGACGCGTGCTTTGTCGTAAGGCCGACCTATTTTGATGTAGTTTTCAGTAAAGCCGAACATCAGTCCGTCCTTTTTCGCAGACTCCCAGAGGACGACCGCTTTCTGTCCTTTGTGCTCCGCATAGAACGCTTCGGTCTTGCGGGCAGAGATGGCGTGTAACTGCTTACTGCGGCGCTCCCGCTCACGTTGCGGAACAATCTCCAAGTCCATCTCCAGCATGCGCGTGTTGGCGCGCTCCGAATAGGTGAAGACATGCAGTTGACTCACCGGCAGCGACTCGATAAACTCCACGTATTCCGCCCAGCACTCCGCACTCTCCCCGCGCACGCCGACCATACAATCCACGCCGATAAAAGCATGAGGCATGACGGACTTGATATGCGCCACACGCTCCGCAAAGAGTTCGCGGGTATAACGACGGCCCATGATCTTCAGCACCGTATTACTGCCGCTTTGCAGAGGAATATGGAAATGCGGTGCGAAATGACGGCTGTTCGCCACAAAATCAATGATCTCATCGCTCAGTAAGTTCGGTTCGCAACTGGAGATGCGGATGCGGTAATCGTAAGGCTGATCACCGGCCACTGACAACCGGATACTGTCCAACGCCCGCAGGAGGTCGATAAACGTCTCCCCGGTAGAGCGGCCGAAGTCACCGATATTCACGCCAGAGAGGATGATCTCTTTGGCTCCTCCTTCAACGGCTTCCTGCGCTTGCGCCACAAGGGATGCGATGGACGGGTTACGGCTCTTCCCGCGCGCCAGGGGAATGGTGCAGTACGAGCAGAAATAGTTACATCCGTCTTGCACTTTCAGAAAGCACCGTGTGCGGTCGTCCTTGCTGTAAGCAAAATGAAAATCATCCACTTCCCGAATCGGGCAGGTTAATATCTCCCCCTCCTTTTCAGAACGGTTCCTATGGGCTGTTTCCAGGTTTTCGACAAATTCATCAAGGTGGAATTTCTCTTCCTGCCCGAGGACATAATCCACGCCGTCAATATGTGCGATCTCGTCGGGTTTGAGTTGGGCATAGCAGCCTGTGACGACCAGTATAGCATCGGGGTTCTGTCTCCGGATACGATGAATCATCTGACGGTCCTTATGGTCCGCTGCGTCGGTGACAGAGCAGGTGTTGATGATGCATATATCCGCCTGTTCACCGTTCTTCGCACGTGTATGACCACGGGCGACAAGCGTCTTGGCGAGCGCACTACTCTCGGCAAAATTGAGTTTGCAACCTAATGTGGTAAATGAGAATAGCATACTTCGGCCGCGTCGGTGTTCGGCAAACAGTCAAGGAAATAAACGGGAGTGGACTCCAGCAATGCCGCAATGGTTTCGTAAAGCCGGTCCATCATCCGAGGAAGGATCTTCAGTCCGCTCACGGACGAAAGGATATAGGGATAAGCCTGCGTCGGTCGCAGAAGTTTTATCTCGTTTTCGGGTGCCTGCGCCAACTGCACAAGAGCTTTCACTTGCGCGTCGGCAGCTTTGTAACAGGGGGTTTTACCGCTCCATGGCGAACCATATACACGAACCAATCCGTCTTCCGACACCCGTACAACAGGATTGTCATCGTTCAGCCGCTCCGCGTCGGAGAAGGCTTTCAACCACTGCTCGGCATGGGTGCTCTTACCCGTTCCTGACTTGCCGAGGAACATATATCCGTTTTCTCCGCGCACGATAACCGAGGCATGGAAAAGCAACGTGCGGCTACCCGCCGTGGAGAAAGCATAAAGCAACATCATCGTGTTGTCGATAGCAAAACGCGTCGGTTCTCCGTACAACACAGCATTCTGCATGCGTGCATCGCAGGTAAACGCTCCGACAACAGCACCGTCCCTGCTCTGGGAGAAACGGAACTGCCATTCTTCGCCGCGGCGGTACATCTCGATACGCGGCATGTCATCGTCCGAGCGGTCGGTATAGAGAAGTGTCCATCCCTCGATCGAAGGCAACTCACTCCCGCTTACGCGAAGCGTGAGGACAGGCTGAATGCAGGGATCAGATTGCTGACTACTCAGAAAAGGCGCATAGTTCGGACAGCACGCGAGAAGATCGTGTGCGGTTTCAATCGCAAAAATATGGTCGGCTACTCGGAAATAAAACGTGCGCATAGGCTGACCTTCCGGGATTAGTGATGTAAAGCGGATTGCAGTTGGGCAATGTGCTGCCTGAGTACCGGATCAAACTCCAGTTGTTCGTTCACATACGCGACGGAATGCAGAATAGTTGCGTGCGTGCGCCGTCCCATGCGGAAACCGATCTCCGTCAACGAACTCTCCGTCAGTTTCTTGCTCAAGTACGCGGCAACGTGACGCGCCTGCGTAATCTCCTTGGCACGGTTCTGCGAGACGATGGCCTTCAGCGGGATATTATAGTGCTTCGACACTTCTTCCAGCACATCTTCAATCGTCGTGCGGTGCGGCTGAACGGCCACAATGCGGCTTACTACCTGCTCGGTTAGCGCCAGGTCTATCTCTTTGTCCGTCAACGTGGAGTGCGCCAGAAGGGAAGCCAGAATGCCTTCGAGATCACGCACCGATTCACGCACGTTAAGCGCAATGTAATCAACAATCTCATCCGACAACGTTATTCCGTCACGACGCATCTTCGACAGCAGAATATCCTTGCGCAACTGGTAGTCCGGACGAGAGATCTCAGCAGCCAACCCCCATTTGAAACGTGTCAGCAGACGCTCCTCGATATCCTTCAACTCGATAGGAGGCCTGTCGGAGGTAAGGATGAGCTGCTTGCGGCTCTGCTGGAGGTAATTGAAGATATGGAAGAAAGTATCCTGCGTTCCCTTCAACCCTGCGAAATACTGGATGTCATCCACAATAAGCACATCTACCGACTGATAGAAATTGAGGAAGTCCGGAATACGGTTCTCCTTGCGCGCATCCTGATATTGTAATTTGAACGTGTTCGCGCTCACGTACAACACGCGCGCCTGCGGATGCAACGTCTGCACCTGATGGCCTATCGCACAGGCAAGATGGGTCTTGCCTACTCCGCTGCCTCCGTAGATAAAGAGCGGGTTGAAAGCGGTGTAACCCGGTTGCTTGGAGATAGCCAAACCGGCCGTGCGGGCTAATTTATTCGGCTCTCCGGCGACGAACGAGTCAAAGGTATAAAGCTCGTTTAACGCCGGCAGATCATTATTGTTCACCGCCGGTTGCTGGAACGGACGCGCGGTCGCGGGCGCTCCGGAAGACGGCAAGGTGGTACCTGCACCGGAAGTGGAATCCACCAGCACGCGGTACTCCAGGCGCGTGCCTTGCCCGAACACACGGATGATCGCGGCCGATAACAGAGGAATATAATTCTCTTCGATGTACTCCGCCACGAACTGCGATTTGACTTGCAGCACCAACGTTCCCTCCGCGTAATGCAGGGGTACAATAGGAGCGAACCATGTCTGGTACGCACTCGATGTCAGGTTGTCAGCCAAAATGGTCTGACACTGAGCCCATTGTTGTTGAATTGTTGGTGTCATTTTTGTCAAAAGCGAGTGCAAAGGTACTACATTTTTTTGAATTGACCAAATTTTGCTTTTTATGCCGGAATTGCAAATATATGTAACTTGCGCATTTATAAGAAGTTAAGTCTATCTTTCTGATTTTCAACATATTAGCTATAGTTATTAACATGTAACTTGTTGATTTATAGGAAGTTTCAAATTTGCAAGGGAAAGGTGTATTTTTCCATAAAAAAAAGCGTAAAGCCCGAATTTCTCGGGGCATTACGCTTAAATGAAAATATTTGTTATTTAGAAAATCTACAAATAAGAAAATGTCGCATTTATCGTGTGTGGAACATGTTATTTATCTTTTTTTCCAAAAATAGAGAAATGGACATAGCGTTTCGGATGAGCCTTCAGATCGGTGAGCAGACTGTCTGCCGAAAGGACGGTGGCATCGATATGATTATAGAGCGATTTATTGTAAATCAACTGTCCGATGGTTCCTTCCGGCGAACGAACATCGGTCACCAGTCCGTTGACATTATCCACGGCTTTGTCCACGCGGGCTACTGTCGCTTTCAGGTCGGCTGCCTTGATATCCGCCACTACCGTATTGAGGTTGGCAACTGCTGTATCGGCATTATTGACAATGCGCGGCACTTGATTCTTCATCATGCGTTTGAGATCGGAGGAGACTAATGACAGGTCTCCCGAGATGCGATCGACGTTCTCCAGCGAGTTTTTAATATGCTCGCCTTCGACTTGTGTACGCAACACTGCAACCAACGAATCCACATTCTGCACCGCCTCGTCCACGTGCGCCAACAACTCGCCTTGCAGGCTCTCCATCAATCCCGGCACATAGGTCGTTTTGAGAAAGGCGCCTTTCTCGATCATTGGTGATTTGTCATTGGTGATTTGCAATTGATCCGGGAACTGCAGTTCGATAGCCATGCCGCCGAGCAGACCATCGGAGATCAGCGCCATCGTCGTGCCTTCCGGCAACGCTATATCTTTACGGATGGATATATCAATAACGAAGGCGCTGTCACGGGTGAAGTCGTAGTGCAGACGATCCACCTGCCCCACCTTATGACCCAGAATATACACCGCCGCCTGCTCCTCCAGACCATGCAGGTTTTGGAAGGTACCATGATAACTATTCGTAGGCGAAAAGATATTCACGCCTTTGAGAAAGTTAAAACCGAAAAATAACAAGAATAGACATAGGGTAGCCAAAATGCCAACCTTTATCTCACGTGCATGTTTCATTATTTATTGTTCAAATTTTGATATCCAACAATCTGGAAAGAGTTGTTTGAGTTCCTTCTGTTTCTCTACCACTTTGCCGCGGTCCGTATCAATGATGGCATAATATTTATACCAGTCGCCTACTTTCCTGCTCTCGCATGCCACTCCTTTCAGTTTTGGATCTGAATCCTCCAACGGGGCACGCGATGCACAAATCTGCAGGGCGTAATACGTTGTGGGCTTGGCGGATTTGGCGGGCTTGGCTGCCGGCTCCTCCGGCTGCGCTTCGTTGTCTCGCTTCTCACTCTTCACTTCTCCCCTTTCTCCTTTCTTTATCTCCTGGCGGTGGGTATAGACAGCAAATGCGTTGACGAGGGCGGTAGCCATCATATCCATCGTTGTGTCGGCGTTCAGGAATTTCTCTTCCTCCGCATTGGAGATGAAGCCCATCTCAAAGAGGATTGCCGGACAGGCGGTCTTGAGAAGCACCCAGAACGATGCCTGCTGTACACCGCGGTCGGAACGGTTGAGATGACCCACAAAATGTTGTTGGACTTGGGTAGCGAACTGCAAAGACTGGTCCATGAAGTTATTCTGCATTAACTCGAACATGATATACGAATCAATGGAGTTGGGATCGAAACCCTGGTAAGTCGTTTTATAGTCCGCCTCCAGTTTCATCACAGCATTCTCGCGCATGGCCACGTCGAGGTTCTTCTCCGCTTTCTCCGTTCCGAGAATAAAGGTCTCCACTCCTTTGGAGTTCCTATTCTCCGAAGCGTTGGTATGGATGGAGATAAATAAGTCGGCATTGTTCTTATTCGCAATATCGGCGCGGGTCTGCAAAGGGATGAAGACGTCTGTAGAACGGGTATAAACGACATTGATATCGGGGTACTGCTCTTTAAGCAACGCACCCACTTTGAGTACCAAAGACAGATTCAGGTCTTTCTCCTGCGAGAACTTTCCTACTGCACCCGGGTCCTTTCCACCATGCCCGGCATCCAGAACCACCGTGTAACTCTTCGCAGCCATCAGCGGAAGAACACACAAGAGAGCCAATAATATCGATAGCGTTTTGCGCATATTCCTTCAATTTAAACTAAATCGGCTGCAAAGATACTGCTTTTTTGCGATATATGCAAATATTTTTGTAAATATACAAAAAAAACATCCGTTGGCATCCACACTTGTAAAGGATTTGATTCCTTAGCGGACCTGGGAGATTGTAGATGCAAAATAAATTGTGCAATTACAATATTTTTTTACAAAAAAAGTAACGCGCGCTTGCACATGTGAAATATTTTTTGTAATTTTGCGGGCTGTTTTGCGGGGTGTTACAATTATATCGGACTCATATCGGACTCATATCGGACTCATATCGGACCTATATCGTATCCCACCCTACCTTATAATATACATAGTATATTATCCCGTGATTTTAAAAACAAACAATAAATAACATTAACAATTTTATGCAAACAATCAAACTGAAACGTGGTTTGGACATTCCTTTTGAGGGAACTGCGGCAGAGACGCTTGGTAGCGTTCGTCGTCCGGAGGTCTTTCATATCGTGCCCGACCAGTTCGCCGGCATCACTCCGAAACTGGATGTCAAGGTCGGCGACCGTGTGAAGGCGGGTAGCCCGCTCTTCCACGACAAAGCGTTTGAGAGCTTGTTCTTTACCTCGCCTGTATCGGGTGAAGTCAAAGAGATCGTGCGCGGTGAGCGACGTAAGATCATGTCCATCGACATCCTTGCGGACGCTACCATCGAGTATGAGAAGTTTGACACCGCAGGCGATGTGAAGGAGCTGCTGCTGAAAAGCGGCCTCTGGGCATTGATGAAGCAACGTCCGTACGACTGCATCGCTCTGCCGAACAAGACCCCTCGCGCTATTTTTATTTCGAGTTTTGACAGTGCGCCTTGTGCTCCTAACTACGAGTGGGTGCTCAAGGGTCAGTTGCCGACGCTGCAAGCAGGTGTATCGGCGCTCGCTAAGCTCGCGCCTGTTTATGTCGGTCTTCGTGGAGGTTCCCGCTCAACCGAGTTTAGAGAGTTGAAGGACTGCACCCTCTATGAGGTCTATGGTCCGCATCCTGCCGGAAACGTAGGCGTGCAGCTCAACAACCTCGCTCCGCTGGCAAAGGGTGAGACCGTCTTCACCGTCAACATCCAGGATCTGGCTGTCATCGGCCGTCTTTTCCAGAAAGGCATCGTGGACATGCAGAAGAAAGTGGCTCTCACCGGTCCGCTGGCTTACGGCAAGCAGTACTACAACGTTCTCCCTGGCATGCCCGTATCGGCTATCCTCACGAGCAACGTACACACCGAGTGCCCCTGCCGCTACATTGCCGGAAACGTGCTCTCCGGACGTCAGATCAGCCTCGACGACATCATCTCTGTCTATGACAACCAGTTCACGGTGCTGGACGAAGGCTCCGAGAACCACGAGTTTATGGGCTGGATGCTGCCGCGCTTCTCGTCGTTCCATTTCGGCAAGACCGACCCCGCTGCCATGCTGGACAACCGTTTCACACGCTGGCTCTTCGGCAAGAAGCACTACCAGTGGGACGCACGTCTCAAAGGCGGACGCCGCGCGATCATCGTATCCGGCGAGTACGACAAGGTCTTCCCGATGGACATCTACCCAGAGTACCTCATCAAAGCCATGATTGCCGGCAACATCGACAAGATGGAAGCCCTCGGCGCGTATGAGGTGGCTCCCGAAGATTTTGCGCTCTGTGAGTATGTCTGCACCTCCAAAATGCCGCTGCAGGCTATCGTTCGCGAAGCGTTGGACAATTTAAGAAAGGAGATTGAGTGATGGAATGGTTATATAAAACATGGAAGAAGTTCGGCAAGAACTTCGAGGAAGGCGGCAAGCTGAACTGGCTCAGTTCGTTCTACGACGCTTTCGATACCTTCCTCTTCACGCCCCAGACAACCGCCAAGCGTCTTGGCACACATATCCATGACGGTTCGGACTCCAAGCGTACGATGATTATTGTTGTACTGGCTTTGGTTCCGGCGCTGCTCTTCGGTATGTTCAACGTAGGCTACCAGCACCTGCTGGCTACGGGCCAATTAGAAGCCGGCATGACCGCTGCCCTCTGGTGGAAAGCGTTCGGTTTCGGCTTCCTCGCCGTACTGCCGTATATCTTGGTAAGTTACATCGTCGGTCTGGGTATCGAGTTCACCGTGGCGCAGATCAAGCACGAAGAGGTAGCCGAGGGTTTCCTCGTCACGGGATTCATCATTCCGCTCATCGTGCCGATCAACACGCCGCTGTGGCAGGTAGCGATTGCAACGGCATTCGCGGTCATCTTCGCCAAAGAGGTGTTCGGCGGAACAGGTTATAACATCTTCAACGTGGCGCTTATCACGCGTGCGTTCCTCTTCTTTGCTTATCCGAGCCACATGACCGGTGACGAACCGTTCGTGCGTACCGGCGGCACATGGGGCTGGGACGGCGGTCACGCGCTCGTAGATGGTTTCTCGGGTGCTACTCCGTTGACCCAGATGAGCACCGGTTCGGCTGTAGAACTCGGTTTCTGGGACCTCTTCAACGGTCTGATCCCGGGTTCGGTGGGCGAGACCTGCTGCTGGGCAATCCTGCTCGGTGCATGTCTGCTGTTAGCGACAGGCGTAGCGTCTTGGAAGACGATGCTGTCTGTCTTCGTAGGCGGCGGTCTGACCGCTTGGCTCTTTAACATGTTCGGCTCCGAGGCTAACCTCGCAGCGCAGTACCCGTGGTACATGCACCTCGTCAGCGGCGGTTTCGCTTTCGGTGCTGTATTCATGGCAACCGACCCTGTGACTTCTGCCCGTACCGAGTGCGGCAAGTATATCTACGGTTTCCTCATCGGTCTCGTAGCAGTGCTCGTGCGCGTCCTCAACCCGGGTTATCCAGAGGGAATGATGCTCGCTATCCTGCTCATGAACGCATTTGCGCCGCTCATCGACTGGTGTGTTGTTCAAGCAAATATTAATAAACGTGCTAAAAGGGAGGCGAAGCTATGAAACTGAATACGAACAGTAATCTTTATACCTTCATCTATTCAGCGGTGATGGTAATCATCGTAGCTGTGCTCTTGGCGGTGGTAAGCCAGGCACTCGCTCCGAAGCAGCAGGCGAATATCCTGCTCGACAAGCAGAAACAAATCCTCGGTGCGCTCAAGGTGGACTACTCCGCCGGTAACCCCGCAGAGATTTACATGGTGCTTGTCAACGACACGCTGACCTACGGAAACAAAGAAGTCTATGTAGCGAACCTCAACGGCGAAACCAAATACATCCTGCCGCTCAGCGGTAAGGGTCTTTGGGGCGGCATCGGCGGTTACCTTGCGCTTGATGCGGACAAGAACACCGTCTATGGTGTCAACTTCAACCACGAGTCCGAGACTCCGGGTCTGGGTGCCAAGATTGTGGAACTGCCGTTCCGCGAGCAGTTTGAGGGCAAGCATATCCGCAACGCCGCAGGCGAAGTGGTGTCTATAGCAGTCCTCAAATCCGGCAAACATGCCGACGGACAGGAGCAGGTAGATGCCATCTCCGGTGCTACCATCACCTCCTCCGGCGTCAGCACCATGCTCGAAGTGAACCTCGCAGAGTACGAGGAGTTCCTCAAATGTGAAAATGAGAAAATGAGTAAATGTGAAAATGAAGGAAAGGAGGAAGACCATGTTGAGTCAGAAAACTAAGGACACATTGCTTGGTCCTCTTAACGCGAATAACCCTGTCGTAGTGCAGATTTTAGGTATCTGTTCGGCGCTTGCCGTAACAGTACAGTTGAAGCCTGCGCTCGTGATGGGTATTGCTGTGACGATCATCGTCGCTATGTCGAACGTCATCGTGTCGCTGCTGCGTAACACTATCCCGATGCGTGTGCGTATCATCGTGCAGCTCGTGGTTGTCGCTGCGCTGGTAACCCTCGTCAGCGAGGTGCTCAAAGCGTTCGCTTACGACGTAGCGATGCAGCTGAGCGTTTACCTCGGTCTGATCATCACCAACTGTATTCTGATGGGTCGCCTCGAGGCGTTCGCCATGACCAACAACGCGTGGGATTCCCTGTTGGACGGTCTGGGCAACGGTCTGGGTTATGCCATCATCCTCGTCATCGTAGCTTTCGTACGCGAGCTCCTCGGCTCGGGTCAGCTGCTCGGTTTCCAAGTGATCCCGCAGTGGTGCTATGACCATGGTTACGAGAACTGTGGTATGATGCTCATGCCCGCCATGGCGTTGATCCTTGTGGGCTGCGTCATTTGGGTACATCGTTCAATTAATGATAAGGAGGCTAAGTAATGGAACACGCTTTAAGTTTATTTGTCCGCTCGATATTCGCTGACAATATGATATTTGCATACTTTTTAGGTATGTGTTCATATTTGGCAGTTTCAAAGAACGTGAAGACCTCAGCCGGTCTGGGTGTAGCCGTTACTTTCGTGCTCGTCGTTACCCTGCCGGTTAACTACCTCTTGCAGACGCTCGTGCTGGAGCCACTGCATCTGGAGTACCTCAGTTTCATCCTCTTCATCGCCGTCATTGCCGCTATCGTGCAACTGGTGGAGATGGTTGTGGAGAAATACAGCCCGTCGCTCTATGCGATGATTGCGGTGAACTGCGCTATCATGGGTGGTTCGCTCTTCATGCAGCAGCGTATCGGCCTGCCCGCAGTGGATCCTAAGGCTATCACCTCTCTCGGCGATGCGTTCATGTACGCATTGGGTTCGGGTCTGGGATGGTTCTTAGCCATCGTCTGCCTCGCAGGTATTCGTGAGAAAATGGAGTATAACGATGTTCCCAAACCGCTGCAGGGACTGGGCATCACGTTCATCACCGTGGGCCTCATGACGATGTTCCCAAACCGCTGCAGGGACTGGGCATCACGTTCATCACCGTGGGCCTCATGGCGATGGCGTTCATGTGTTTCAGCGGACTGGAGATCTAATAGGAGGACAACACTATGAATATGACTGCAATTTTATATGCTGTAGGAGTGTTCCTCATTGTGATCCTCCTGCTCGTGGCTATCCTCTTGGTGGCCAAAAAGTACCTCGTTTCCTCCGGGAATGTCAAGGTGACCATCAACGGCGACAAGGTCTATGACGTGGCAGCCGGCGGTTCGCTGCTGAACCAACTCGGCGAAGCCGGCGTTCACCTGCCTTCTGCCTGTGGCGGTAAGGGCTCTTGCGGACAGTGCAAGTGCCAAGTCCTCTCCGGTGGCGGCGAGATTCTGCCTACCGAGACCGTCCATTTCTCCCGCAAGCAGCAGAAAGAAGGATGGCGTCTGGGCTGTCAGGTCAAAGTGAAAGAAGACATCACCATGAAGGTCGATGAAGCCGTACTCGGTGTCAAGGAATGGGAATGCGAAGTCATCTCCAACAAGAACGTCGCTACCTTCATCAAAGAGTTCAAAGTGCAACTGCCTCCGGGCGAGCACATGCACTTCGAGCCGGGTTCGTACGCACAGATCATCATCCCTGAGTACGACATCGACTACGACCGCGACTTCGATAAATCGCTCATCGGTGACCTCTATCTGCCGGCTTGGCAGAAGTTCGGGCTCTTCAAACTCAAACAGAAGAACACCCAGGCTACCGTTCGTGCTTATTCGATGGCTAACTACCCCGACGAGGGCGACATCATCACGCTTACTGTGCGTATCGCGACCCCGCCGTTCAAACCCAAAGAGCAGTGCCCGAACGGACCGGAGTTCATGGACGTACCGTGCGGTATCGCTTCCACGTATATCTTCTCGCTCAAACCGGGTGACAAGGTGCGCATGAGCGGTCCTTACGGTGAGTTCCGTCCTGTTTACGACAGCAAGAAGGAGATGATCTGGGTTGGTGGTGGAGCCGGTATGGCACCGCTCCGTGCGCAGATCATGCACATGTTGAAGACCCGCAACTGCCGTGACCGTGAGATGCACTATTTCTACGGCGCACGTGCTATCGACGAAGTCTTCTTCCTCGACGATTTCCTCGCTCTGGAGAAGGAGTTCCCGAACTTCCATTTCCACCTGGCGCTGGACCGTCCGGACCCGAAGGCGGACCAACTCGGTATCAAGTACACCCCGGGCTTCATTGCTCCGGTTATGGGCGATACCTACCTCAAGCAGCATGACGCTCCCGAGGATGTCGAGTACTACCTCTGCGGTCCTCCTATGATGGCAAAGACCGTCCTCGACCTGCTCCACTCCTTAGGTGTGGACGATGCCGATATCAGGTTCGATAACTTCGGAGGTTAATATGCGTACAGAACAAGAACTGCAAGGCATTTCTCTCTTAGGTAACCAGCACGTACAATACTCGGATCAGTATAATCCGAGCGTGCTGGAGACCTTTGAGAACAAACACCCTGAGAACGAATACGTAGTGACATTCGATTGTCCGGAATTCACGACCTTATGTCCGAAAACCGGGCAACCGGATTTTGGTCACCTCTTTATTAGTTATATACCGCGCGAGCGGATGGTGGAAAGTAAGAGTCTCAAACTATATCTTTTCTCCTTCCGAAACCACGGTGACTTCCATGAGGATTGTGTGAATATCATCATGAAGGACCTGGTTCGTCTCATGAATCCCAAATACCTCGAAGTAACCGGCTATTTTATGCCCCGAGGAGGCATCAGTATCTATCCTTTCGCCAACTACGCTGATGCGGATCATCAGTCGCTAAAAGAAGAGCGCATACGCGAGCAATTCACCATTAACACGAAACACTAAATGAAAGATTCATTGATTGTTCTCTCCGGTGGACTCGATTCCACAACGATGTTATACGAATATCAGTTCCGTATCGGGATGGCACTATCATTCCATTACGGCAGCAACCATAACGACCGCGAGTTGGAGTTTGCCAAACTGCATTGCAAGCGTCTCGGTATCCCGCACATGGTT
Organism: uncultured Bacteroidales bacterium; assembly: GCA_902799705.1. Classification (GTDB taxonomy): domain Bacteria; phylum Bacteroidota; class Bacteroidia; order Bacteroidales; family Paludibacteraceae; genus Colicola. The sequence goes on from CADCBP010000016.1 coordinate 20,224, forward strand.
ATTCGTTTGCCGTTTATCAAACAGTTTTTTCATTCCTCCTTATTGTCCGGCGCTGATGCTATACCAGAAGGAAACTACGACGAAGAAAACATGAAATCAACCGTCGTTCCTTTCCGTAACGGTATCATGCTATCTATAGCCGCCGGCATAGCCGAGAACAACAAACTGCAATACGTCATGCTGGCGAATCATTCCGGTGACCACACAATCTATCCAGACTGCCGTCCGGAATTCGTGGAGGCCATGAATAACGCCATCCATTTCGGAACATGGAACGGCGTGCAACTGCTCACTCCCTACACCCGTCTCACCAAAGCCGAGATTGCAGCGAAAGGCAAAGACCTGCACCTCGATTACGCCGAGACATGGAGTTGTTACAAAGGAGGCCAACATCATTGTGGTGTCTGCGGCACATGTCGCGAACGCAAGGAAGCACTTGCTCAAGCCGGCATTGAGGATAACACTATCTATGATGCGTGATGTGTAATATTTAATGTGTGATTTATGTATTACGTTCAAAAGACTATTGAGATTTCGGCAGCGCATAACTTGATGTTATCGTACGAAAGCAAATGTGAGAACCTGCACGGTCATAACTGGATCATCGTAGTCTATTGCCGCGCCAAGGAACTGAATGCTGATGGCATGGTCACGGACTTCACGCATATCAAACGTGTTGTCAAGGATACTTTCGACCATAAATACATCAACGATATCCTTGAGGTCAATCCTTCCGCAGAAAATATCGCCCGCTGGATATGTGACCACGTAGAGAACTGCTATAAAGTCTCCGTTCAGGAATCCGAAGGCAACGTGGCAATCTACGAGAGGGATTAGAGGTTAAAGGTTAAGGTGTACAAGGTTAATGAAATATTCTACACATTACAAGGCGAGGGTGCGCACATGGGTATCCCCGCTGTTTTTGTGCGTTTCAGCGGCTGTAACCTCCGGTGTCCATGGTGCGACACGGAGTTTACGGACTTCACTCACATGACGTCCGAAGATATCGTAGCTGCCATTCAAGACTTGTACGACACGCCCAACAAACGGCGGAAGATGGTTGTGCTCACGGGAGGTGAACCGGGTCTGCAGGTAGATAAACCACTTGTGGACGCCCTTCACGCCGCGGGATTTTATATCTGCATCGAGACCAATGGTACCCGTCCCCTACCCGACGGCATCGATTGGATCACATGCTCTCCAAAACAAGACACAACGCTCGCGCTAAAAAAGGTCAACGAAGTGAAAGTGGTTTTCACCGGCACGTATGACCCGGAAGTATGGCGCGGACAATTGGAAGCAGAACATTGGTTGCTGCAACCGCTGCGGTACAACGGCGAATGGTTGATGCAGAGCGGTATCGACGAATGGGAAGATGACCGAAACGATAACTTACCGGAGACGGTGCGGTACATACTCTCCCATCCGTTCTGGCGACTCAGCGTTCAGATACATAAAATAGCGGGGCTACGATAGCTCCGCTATTTTTATCTCTCATTCACTCACTCCTTCACAGCCTTGAAACTCATGTCAAGGCTCTTATAACTATGGGTGAGTGCACCAACGGATACGAAGTCCACTCCTTGCAGCGCGTAATCACGGATGGTGTCTATCGTAATACCGCCTGAAGACTCTATCTCCATGTGACGACCTGCTGTCTTTTCCCACGCGCGGATAACATCCACCGCCTCCTTGGTCTTCTCAGGTGTGAAGTTATCCAGCATAATACGGTCAGGTATATTGGTGGCGAGGGCTTCGTTGATCTCCTCGAAGTTGCGTACCTCGATTTCGATCTTCATGTTAAGGAATCGTTCGGTCTGCCCCTCTGCAGCTCTATTCCTTAAATAATCGCGGGCACGCGTGAGCGCGTTGGTGATACCTCCTGCAAAGTCCACATGGTTGTCCTTGAGGAGAATCATATCGAAGAGTCCTATACGGTGGTTCATACCGCCTCCTAACGCAACTGCTTCTTTCTCCAAATACCTCAGTCCCGGTGTCGTCTTGCGTGTGTCGAGAACATGGCATCCTGTGTCCTCGATGAGGCTTTGGTACTTATGCGCCGTAGTCGCTACACCGGACATGCGTTGCATGATATTGAGCATCGTACGCTCGATCTGAAGGAGCGAGAGTTCCTTGCCATATACCTTAAACGCTATATCCCCGGGCTTCACATGATCGCCATCGTGGAGGAACTGCTCGAAACGGCACTCAGGGTCGAAATAGTTGATAATCTCTTTCGCCACTTCCACTCCCGCGAGCACTCCCGTGTCCTTGATGATGAGTTGCTGACACCCCAACTGTGCGGGAGGAATACAACTGAGCGAGGTATGATCGCCATCGCGAATATCCTCTTCAAACCAAATAGCAATAAGCTTACGAAGTTCTTGTTTTTCCATAAAAAGAATAGTTTTACGCTGCAAAATTAGTAAAATTCTTGCATATATGCAAATTTTTCTTTAACTTTGCAGCGTGAAAACGAAATTTCTCATATTTCTGGCATTCAGTATGCTCTCGATGAGTCTTCTTGCGGAGGACAAATACGCCTATCTCTCGCAACATAATGAGTTGCGCATCGGATGGGGTGACCAATTGTTCGAGAGCCTCATTTGGCATAACCCGACAGCAATCACTACGACAATGCCGGAGAGTTACAGGCAGACGTACCACGAGAACTACCATCATGACCAGCATATATGGATTGAGTACCAGTGGCGTTTCAAACATTGGTTCTCCCTGGGTGGCATGTTTGACTGGAGTGACGTGCGCTGGGACGATGTGACACGTAACGGTCGCGGAGCAGAGGTGGCACGCGAGAGCGGTCATTGGTTCTATAATATAGTCATCATGCCTACCATCCGGTTTACGTATTTCCACCATCCGAACGTCAATCTCTACTCGGGATTAGGTTTTGGTATGGATATTAACGGCGGATCGGAGATGGATGGTTGGGGACGTCATACCGTAGTTGGCATGGCCGCACAATTCACCGTTTTCGGTATTAGCGCTAACTACCAGCGATGGTTTTGGACGGTAGATTTCGGAGGCATGTATGCGTTACGAGACGCTAATACCATCTTCATGGCATCATCAAAAATAATCAATGTTGGATTCGGTGCGAGGTTCTAAGCACTTCGCCCGGTAAATAAAATGGTTAAAATGGTTTTACTGCGTAAAACATTACAAACAGTAACTCTGGTGGCAGCCACTTTATTAGCGGCCTGCCAGTTCCGTCCTGACGAGAGTGTGGATTTCGGTAACTTGCAGGGAACATCCAACCTCTCTTTCCGCGTAATCGGGCAACATGAGGTCGATCTGAATGAAGGCATCCCCACAAACTGTTACCTACCCGACGGCACGCGCGTTGTTGATTACATTGAGCATGCCGAAGAGGAAAACCATGAGACCAATGATGCGAGTGACGCTCAAGGCGGTCCGACCAAAGCACCGAAGACCACCAGCACCACAGCTGCAGACATCATGCAATCATTGCTCAAGTACCATAACCAAAACAGAGTGATTGAAGTCGTAGGTACCTACCCCAGCATCAACACCAAATGGGACACTATTACGCTCAGCGGCAAAGTCATTTTACCCAAAGGACGCAAACCCAAACGACTCATTCTTGTGAGTCACTATACCGTCTGCTCAAATAGCGAAGCTCCTTCCAACTGTTTCTCGCTCGAAGGGATGCTCGTGCCTATGGGTTATGGACTTATCATTCCGGACTATATGGGTTACGGCGTCACAGTTAATGAAGTCCACCCGTACCTCGTCATGGATCTCACGGCGCGAAACGTGCTGGACATGTACCACGCAGTCAAACCATGGTTAGAGGCCGTAGGCATGTCACCCGAGCAACCGGAAATCATCCTCATGGGTTACAGCCAAGGTGGAGCAAACACTATGGCCGTTGAGCGACTCATTGAGACGGAGTATTACGCAGACGAGAACCCGAAGCAGGTAAAAATTCACCGTGTCTTTGCGGGTGGTGGTCCGTATGACGTGAAAGCCACCTATGAGCAGTTTGTCAACACCGACTTGGCTAACTATCCTGTCGGCGTACCGCTTGTCGTACAGGGTATGATTCTCGGCAACAGTCTCGATATCAAAATGGAAGATCTGGTGAGACCGCGTATCAGCGACCATATTGACGAGTGGATTAACAGCAAGAAATATACGACCTCGCAGGTCAATCAGTTCATCGGCACAAAAGTGACGCACGAGATCCTTACCGAAGAAGCGATGGATCAGCGTTCATGGAAAGTATCGGAACTTCAGAAAGCCATGATCGAGAACTCCATCGTCTCGTTCTCTTGGATGCCGGAAGCCTCCGTATATATCGCCCACTCCATGGATGACGAGACGGTATCCTTCCAGAATGCCGTCAACGCGAAAGCCCGGTGGGCAGCGTCCAATATCACCTATAACTTCGGCCATTACGGCGGACATGTGATGACTTGCCTGCGCTTCATCTATTCCGTACAATCCCTCTTGGAGCAAGAGGAAAAAGAAAGGAGAGAGTATGAAGAATAATATTTTAGGATTCAGAATTCAGGATGCAGGATGCAGGACATTTTTGTCTTTGTTCCTTATTCTTTACTCCTTACTCTTCACGGGTTGTAACCCCGAAGCACCGTGGGTGGTTGACGATGTGACGATAGAGATGAGTGCGGAGATTGTCTCAGCGGGATTCATCGAGTATAATTTCCATCCGAACAAAGATGCGTATTACCTCATCTCTTGTATGCCGGCAAACGAACTGGTCGATCCTTTCAACCATTCCAAGCAATTCATGATTCTGGCACTCGACTCCGCCAACACCGCCTATATCCAATGGAGGAACGGGCTGCTCAGAGAGGGTGAGTTTAATATCGCGCCCTTCGCGAGCCATTGCCTCCAATACGGTCCTATCACGCATTTCTTCACGAACCTGACGCCCGACACCGACTACTGGGTCTTTGCCTTTGTGGTCAATCCCGAGACACTCAAACCCGTCGGAAAACTGTTCATCGAAACCGTGAAGACCACCGCCGAGAGTATCATGGACGTGCATTTCGATTACCGCGTGCGTGGCATATGGGATTACATATATCCGCTTGATCCGGACAATAAGATCAACAGCAAACTGCCCTACCTCGCCTCTACAGTGGATAGTCTCAACCTCGCAGAAATATGGGGTGGCATCACGCCCGAAGACTATTTCAATAACCTTTTCACCACCATCTCCGAAAGCCATGATGAGTCGTCCATTCACTATGGCGTCACGGTGGTCAAGAACGACGGTAGCGGAACGAGTATACCCTTCGAAGTCAATCATACCTACTACACCGCCATCGTCAGCTATGACGGTTTCATGGGCAATAATGTCATCTATCGCTTCCATTGGACGGGCGATGACTACGAGGCCTATTTCACGGATGAAAATAACATTGCTATTTACAGGGAAGACGAGTGACGCGCGTTTCGCCTCGCTCATCGATGAATACCAACAGCGGCTCAAGCACTATGTGCCGTTTGAGATCGTCGTGCTGCCCGATCTCAAGAACGCCAAATCTCTCACCGAGGACCAGATAAAAACCGCTGAAGGGAATCTCATTCTGCAATTCCTCAGCCCCTCCATGGACGTTCTTTTGCTGGACGAGCACGGACGTGAATTCCGCTCTATCGAATTCGCCGACTATCTGCAGAAAAAGATGTCTTCCGGCAAAGACCTCACACTCGTCATTGGTGGGCCTTACGGGTTCAGCGAAGCCGTCTATACCCGAGCTAACGGTAAGTTATCCTTCTCGCAGATGACTTTCTCTCATCAGATGATACGAATAATGGCCATTGAGCAACTTTACCGCGCAATGACCATTCTCCGCAACGAACCGTATCACCATGAGTGATTAGCGCACTCGTATTCGCTGTCCGATCTGTAGGATCTTCGTTTCTTTGATACCATTCAGCTGGCACAGCCTTCTCACGGTTGTTCCGTACCGTTTCGCGATGCCACTCAGGGTGTCGCCGCTCCTTACTTTATGATACTTCATCGCTGCCTGCTCCGCGCGTTTCTGCTTCATGGCTTTGATGCCAATCACGTACTCGTCAGCGCTACGCAACTGTCCTGTACCAAAATTAATTACTCCAGCCGGATCCATCGCTTCGCCTAAGTAGCGGATTTCGAAATGCAGGTGACTGCCGGTCGAACGACCCGTGTTGCCTCCCAAGCCGAGCACGTATCCGCTCGGCACCATCTCGTATTCATCCACCAGAGGACGACTCAAGTGACCATACACCGTCTCTAAGCCGTTCGTATGGCGTACAACCACGAAATAACCATATCCACGCGGATCCCATCCGACGATACGCACTTGTCCAGGCCATGCCGAACGAATACTGTCGCCTACCTGTACTTTCAGGTCCGTTCCCTTATGCATTCTGTTTCTGCGCCAGCCGTACGGGCTTGTGATATATCCCGGGTGGGGCAAACGGAAACCGGCCATAGAGATATGAATATCGTCTTTCAAACTGTCGAACAGCGTGCCATACGGATTCACGCGCTCGTCCGTCCAGATATGATGATAAATACTATCTGCCGGGTGATGATTAATAAGGTTCGTATCCAGCATGAACTGAGGAGCTATACGATAAACAACATCGCCATCATTCGTGTGCACCACTAATTTACGAGGTAACGCCTCCTGGTCGCAAGCGACATACAGCGTATCATTAGAGAAATGCGATGTAAGCCATTCAGGAATTCCCGAAACATGCACGTCAATCGAATCCAGTTCCTCCAGTTCCGCACCCTCGCTGTCAACAAAAACTGAATCAGACGGTTCCTGCGCGATTAATGGAAGCTGAAGCAGCAGAAGCAGAAGCCCAAGAGATGTAATACGAGACATGCTATTCCAAGAATTACTAAGATTACACATATAGCTATCCACCATTTTGCCCAAGGTTTCAAACCTTTCTTTATTTTGATAATTGGGAACGCCACTTGCTCGGTCAACGTACGTCCGAACGGAACCGAGATGATTGCCTCCGCGTTCACTGCCCATCCGTTAGCATTGAGTAGCGGAGCCAGATTACGACGGCGCAACTTAAGCCATGCCATAATCATACTCGGACCACTGATGAGCAACAAGATTCCCACAAATACCAACAACAACTGCCACCAATGCAGTGTAGCCAAGCCACTGAAGAGTGCGACTAACGCTGTCCCAATCATACCTAACGCCATACCGATGGCTGCAAAGATACCAGCGAACTTGGCGATATCGAAGGCAGGTTTCTTCTCTGCTGCAGCAGGATCGACTGCAGCGGCGTCAGCCTTGGCGGTCATATCATCAAATGCCTTTGCATCTTTCTCGGCAGCGGACTTGTTGATCTTCTCCTGAATCCAGTTGCCGAACTTACGGTACGGTGTCCAGAAAGCCTGACGGATAGAAATCGGGTTGTCGATGATTTTCGTCACGGTAGCATCATAATCGAGTCCGTCATTATCATAGAAGATGGCATTCTTGCCGACATTCAGATTCTTGATTTCACCTTGCGTCATCGCCGCTACAATCTGCATGGTCTTGCCTGTCTTCTTGTTCACGCAGTTGCAATATAGCAGGTAGATGCCACTTAACGGAGCTTGCACATCGTGCTTGCCCATGTCGTTCACACGTATACAGAGGTGGCATGCTCGCTGGTCAATAATCAGGGTACCCGCCTGAAACGAAGCGATAGTAGTTTCATCGAGGTCGTAGAAGTCTTCGAGTGTCACGAAGTTACGCAGCAAGCGATAGAAATCGCGATGGAGCAGCAATAACTTACGAAGCGGCTCAAACTCTGCTTTGGCAGCAGCAAGCGCGTCTGCATTGGCTGCCTCGACAGCACCTTTTGCTGCCTCCCACTCCGCTATCTTCGCACCCATGGCCACGAAGTCTTTCTCCTTCATTCCGGGTTTTACAGCGTCTTCAGGTATCAATGCCAGACCAAGTTTCTGCAACTTCTCCTGCTCGAAAAAAGCGGCATACTCCGCCTGTTTCTCCTTGTAAGCAGCAATCACGTCCGCCTCGAACGGCGCATCTGGAACAGGTTGCGCCTCTACGGACACGGCGGCTATAGCTGCTTGCACATCCGCCAACGCGATCTCGTTATTGCCGCCTGACAGTTTCTCCGCAACGGCTTTGACAGCCTCGTCTGCGATATTATCCAACGCCAGTTTGTCACTCTGCGCGAACAGGCTCTGCGGGTCTTTAAGCGCTGAACATAGATAGTCAGCCGTAGCCACAACCTCTTTCAGCCGTAACTGGCCATCACCATCCGAATCCATCAGACTTAACGAATCACTACTGATTTCGAGGCCGTTAACAGGACAGGAGAGAACGGTCCACATCTTCTTATCCAATTCGCCGAGATGGCGGATATCCTCCGCCGATTGTATTCGCACGCGGGTCACACCGCCCACATTCGCAAAACTCCATTTGTATTTGCTCATATTATGCTTAATTTAATGTAAATTCCAAAAACGGCACAAAATTACAAAAAAATTTTGATATGTGCAAATATTGTCGTACCTTTGCGCAAAAATTTAATGATATGAAACACTTTTTCCTTCTGCTGCTTGCATCCGTTCTGCTCGGTTGCTCTTCCAGACAGCAGATTTCATCTCCTGATGAAACCATCCGGCTCTGTTTCCGCATGGCTCACGGCGGCTGCCCTCAATATCAGGTTTGTCAGGACGGTCAAGTCATTATCGACTGGTCGGCGTTAGGTCTTGTCTGCGATGAAGTTGACCTCTCAAGCGGTTTACGGGTAGTGGACTGCACAAAGAGCAATTATTCTGATGAATGGCAGACAGTATGGGGGGAAGAACGACTCATCCGTGATGTGCATAGCGAAATGGAGGTACAAATGATCCATCGCTCCGGAATGGCTATGACCATCTCTTTCCGCGTTTTCAATGACGGTGTCGCATTCCGGTATAACCTACCCGTTACCGAGAGTACGCAAAGCAAGACACTCACCGTGACAGACGAGGTTTCCGAATATCGTTTCACGGCCGACCATGAAGTATGGTCGTTACCCTGGCGCACCGAGTATTACGAGGGAATATGGACGAAATCGCCACTCAGTCAAAAAAACGATACGCTCTGCTCCCCTCTCACGTTTGAACTGACGAATGGCAGTTACGCCTTCATTCATGAAGCAGCCTTAAAGGACTATCCTGCACAAAATCTATATGTCTCAGAGGGCTCTGTCCGCACATATCTCACCCCGTGGCTGGATAGCAACGCAAAGCCCCTGCCTGCCAAAGCCTATCTGACGCTTCCGGCAACAACTCCCTGGCGAATGGTGATTCTTGCCAAGACTCTGCCGGAGCTTGTTGCGTCGCGTATCATGCTGAACCTTAACGAGCCATGCGCCATCAAGGATACATCCTGGATTAAACCGATGAAATTCATAGGAATATGGTGGGGAATGCACATGAAATCCATGACATGGGAAGCGGGGCCCAAACACGGAGCTACAACCGAAAACATGAAACGCTATCTGCTATTTGCCAAATCGCACCATATAGAAGCCGTTTTAGCCGAAGGATGGAACTTGGGATGGGAGACTTGGGAACATTTTGATTTCACCACCCCTTACCCAGACTGGGACATGGATTATCTGAGTTCCCTTGCGCAAGACTTAGGCGTTGAAATAGTCGGTCACAACGAGACTGGAGGTAATGCCGCCGAATACGAAAAAGACCTCGACACAATCTACCGCTACCATGCGAAACATGGTATTCACGCTATCAAGACGGGTTACGTATCACCTTTCATCCGCACCATGGACGGCCTGCAATGGAACAAAGGGCAGTCCGGTGTACGCCATTACCGCCATGTTATTGAAACGGCCGCCAAGTACCATATCATGATCGATAACCATGAACCGGTCATGCCGACAGGATTGCAACGCACCTACCCCAACCTCATGACGCAGGAAGGAGTGCGCGGACAAGAATGGAACGCGTGGAGCGCAGACGGAGGCAGTCCATGCAGCCATGTTACAATACTGCCCTTCACCCGTATTCTGGCGGGCCCTGTTGACTATACCCCCGGAGTGTTCGCCTTTGAGAATCCTGTCCTTCCGAAAACACGCGTACACTCGACTCTCATGAACCAACTGGGACTCATGGTCTGCCTTTACAGCCCCCTGCAGATGGCATGCGACCTGCCGGAGAACTACATGAAGCACCCGGATGCCTTCCGTTTTATTGAACACGTGCCTTGCGACTGGGAACGCTCACTCCTCGTGGACGGCAAGATTGGCGAGTTTTGCATCTTCGCCCGCCAGCAGCGAGGCTCTGCGAACTGGTATATCGGCGGAATTAATAACGAAGATGTCCGGGTGGTAGCCGTTCCGTTGAGTTTCCTAAATGGACAAACGCAATCTTCCGAGCAGAAATACAAAGCCACACTTTACCAGGATGGAGAAAAAGCAGACTGGAAAACAAATCCGTATGATTTTACAATTGAAGAGCAAAGCGTCACCTGCGCTGATACCCTCTTCATCCGCCTCGCCTCTGGCGGTGGATTTGCGGCAGAAATAATTCCAATAACGGAATAATTACAAAAAAAATACAGGAAAATGGCATACAAATTTGCGTATGTCATTTTTTTGTTGTAATTTTGCACGCTTTTTCGCAAAGAAAAAGGCTAACATGTTTAATTTTTAACGTCTGGTAAGTTACGACCGAGCCAGACACATTCTACCAGCATGGCAGAAAATCTTTCTCTCCAGAACTTCGACTGGGATGCCTATGAAGCACAAAAGCAAGGCAAACAAAACGAAGAAGAAATCCAAAAGTATAATGACACCCTGAGCGCCATCAAAGACAACGAAGTCGTTGAGGGTACCGTCATCAGTATCAACAAACGTGAGGTTGTTGTAAACGTTGGCTACAAGTCGGATGGTATTGTTCCGGCTGCTGAGTTCCGTTACAACCCGGACTTGAAGGTAGGCGACAAAGTAGAAGTTTACATTCAGAGCCAGGAAGACAAGAAGGGTCAGCTCGTACTCTCTCACAAAGAGGCACGCACCGCTCGCGCTTGGGATCGCGTCAACGAGGCTTACAACAGCGGTGAAATCGTTACCGGTTACATCAAATGGCGTTCGAAAGGCGGCATGATTGTGGATGTTCTCGGAATGGAAGCATTCCTCCCGGGAAGCCAGATTGACGTAAAGCCGGTTCGCGACTACGACATCCTCGTCGGCAAGACGATGGAGTTCAAGATTGTGAAACTGAACCCTGAGTTCCGCAACGTCGTTGTTTCACACAAAGCTCTCATCGAGGCTGAACTCGAGGCTCAAAAGGCTGAGATCGTCGGTAAACTCGAGAAGGGTCAGGTACTCGAAGGTACGGTTAAGAACATCACCAATTACGGTGTATTCATCGACCTCGGCGGTGTTGACGGTCTTATCCACATTACCGACCTCAGTTGGGGCCGCGTTAATGACCCGCACGAGTTGCTGCAACTCGACCAGAAGATCAACGTAGTTATCCTCGACTTCGATGAGGAGAAGAAACGTATCGCTCTTGGCCTCAAGCAGTTGACTCCGCACCCATGGGATGCTCTTGATCCAAACCTCAAAGTAGGTGACAAGGTTCATGGTAAGGTTGTTGTTATGGCTGATTACGGCGCATTCGTAGAGATCGCTGAAGGCGTTGAGGGTCTTGTTCACGTATCCGAGATGAGTTGGAGCCAGCACCTCCGTTCCGCTAACGACTTCCTGAAAGTCGGCGACGAGGTAGATGCTGTTATCCTGACTCTCGACCGCGCTGAGCGCAAGATGTCTCTCGGTATCAAGCAGCTCAAGGACGATCCTTGGGCTAACGTTGAGACCAAGTATGCAGTTGGCACCCGCCACTGGGCTAAGGTTCGCAACTTCACCAACTTCGGTGTATTCGTTGAGATCGAGGAAGGCGTTGAAGGTCTGATCCACATCAGCGACCTGAGCTGGACTAAGAAGATCAAACATCCGAATGAGTTCACCCAGATTGGTGCACAGATCGAAGTTGTCGTTCTCGATATCGATGTAGCAAACCGTCGTTTGAGCCTTGGTCACAAGCAACTCGAGGAGAATCCATGGGAGGAGCTCGAGGCTAAGTTCGGTGTTGACACCATCGTTGACGGTAAGGTTGTTGAGCTGACCGACAAGGGTGCTGTTATCTCCCTCGAGGACGGCGTAGAGGCATTCTGCACGACACGTCACCTCCAAAAGGAAGACAAGAGCCCGGTTGCTGTCGGCGACGAACTGCCGTTCAAGGTTATCGAGTTCAACCGCGACGCGAAGCGTATCCTCGTAAGCCACCTCCGCACATGGGAGGAGCGCAAAGAGGCTGCTCCGAAGGCTGCTAAGAAAGCCGCTAAGGCAGAAGAACCCGCTCTCGAGTTGCCGAAGGTAGAGAAGACCACTCTCGGTGACCTGAGCGCACTTGCTGAACTGAAGGCTTCCCTCGAAGCAGAGGCTAAACCGGCAGAAGAAGAGAAGCCGGCTAAGAAAGCAACTGCTAAGAAAGCAACTGCCAAGAAAGCCGCTAAGGAAGACGCTGAGTAACAGGAGAGTATCCATACGCAGCTAACCATGCGGTTACGCTTTGGGCAAAAAGATAGAGACGTTCATATGAGCGTCTCTATTTTTTTAGCATCTCTTTGCAATCTCTGTGCGCTTGCAGTTTCTTCATCTCTTCGACCTGAGAAGATCTTGGATGAAGGAGTCTATCTTGTTTCTCGTGACGTGTTGCATGACAACCACATGCGCTAACTCGCCGCCGCTAAAAGTGATGGCGGAGAGGACAATCAGAAAGAACATTTTTTTTCATAGCGCACTGGTCATTAGCCTATTACATTCTTTCCGGCATTTCAATGCCGAGGAGCGCCATGGCCGATTGGAGCACTTTTGCGACATTCGCGGAGAGGAGGAGGCGCAAGGCTTTTTTCTGCTCGTCGGGTTCGTTGAGGATGCTCAAGTCGTGATAGAACGAGTTGAAGTCGCACGCAAGGGCGTACGCGTAATTACAAATAATCGCGGGCGAGAACTCGTCTCCTGCTGCTTGGACAGCGGATGGATAGTCGCATAGCCGCTGGATCAATGCAAGTTCTTTAGAGTCCAGTGAAACCTCTCCACACTCCTTCTTTGAAGGGACGGATGTTTTATTATCTTCCGCCTTTCTCAACACGCTTTGGATGCGGGCGTATGTATATTGGATGAAGGGTCCTGTGTTACCATTGAAGTCGATGGACTCCGCAGGGTTGAAAAGCATGTTCTTCCGCGGATCGACCTTGAGGATGAAGTATTTCAAGGCACCGAGACCGACCTTGCGGGCAATCTCGTTCGCCTCGTCTTCGGTAATGCCCTGAAGGGTATTGACCTTGTCCTTACTGATTTCGCGGGCATCGGAGACCATCTTATCCATCAAATCATCGGCATCAACCACCGTTCCTTCACGGGATTTCATCTTGCCGTTCGGCAGTTCGACCATGCCATAGGAGAAATGGACGAGCTCTTTGCCGAATGGGAAACCAAGGCGGTCGAGAAGGATAGAGAGTACTTTGAAGTGGTACTCCTGTTCGTTACCAACGACATAAACCATCTTGTCAATGGGATAATCCTGAAAACGCAGTTTCGCTGTTCCGATGTCCTGGGTCATATAAACAGAGGTGCCATCGGAGCGAAGCAGCAACTTCTCATCGAGTCCGTCCTTGGTAAGGTCGGCCCATACGGAGCCGTCCTCGCGGCGGTAGAATGCGCCGGAAGCGAGACCTTTCTCCACTTCGGATTTGCCCTCCAGATAGGTGTTGGACTCATAGTAGATCTTATCGAAAGAGACGCCCATGCGCTTGTAGGTCTCGTCAAAACCGGCATAGACCCACTCGTTCATCTTCGCCCACAACGCGCGCACCTCGGGATCGTTCGCTTCCCATTTGCGGAGCATTTCCTGCGCCTCCAGCATCAGCGGCGCTTCGCGTTTGGCGGTTTCTTCGTCCATGCCTTGGGCTACCAGTTCCGCTATCTGCTTCTTGTACTCGACATCGAAACGGACGTAGTAATCGCCAATCAGGTGGTCTCCTTTCTTGCCGGACGACTCAGGGGTCTCACCATTACCGTACTTGAGCCACGCGAGCATGGACTTACATATATGAATACCACGATCGTTGACGATATTCGTCTTCACCACTTTCCATCCGTTCGCCTCTTGAATCTTGGCAATCGAATAACCCAAGAGGTTGTTGCGGACATGCCCCAAGTGGAGGGGTTTGTTGGTGTTAGGTGAGGAGTATTCGACCATCATCAACTGGTGACGATCCGGCTGTTGACCGTATTGCGCTTCGGCATTGATGGCTGCAAGTTGCTGGATCCAGAAGGCATCGTCGATGACGAGGTTCAAGAAACCTTGCACTGCGTTGTATTTGGAGATGATATCGCTCTTAACGAGTTCTTCGCCGATTTCTGCAGCCACTTGTGCTGGCGCTTTACGGGCGAGTTTGACAAAGGGGAATACCACCAGAGTGATATTTCCTTCGAACTCGGGACGCGTTTTTTGCAATTGGATCTGGTTATCAGCGGCATCGACATTATATAGGGCTTTCACAGCCGCTTGTACCAGAGAGGAAATTTGTTGTTCTAAATTCATAACTGCGGGTATTTACGGAACCAGGATGAGATTTTGAGGCGAAGGACGCCGAGTAGTGCTTCGGAGAAGATGCCACCGGACATCTTGGAAGTACCGAGTACGCGATTTACGAATATAATCGGCACCTCGATGATTTTCGCCCCGCATTTGGAAGCGGTGAACTTCATCTCGATCTGGAAGGCATAACCTTTGAATCGGATTTTATCGAGTTCGATGGTCTCGAGCAGATGACGCTTGTAGCATACAAAACCGGCGGTGGTGTCATGGATATTGACACCGAGTACTGTGCGCACATATTTAGAAGCGAAATAGGACATGAGCACGCGTCCCATGGGCCAGTTGACTACATTGACTCCTGTGACGTAACGGCTGCCTATAGCGAGATCTGCTCCTTCATTAGCGCAGGCATCATAGAGTTTGAGAAGATCTTGCGGGTTATGGCTGAAATCGGCGTCCATCTCGAAGATATAATCGGCTTTATGCTCGATAGCCCACTTGAAGCCGGCGATATAAGCGGTTCCGAGTCCCTGTTTGCCTTCACGTTCGACGAGGAACAGGCGGTCTTTGTACTTACCGGCCATGAGACCTTTTACGATGGAGGCTGTGCCATCCGGCGAACTGTCATCAATAATCAGCACATTGAAATCTAACGGCAGATTCATGACTGCCGTGATGATGGCTTCGATGTTCTCTTTCTCGTTGTACGTAGGAATGATTACAAGGCGTTGCATTGGAGATTGGAGATTTGAGATTTTAGATTTGTATTATTTGGTTGTTTAATACGTACGTGGGGCTTGGCGAAGTGCGTTCAAGAGCCTGCAGGAAGATATCTTTTCCTGGTTCTATCTCTATTTCATCGAGGTAGCTTTTGACGGTATCAAAGGCCACCTGCGGATCGTTGTTCTCGAGTGAGAGATGGCATAGCCATACATTACGCAGGTCAGGATGCCAGTTTCTCTCGATGAGTTCTCCGCATACATCATTGGACTGGTGTCCGCGGGGAGATAAAATACGTTCTTTGAGGTAGGTCGGGTAAGGTCCGTTTAGGAGCATATGCTCGTCATGATTCGCCTCGATGACGAGGTGGTTGGCTGTACGGATATACGCTTCCATCTCTTCGTTCACCGATCCGCAATCGGTCATGAGTACGAAACGCTGGTCAAGATAGTCGATGCTGTAACCGAGACAGTCGGTGGAGTCATGTTCAATACCAAAGGTATTGATCTTCATTCCGAAGAGTTCCCACTCCACTCCTTTCTCAAAATAGCGACGGCTGGTTCGCAGTTTTTCGCGCACGCCGTAATTGCGGTCTATTCCCTCATGGATGAGGGCGGTAGTGTATATCGGCAAGTGAACGCGTTCGCCGAGTGTGCCGACCGCGCGGATATGATCAGCGTGATCGTGCGTGATAAGCACACCCATGATATTTTGAAAATCGAGCCCCATTTCGCGCAGAGACTTTTGTATCTGGCGCGCAGAGATGCCCGCGTCAATGAGAATTCCCCGTTGACGCGTACCGAGATAATAGCAGTTGCCGCTACTACCGCTGGCGAAGCATCTGAATATGAGTTCGTTTTCTTCCATAATGACTTAACGGCGTGTGCTGCTGCCGCCGGTTGGGGCAGACGATGTACGGGTAGAGGTCGATCCGGACGAAGTCCTCGAAGAGGACGAACCGGTTGACGTACGCGTAGAGGCCGCCGGAGCTGCAGTACGGGTATTATTCGTTGATTCACGTTTGATTGTTGTGGTACGTCCGTTCGCGTCGGTACTCTTGATGGTCGTACGCGTTGTTCCGGACTTGCTCACGCGGCTCTCTATTGTGGTCGAAGGTGCCGCTGTACGGGTCGAAGATGAACCGGAGGACGTACGGGTAGTTGCCGAACCTGAAGACGTGCGCGTAGAAGTCGCGGAAGACGAAGAGCTACGCGTAGTGGTCGATGACGATGCCGAAGGGGATGACGCAGGCGAAGACGTACGACCCGAAGTGGAAGAACTTGATGAACTGGAAGACGTACGGGGCGTTGCCGAACCGGTAGGAGTACGCGTGGTAGTTGAACCCGAAGAAGTACGCGTCGTTTCAGCCGCCGGCTTGGAGGCCTGACGTTCCGTTTCCTCACGGAGTTGGCCGGCATTGCGGACACTTACGTTCGAACCGCGAAGCGATTGCGTCACGCGCTGTTCGAACGCATCCTGAGGATGGCGTACTGCGAAATCATTATGCGAGTTCGGTTGCGTCATCTGGGCATAGCCGCTATAGTACGGTTGCTTCGGATAATCGCATTGATGGCAGTAATGATGGTTGGTCATGTACGTACGCACATACGCCTGGTAGTGGTTCAAATAAATGGGTTTCGGCTTCTGGTAATAACTCGGCCAATATCCATAATAATACGGAGATGACCATGCGACATAAGCCGGACGGCCGAAAACACTCCATAACGGCGGACGTTTCACGAAGACCGGACGGACAATATAATTGGGCCCGTACAGCCAACGGTCACCGATCACCTCTACATACAAGGCAGTCGGGCGATGCTCTGCCACAAGCGTTGCCACATCCTGATACATCGACTGCCCCAGACAGGCCTGGATGAGGAAGGTATGATATACCCCGCGGTGGGTCTCTATCACACGCAGATAGTCAATCCATCCGTCACGGTTGAGATCGAGGTTGTTGATCATATACCGGCTGGAGTTGATGATCTGCTCAAACTCCGCTACGTTACTCGCCTCGGCGAAAGCCGCAGCTACGGCGTTAAGGTCGAGATAGAACGAGAGATCGGTATTGAAATTGGTTACCGTCACGGTGGTGACCGTCGTGTGCTTCGGGGTTGGCGTAGTCACTGTGGTCGTATAGACCGTCTTCGGAGGCGCTACAGGTTCTACTGTAGGAGCTACCGTGAAGATACTTGTCCAGCAACTTGTCAGACACAACGCTGTGAAAGTTAATATTACTATTTTTTTCATGCTTTTACACATTAAACATTACACATCATACATTACAGTGTTTTCGCTACTTCGATTTCATCGAAGGACTCGAGAATATCGCCTTCTTTGAGGTCATCGTAAGCTTTGAGACTCAGACCGCACTCGGTGTTGACACCGGCCTCCTTGATATCATCTTTGACATGTTTGAGGGAAGCCAGTTCGGCTGTCTTGATGACAATACCGTCACGGATGACACGTACTTTGTTGCCGCGTTTGATCTTTCCTTCACGCACGATACAACCGGCGATGGTTCCGACTTTGGAGATGTGGAAAGTCTGCAGTACTTCGAGGGTGGCCGTCACTTCCTCTTTCACCTCCGGCGCGAGAAGACCTTCCATTGCGGCCTTCACCTCGTTGATGGCGTCATAGATGATGGAGTAGATACGGATATCCACCTCCTCGGTCTCGGCCATCTTGCGCGCTGTGCCTGTAGGACGGACATTAAAGCCGACGATGATGGCATCGGACGCCGCTGCAAGCATCACGTCACTGTCGGAAATAGCTCCGACTGCGCCATGGATGACATTGACTTGGATATTCTCCGTGGAGAGTTTGATAAGCGAGTCTTTGATTGCCTCCACCGAACCGTCCACATCCGCTTTGACGATGATATTGAGTTCTTTGAAGTCTCCGATTGCCAGACGGCGACCGATTTCTTCAAGTCCCACGTGTTTCTTCGTGCGGATGGATTGCTCGCGTTGGAGTTGCTCGCGTTTGTTCGCGATGTCGCGTGCCTCCTGCTCCGTCGGGATAACATTGAACTCATCGCCGGCCTGCGGTGCTCCGTTGAGACCGAGGATAGAACAGGGTTCTCCCGGATGAACTTCGGTAATTTTCTGGCCACGCTCGTTGAACATGGCTTTGATACGTCCGTGGAATGTTCCCGCAAGAACAATATCCCCCATATGAAGCGTGCCGTCTTGTACGAGAAGCGTAGCTACATAACCGCGGCCCTTGTCAAGCGAGGACTCGATGACGGATCCTTTCGCACGACGTTTGGGATTGGCCTTGAGATCCAGCATCTCGGCTTCCAGAAGTACTTTTTCAAGCAGTTCATAGACGCCGGTACCTTTCTTCGCGGAAATCTCCTGGCATTGGTATTTGCCGCCCCAATCCTCTACAAGGATATTCATATTCGATAACTGTTCGCGGATCTTGTCGGGGTTCGCACCGGGTTTATCGACCTTGTTGATGGCGAACACCATCGGTACTCCGGCAGCCTGCGCGTGGTTGATAGCCTCGATAGTTTGCGGCATGACCGCGTCATCGGCAGCGATGATGATGATCGCGATATCTGTCACTTTGGCACCACGTGCACGCATCGCCGTGAAGGCAGCGTGACCCGGGGTATCGAGGAACGTGATGTGTTGACCGTTCTTCAGCTTGACGTTATAGGCACCGATGTGCTGGGTGATACCACCAGCCTCACCGGCGATGACATTCGCATTACGGATGTGATCCAGAAGCGAAGTCTTACCATGATCGACGTGACCCATGACGGTGATGATCGGGCAACGGGGTTCCATATCCTCCTCGTTGATCACTTCATCAGCGTTAATCTCTTCTACCACGTGCGCCGCCACGTACTCCGTCTGGAAACCGAACTCTTCGGCAACCAGGTTGATGGTCTCGGCGTCGAGGCGCTGGTTGATGGAGACGAACAAACCGAGCGACATGCAGGTTCCGATAATCTTGTTCACCGGCACATTCATCATGACGGCAAGGTCATTGGCTGTCACGAACTCAGTGAGTTTCAGCACTTTGGATTGCTCCTGTGCTTCCATGATCTCGAGTTCATGTTTCTCGCGTTCCTGCTCGCGGCGCTCGCGCTTGTATTTAGAGGTGTTGGATTTGTTTTGCTTCTGCTGCAGACGGCTGAGCGTCTCTTTTAGAGCGCGTTCTACCTCTTCCTGTGTAGCCTCACGAGGCTGGTTTTTCTTGTTCTTGCCGTTCTTGCCCGATTGGTTACGCTTGTCGTTCGGATCCACTTTGGCGGCGTTGTTCTTGATACGCTCGCGTTTCCGTTTCTCAGCCGCAGCCTGCTGCTGGGCCTGCTGCGCCTGCTGACGTTCTTCACGCTCCTTGCGTTTTTGTTCTCTGGTCTTCTTCGCCGGACGCGTCGAGGTGTCGATGGAGTCGAGGTCTATCTTTCCTAACACTTTTGGGGCATTCTTCAACTCAGGTTTGCCAAGGGTGAAGATCTCTTTCTTCTTCTCCGCGGGCTGCGCCGGTTGGACGGGTTGTGCAGGACCTGCTTTAGGTTCTGCTTTAGGTTCTGCTTTAGGTTCTACTTTCTTTTCCGCTTGCTCCTGCGCTGCTTTCTTGGCTGCCTCTTCGGCCGCTTTCTTGGCTGCTGCCGCTGCTTCCGCTGCTTTCTGTTCTGCCACGCGTGCCGCTTCCTTGCGGGCAGCTTCTGCGGCTTGACGGGCTGCCTCCGCTTCCGCCTTGGCCCTGGCTTCCGCCTCCGCTGCTGCACGAGCCGCCTCTTCTTTGGCCGCGCGCTCCGCCGCCTGACGGTCTGCCTCAATCTTCACTGCCATGTCTTTGTTGAACTCCTTGGCAAGAAGCAGATACAGGTCGTCGTCGATACGTACATTCGGGTCAGACTCGATGGCATGACCGTTCTTCTCGCACCACGCGGTGAGAGTGGCCATTCCTATATTCAGTTCTTTACATGCTTTTATCAGTTTTATAGCCATATAGTATTCTCATTTTTCAGGGTTAATACTGTGTTTTTTGCCCTTCCCCGGAGTGAAGGGTCAGGGGTAGGCCTCCCCTAATCGTTTTCAAACTCGGCGGCGAGGACACGGAGTACTTCGTCGATAGTCTCCTCCTCGAGGTCTGTCTGCTCCAGCAATTTCTCTTTGCTGGTACCCAGCACGTCTTTTGCCGTGTCATAACCGACCGACTTGAGGGCGTCGATAACCCACTGATCGATCTCGTCGTTGAACTCATCAAGATAGATATCATCCATGTCTGCCTCGTCCATCTCGCGATATACATCTATCTCATAACCGGTAAGCATGGAGGCAAGCTTGATGTTAAAGCCGCCCTTGCCGATAGCGAGGCTCACCTCTTCGGGTTTCAGATATACCTTTGCACTCTTGTTCTCTTCGTCGATCTCCATCGAGGAAATCTTTGCCGGAGCCAACGCACGCTGGATATAGAGGTTGGTGTTCTGCGTGTAGTTGATGACGTCGATATTCTCGTTGCGCAACTCGCGAACAATACCATGAATACGCGCTCCTTTCACGCCTACGCAAGCGCCTACCGGATCAATGCGGTCATCGAACGTCTCTACGGCCACTTTGGCTCGCTCACCCGGAATGCGGGCGATCTTCTTGATAGCGATCAGGCCTTCCTTCACCTCCGGCACCTCTTGTTCAAAGAGACGCTGCAGGAACAACGGACTCGTACGCGACAGGATGATCTTCGGGTTCTGGTTCTTGTTATCTACCTGGATAACTACGGCGCGCACCATCTCACCCTTGCGGTAGTAGTCCGTCGGAATCTGGTTCTGTTTGGGCAGGTACATCTCATTGCCCTCTTCATCAAGAAGCAGCATCTCTTTCTTCCATACCTGATAGAGTTCGCCGGTGACTACCTGACCGATCATGTCGGAATACTTGAGGTAGAGATTCTCCTTCTGTAACTCAAGGATCTTTGATGCGAGTGTTTGGCGAAGGTTAAGAATCATACGACGGCCGAAGGACTGCATCTCCACTTTGTCGGTGAAATCCTCGCCGACTTCAATCTCCGGGTCGGTCTCACGCGCCTCGCTCAACGAGATCTGGGTCTCAGGATTAGCCACGTCGTCATCCTCCATCACCAGACGGTTACGGTAGATTTCCAGGTCACCCTTGTCCGGATTGATAATCACGTCGTAGTTGGCATCTGTGCCGTACATCTTCGCAATCACGTTGCGGAAAGAATCCTCCAGCACATTGATGAAAGTCTGTTTGTCAATTCTCTTGAAGTCCTTGAACTCAGAGAAGATGTCAATCAAATTGATTGTTTCTTGGTTTTTTGTTGCCATTTTTGCTTATATTGTTTAGTTTTTTCGACTAAGGATTAAGAACCGCTTCGCTAAAAGAGTAAAGATTTGTTACTATCAGTCGAGTCATTTTTGTCTTTTGTCCTTTGGTGTTTGTCCAATGCCCGTTCCTGCCGGATACTATCGACTAATGCATTTTGTCTTTTGTCCTTTGTCCTATAGCGTAGCGGTCTTTATTCTAAAATTTCAGGTCATATTTCACATATTTGGGTTCATCGTACCTCCAGGTATAGGTCGTGGTACGCAACTCTTTGCGTTTCTTTCCTTCTACTGCCACGCGCTCCTGGACATCCACGCTAAACGTCTCATCATCTACGGAGACAAGCAAACCGCGCAGTTTCTTGCCGTCTATAAGCACTTCCACGTCGTGACCTAAGTTCTTGAGGTACTGTGTCTTGGTCTTGAACGGATCCGTCAGACTCACACTTCCCACCTCGAGCGAGTAATCTACACTCTCCCTTGAGGGGAGAGCCGGAGAGGGGTTATCCAGTTTCTCAACCAAGTACCTGTTCAACTCCGCGCAGAAATCCACGTCCACTCCTGAGAGGCGGTCCACCTCCACAAGGATGTCATTACTCGGCGAAACGTTCAGCGTCACCAATTCGTATTCGGTACCCTTCAGGTACTCCGAAATCCAGTTTTGCAGTTGATTTTTATCCATAGTTTTACGCGAGCGAGGGAACCTTTTCGGGTCCCCTCGTTCATTTCACGCTGCAAAAGTACTGCTTTTTTTTGAATTATGCAAATATTTTCGCACTTTTTTATAAAAAAAGTTGCACGTTTGCATTTTTTATAGTATTTATGCCGCCAAATTTGAACACCATTCCGGTGGTCATGCTCCTCGTCAAATTTGTAATGGGCGTATAAAAACCTGAATGCTGATTTAATTCTTATTTGCCAGTTCAAGCACACGTTTGCGGGCGGCTTTCTGTAACTTAATACAGAAAAAGATAAGCACGAAGAAACTAAGTCCACCCGCCAGCGGATCTACTGAACCACTCATCGCCAACGAATCATACACGCCATGCGCCAACACGGGCAGTAGAAGCATCTTCACCGCAGTCGATGGAGTACGGGACACAAAGTGATAAATGGAGTAATAGTACCCCATGATGATGGCAAATGCATAATGCCCCGGAACGGCGAGCAAAGCGCGCATCGCGGCCACTGTCAGCCAACCTTCGCCGCTCTGCAATACATAAGCCACGTTTTCAATCGCTGCAAATCCCAAACCGACGCACACGGCATAAACAATACCGTCAAAACGTTCATCAAAATGCGGATTGCGGCGAAGCACCAGCCACAAGGCTAACAGCTTTGCTGTTTCTTCCGGAATGGCAGCCACGCAGAAGGCCTGAATGGTCGTTCCGAAAAGCGTAACAGGACCCCCGCCCGCAAAAAGCAAATGGGAGATGAAATTCTCAAAAAAAGCCACAGGAACACACAGACAGACTCCCGCTATAAATGCCCGGAAAAGCCACGAAAAAGGTTCGGGAACCGGGTCACGGAAATAAATGTAGCTCCCCAATACAAATACCGGCAGCAATGCCGCAACATACATCCATATCATACACAATATTTTTCGATTCCGGCCGCAAAGGTACACATAATTTTCGATTTGTGCAAATATACGCGACTTTTTCACCAAAGAATCGCCTTCTTTGTCGTCAGGCATTCACCTCTCCGCCACCACTCTTCCACTACTCAGCCACTACTCTTCCACTACTACGCCACTACTTTTCCACTAAGGCGCAAAGGGTGCTCAATGGGTGCTGAAAGGGTGCTCAAAGGCTCCTCCGCCCCAAATCGCCCAACCCTCACTCCATTATACTTCCAAAATCTATTCCTTTACGGCTTTTTTTACCGCGTCTGAACAACGTAATGAAAAGCAAAAAATCGTAAAAAATACGTGCGCGCTTGTGTATGTCAAAAAAAAGTTGTACCTTTGCAGCCGATTTTAAAGTGCCTTACTGCGCGCGTGAATATAGAAGACTTGAAAATACTGTTTGGGCAACATCCGGAACTGGCGGCAGTCAGGAAGGAGTTGGCGCACCGTGACGCACATGTGTTATTAAGCGGATTACACGCTTCTACTCGCGCGCTGGCGCTTGCACACTTGCAAAAACCGCTGTTTGTGATCTTTGACAACGCAGAAAATGCACAATACCTCTACGCGGATTTGAAAGCCGTTGGAGCGGATACCATGTTCTTCCCTGCCGCGAAACGCAGACGCACTATCGACGATGCGGCGACCATACTTCGCACGGAGACTCTGACTGCGCTCGCCACAGACAAAGTGCAGATTGTAGTCACATACCCCGAAGCCATCGCGGAACCCGTGCCGGCGAAAGAAGAGTTGTCGGCAGTCAGCATGACGCTGAAGGTGGGACAGGAAATACAGCAATCGGAACTCGGCAAGCAGCTGTCCGAACTCGGGTTTGAACACGTGGACTTTGTGTTCCAGCCCGGACAATACGCAATACGTGGCTCGATTGTCGATATCTACAGTTTCGGCCATGACATTCCTTACCGGTTTGACTTCTTCGGCGACGAGATTGACAGTATCCGTGAATTCGATATCGAAGACCAGTTGTCCAAGTCCCGTGTCGAGAGTGCGGAGATTGTAGGAGGAAGCCAAGAGTCAAAAGCCGAAAGCCAAGAGTCCACTGTTGTGGATTATCTGACGGAGGATTTTGTGTGGGTGAGCAACGATTGGGGAATGGCGAAGTTTAAGGCTGAGGGGCTGATTAATCCGAGTATTCTGAATAATCTGAATAATCGAAAGACTATTGAAATAGCGGAGAAGAGTTCATTTGACACACATAGCAAGATTTCATTCGACACCATCCCCCAACCGGTCTTCCATAAACAGTTCGACATCTTGACGGAAGACCTTCGCAAGCACATCAATAACGGCTATAAAATTTATATCTTAGCCGGGCAAACGAAGCAATTGGACCGACTCAAAGCAATCTTCGAGGCACAAGATGCCTCCATCTCGTTTACAGGCATCAACGCTACGTTGCACGAGGGTTTTGTGGATCACGGGCTGAAAATATGTTGCTACACCGACCATCAGATCTTCGAGCGTTTCCATCGCGTGACGATGAGTAGCGAGAACGCACGGCGTGGCAAAGCCATCATCACCCTGCGTGAGATCAACCAGTTACAGATCGGGGACTACGTAGTGCACAGCGATCACGGTATTGCGAAATTCGGCGGGTTGGTGACTACCCCTGTCAACGGCAAGCCGCAGGAAATGATCAAGTTGATCTACCGCGACGGGGCGAATGTGTTTGTGAGCATCCATAACTTGCACCGAATCAGCAAGTACAAAGGTCGCGAAGGTTCTGAACCGACGATCGCACGATTAGGTTCGGGCGCTTGGGAAAGACTCAAGGAGCGCACCAAGGACAAAGTGAAAGACATAGCGCGGGACTTGATCAGACTCTATGCCACGCGCAAACAGCAGAAAGGATTCGCCTACTCGCCCGACGGATACATGCAGCACGAACTGGAGGCTTCTTTCCTCTACGAAGATACCCCCGACCAAGCGAAAGCAACAGCAGACGTAAAACGCGACCTGGAGAGCCCGATGCCCATGGACCGGCTGGTTTGCGGAGACGTAGGATTCGGAAAGACCGAAGTGGCAATGCGTGCGGCATTCAAAGTCGCTACGGACGGCAAACAGGTAGCAGTCCTCGTCCCGACGACCGTCTTGGCTCTGCAGCATTACAATACCTTCCGCGAGCGAATGCAGAACATGCCCGTACGTATTGAATATCTGAGCCGGCTCAAAAGCGAAAAAGAGACGAAAGCGCTGTTGGCGGAACTGGAGGCCGGCAAAATAGATATACTCATCGGCACGCACAAAATCATCGGGAAAAGTGTCAAATGGCACGACCTGGGATTGCTGATCATCGATGAGGAACAGAAATTCGGCGTAGCAGCCAAAGAGAGATTAAAGAGTCTGCGCACGAACATTGATGTATTGACCTTGACGGCTACGCCGATCCCGAGAACCCTGCAGTTCTCCTTGTTAGGCGCACGCGATCTGAGTGTGATGACCACCCCGCCGCAGAACCGCTATCCCGTTCAAACAGAACTGATCACCCTGGACGACGAAGATATCATCAAAGAAGCGATTGATTTGGAAATGGCTCGCAACGGACAGGTGTTCATCGTCAACAACCGCATTGAGATGTTACCGCGTATCGAACGGCGCATACAGAAGTTATGCCCTGAAGCACGCATCGTTGTGGCACACGGACAGTTACCCGCCGGAGAGATGGAGGAACGACTCGAGGCGTTCATCAATTACGATTATGACATTCTGCTCTCGACGACGATCATCGAGTCGGGCGTGGACATACCGAACGTGAACACTATACTCATCTTCTCGGCAGACAAATACGGTTTGGCGGACCTGCACCAGTTACGCGGGCGCGTAGGCCGCAGCAACCGGAAAGCGTACTGCTACCTCGTTGCACCCGATAAGGAGTTACTGACCGAAGATGCAAGACGGCGACTCGAGGCGCTGAGCACGTTCTCCGAATTAGGCGCAGGATTCAGCCTGGCGATGCAGGACCTCGATATACGCGGCGCAGGAAACATGTTAGGCTCCGAGCAATCGGGCTTTATAGCCGACCTCGGATACGAGACCTACCAACGCATCCTAAACGAAGCGATCGAAGAACTCCGCGAAGAAGAAGGACTCGGCTCCGATGAGAACCAAATGGTAAATGGTAAATGTCCAAATGAGAAAATGACTTGGTGCTCCGACAGCCAACTGGAGACAGATTTGCCGGTTTGTTTTCCGACGGAATATATCGAAAACATATCGGAGCGAATCACCTTATACAGGGAATTGGACAGCCTGCACAGCGAAGAACAGTTGCTGGACTTCCGCAAACGGCTCATCGACCGGTTCGGAGCGCTGCCGGAAAGCGCAGAGGAATTATTGGATGTCGTGCGTCTGAGGTGGCTGTGCTGCCGCTTGGGGATAGAGAAAATCCTGCTCAAAGGCGAACGAATGACGATGTATTTGGTGCAACACAGAGACGCCTACTGGCAATCGGAAGTGTTCGGAAACATGATTCAGTATGCCGCTACGCGACCTGAACGGTGCATGCTGAACGAGGAACGCGACAAAAAAGGTATTCCTACCGGCAGACGATACATCACGATCACAAATGTCAAAACGATCAACGGAGCAATGACCTTACTCTCAAAAATCGAGAGAAACGAGATATGAAATATATAGGAATTATCCCTGCACGCTATGGTTCGACCCGCTTCCCCGGGAAACCGCTGGCAGAGATCTGTAACAGAACGGTGATCCACCGTGTGTATGAGCAGGCGAGCAAAGCCCTGGACACCGTGGTAGTAGCCACGGATGACGAACGCATCTATGATGCGGTGGAGTCGTTCGGAGGTAAGGTGGTGATGACGCGTGCCGACCATAAATGCGGGACGGATCGTTGTCTGGAAGCGTACGAAGCTATCACCACCCCTTCATGGCGTTCACAGAACGATGCGGACACCGTGATCATCAACATTCAGGGCGATGAACCGTTCATACAACCCGAGCAAATAGAGACCCTGATGGCGTGTTTTGATGCTCCGGAAACACAGATAGCCACCCTGGTTCGTCCTTTCACGGACAAAGACAGCAAAGAAGCGCTGGAGAACGTGAACACGCCCAAAGTGGCATGGGACAAGACAAGCGGCATTGCGCAGAATTTCTCACGCAAAGTGATTGCCTGCGCGGACGGGAGTCATTACCGGCACCTCGGCATTTACGCCTACCGCGCAGACGTCTTGGCGCAAATCACCAAACTGGCACAGAGTCCTCGGGAAATAGAGGAACGCCTGGAGCAACTGCGATGGCTCGAGAACGGATACACCATCCGTGTAGGAGTGACCGAACAGGAAACCATCGGAATAGACACACCCGAGGATCTCGAGAAAGCCATCGAATGGTACAAACACTTATAAACTGATTACTGATCACTGATCACTGAATACTGACAACTAAAATAATATTAACCTTTTAAAAACACAACAACAATTATGGCAAAAGAGAATTGCCCTACTCCGCACATCGGTGCGCAGTACGGAGAGATTGCAAAGACGATGATTATGGCGGGCGACCCGCTCCGCGTGAAGTTGATGGCAGAGCGCTACCTGGAGAACCCCGTTTTGGTAAACAATGTACGTGGCATGTTGGCTTACACGGGAACGTACAAAGGAAAGAAAGTGACGGTGATGGGACACGGAATGGGTATCCCGTCAATTGGTATCTACACGTATGAGTTATTCAATTTCTACGATGTAGAGACTATCATCCGTGTCGGTTCTTGCGGCGCACGTCAGACATACGTAAACCTCGGAGATCTTGTGATTGCACAAGGCAGCTGCACAGACAGTAACTACGGCGCACAATATGACCTGCCCGGACATTTCGCTCCCCTGGCGAACTTCGAGCTATGCCGCAAGGCTGTAGATGCCGCTGAGAAAAGAGGTTACAAATACCACGTAGGAAACGTGCTGGCTTGCGACATCTTCTATTCCGAGGACCCGCGCAAGGGAAACTGGACGAAGATGGGTGTGCTGGCTGACGAGATGGAAGCTCCTTCGCTGTATATGAACGCAGCACGTGCCGGCAAGAAAGCGCTGGTTATTTGTACCGTGAGTGATCATATTCTCACCGGAGAAGCACTTTCTGCAGCGGATCGCCAGAACACGTTCACCAATATGATGGATGTTGCATTTGATATAATTTCCGAATGAAAAAACAAATCCTTATAATAGCATTGACTCTCCTTCCTCTGTGTCTTATGGCACAGAGTGAGGAGACGTCTGTTTCCGGGCAGATTAACTCTGCGAGAGAAAAAATACGCAGTGCTGCCACAAATCAAGTCTTCACCGGCTTCTCCGGAGGAATGATGTTGCATATCGGGTATATGTTCTCCGATGACCCGCGTAAGATCTTCAGCAATGCCGGATTAGGTAGTGAGGAATATATCAAGAGCCTGCCCAAAGACGGTGTCGGACTGGGTTTGGGAGGAACCCTGCGCGTACACTTGCTCAATCATATACATGTAGGAGCAGAAGGAGGTATGACGTTGATGCCGCTGGGTGGAGTCGGCAATATTCGCATGGGCTATGGAGGTGCTATGTGCGATTTCTATACCACATGGGGAAAAGTACGCCCGCTGATAGGACTCTCTTTGGGCGGCGGAGCGATGAAACGAATGTACCTCCCCAAAGAACCGGTAGTTTATATTCCGGAAGGCACTGCGGACACAACCATCTACAATGCATCCTACACGAAGACTCCTTTCTTCTACTTAGATCCATACATTGGACTGGAAGTAGATCTGAATAGCAGCATGGCTTTGCTGTTTCGAATTGATTACATGCTTCCATTTGGTCGCACGGGAAGCGGTTTGACTGACATCGCCGGTGCTGTCAAATGGAATAATTTTATGACTCCGAGCGGACCTCGGTTTTATGTCGGAATAATGTTCGGCAAACTGAAAAGAGAATAATATACACACTATATAAGAATGGATAAAAATACATGGATCGGCTTTCTTCTGATTGCCGCAATTATCGTTGGGTTCACTATGCTCAACCGTCCTTCCAAGGAAGAGTTAGCGGAGCGCCAACGCGTACAAGACTCAATTAGTGCAGCACGCCAGGCGATGGTGGAGGCACAACGTATCGCCGACTCGATCACGCTGAGCATGGACACAGCAAAGACGGCTGCACAAGAAAAAGTAGAGGAATCCAAACCCGAAGAACAATGGACCACGCTGCAGAACGATCACCTGCGGCTGACGCTCTCCTCCTATGGCGGAGCTATCCAACGGGCGGAACTGCTGGACTATCATGCTGCAGGAGACACAGTAAACCCGCTATGCCTCTTTCGTGCTGACGAGTCATCCTTCGGCTTCACCCTCATCACCATCAACAACCGCATCCTTCACACCTCTAACCTGATCTTCACGCCCGTGGAGACAGGCGACCCGCGTAAAGCAATCATGCGCCTGCCGGGAACAAGCGAAGAGGCATGGCTCGACTTCGTCTATGAGTTATCGGACGATTACATGGTACATCTGGCACTTGTTCCGCATAACATGCAGAACGAACTGGCGCAGAACGTGAACTCACTCGAACTCCAATGGCGCCAACTTATCCCGCAGCATGAGCAGGGACGCAAGTTCGAAGAGCGCTACGCGCAACTGCAATACATGCTTACCGGCGGCGAAATGGAGAAACTGAGCGAGAACAAAGACGACAGCGAGAAAGAGTCCGCACGTGTGAAATGGATTGGATACAAAGATCAGTTCTTCTCGTCCGTTCTCATTGCCGACGATGCGTTCTCTTCATCCGTCTTCACCTCCACCGTCCAGAGCAAACACAGCGGGTACATCAAGGAATACACGACCCACACCTCTGTGCCCTTTGACCTGAACGGCCGCACACAGACAGGTTTCCGTTTCTATCTGGGTCCGAACCATTATCACACTCTCAAGGCTTACGATGACGGCGTAGCGCGTGACGAGCGTCTGCGCCTGAACAAACTCGTGCCGCTGGGATGGAAGATCGTCAGTTGGATCAATACGGCGCTCGTCATCCCGATGTTTGACTTGTTCACCGGTTGGGGATTACATATCGGCATCGTCATCCTCTTAATGACTATTGTCATCAAACTTATCATCCTGCCCTTCGTCTTCGTCTCCTATAAGTCGAGCGCAAAGATGCGCGCGCTGCGCCCGCAGATAGAAGCCATCAACGAGAAATATCCGGCGGAGAAGATGCAGGAACGCCAGCAGGCTACGATGGAACTGTACCGCCAGGCGGGCGTGAGTCCTATGAGCGGGTGCCTGCCTATGCTCTTCCAGTTCCCGGTATTGATGGCTATGTTCTGGTTCCTGCCGACGGCTATCGAGTTGCGCGGCAAGTCACTATGGTGGGCGGAAGACCTATCGACTTACGATGCCATCTTCCATTGGAACTTTAATATCCCGTTGCTGGGTGACCACCTGTCGCTCTTCTGCCTCTTGATGACCATCGCCAACTTCGGCTATACCTTCATCACAATGCAGTCGCAAGCTACGGATCCGAACATGAAGTTTATGAAGTACATGATGTACGCCATGCCGCTCATGTTCCTCTTCATCTTCAACGACTATGCTGCCGGTCTGAGTTACTACTACCTCCTCTCACTCTTCATCACCATCCTTCAGACGATGATTTTCCGCTGGGCACTGGATGACGAGAAGATGCTCAAGGAGATGGAAGAGAACAAAAAGAAGAAAGCCGGCAAGAAGAAATCCGGCTTTATGGAGCGGCTGGAAGCCATGCAGCGCGAGCAGCAGAAGTTAGCACGCGAGCGCGCGAAAGCAACGCAGAGGAGATAAAAAAAACACGAGGCTGCTTAAGCGGCAGTCTCGTGTACTTGTACTTTCATCTTCTCGGCATCGACCAGTGATTCGCCTGCTGCAGAAAGCGTCACTCCGTCCTGCTCAAGCAACTCGCAGTAGTTAGGATGCGCTAACATAGGACTCGTGATATCAATAATATGCACGCACTGGAGAGCAGCCAGACGGAAGAGTGCCAAGTTGTACAACTCGTGGATGTTACGCAGGCGCTCGGTCCTACCGCCTAACCAATACAACATGTTCTTGCGCTCCTGCATGCTCATACCACGGGTGATATAAGCAAAATACCGGTTTTCGTCCATGACAGGAAGACTGACCAATACAGGCTCCAGACCACGCGCACGCGCCTGTGCGATTTTATTAATATAGAGTGCTTTATAGGCTACCAAATCGATGTCGGACTCATGACGGCCACTCGGATCTACAGCGATTGCACGCCAGTCGAATTGCAAACCACTTTCGGGTTGAATAATAATAGTCTTGTCCATAACTGTTACATTTGAGTGTTAAACAACAAATTTTTAAATTTGACGGTGCAAAATTACTGCTATTTGATTAGCCTTGCAAGAAATTGTGATTAGGGACGAACGTTTGTGACGAAAACAGCCGTTTTGACGACTAAAACGCAAATATAGGGACGAAAAAATCATAGAACCCATTTTGTCACACTATAAAATAATATGAAAAAATTATCCAAAATACCCGCTTCTTTTACCTCACCGACAGCGATGGTGATGCATCTTCTGGCTCTGCCGGTGTTCTTTCTGGGGTTTGTCCTGATTTATCAGAGTCAATGGATTGATGAGTTCCTGAGTGTAGCTTCGGGACCGA
The DNA here is from genome assembly GCA_902799705.1 of uncultured Bacteroidales bacterium. Taxonomy (GTDB): domain Bacteria; phylum Bacteroidota; class Bacteroidia; order Bacteroidales; family Paludibacteraceae; genus Colicola. The sequence continues at coordinate 52,214 of CADCBP010000016.1, forward strand.
CGATCAATACCCTGCTGCTAACCTGTATCTTAATCGGCGTGATGCTTCTCTCGCGTATTCCGATGACTGTATTACGCGCGCACCTGAACATGAGTTGGTGGCAATACACCATATGGTCGCTCGGCGAGTTGTTCGTCTTCTCATGCTTCGCCGCCCTGTACGTGGCATTACTGTACGGAGACTACGGATATTTCCCTGCGCTGGGAAAATGTCTGCGCCTGTCATTCGCCACGCTTTCCTACCCCTATATCTTCTTCTCCCTGCTCTTAGCGCTGATACGCCCGGACGAGATAGATGTGAACGAAGAAGACCTGGTGCGCTTCACAGACAGTACAGGCCGCCTCAAACTGGTCATCGCGCACGATGTCATCCTCTATATAGAAGCACAGGAGAATTACATCGCCATTCATTATATGGAAGGCGAGCATAAGAAAGAATACTCGTTGAGGCAGTCGATGCGGGGCATAGAAGACCTGATGGAACGTCACGGCATCATTCGTTGCCAACGCTCGTATTTCGTCAATCCGCGTCACGTAAAAGTACTGCGCCGCGATAAAGAAGGCATGATCCAGGCTGAACTGGACATCCGCGACATCAAACCCGTTCCTGTTTCACCGAAATACTACGAGGAACTGAGCAAAATGTTGTAACATTTTGCGTTAAAATGTTAACGTGTTAAACTGTTAAACCGTCAAGGAATTGACGAGCATGCCGCAGGCGGCAAGGATATCTTCGCCACGGGAGCGACGGATAGTTGTTGTCAGACCGTGCTCGGTCAAGTAATCCCGCAAGAACTCCATCTGTTTCTCATCGGACGCCGGAAAACGGCGTTCGTTTTTTATATCCTCCACTCCGGCATGGAAGCGTATCAGGTTGATGCGGCAGGGCAGTCCTTTGAGCAAGCGTAGCAGTTCCTTGGCATGGCGCATGGTGTCGTTCTGTCCCGCCCAGCATATATACTCGAAGCTGATACGGCGTTGATGGGAGAAATCGTATTGCTTGAGAAGGTTCACCACCTCGGTGATGGAGAACATTTTCTCTGCGGGCATGATCTGCGCCCGCTCCACCGCAAAGGGGTTGTGCATAGAGACGGCTATATGACAGTCACTCTCGTCCAGGAATCGCTTCATGGCGGGAATGCCTACCGTAGAGACAGTGATACGTTTAGGCGACCATCCGCAGCCGTAGGGCGCCGTCATGATTTCCAGGGCACGCAGCACATTATCGAGGTTGTCCATCGGTTCGCCCTCGCCCATGAAGACAAGATTGGAGACACCCCCCCTCTCCCTCTCAGAGGGGGAGAGAGAAGACGCAATAGCGTCTATTTCGAAGATCTGATTGAGGATCTCTGCCGCGGAGAGATTGCCGTGAAAACCGAGTGTGCCGGTCATGCAGAACTTACATCCCATCTTACACCCTGCCTGCGTGGACACACAGAGCGTAGCCCTGTCCTCTTCGGGGATATAGACCGTTTCTACAAAACAGGACGGGTGATTGGAGATTGGAGATGGGAGATGGGAGACTTCGAACAGGTACTTGCGTGTTCCGTCGGCACTGACTGCTTCTTTGACCGGGGCATGCCGACCGATGGTATAGTGCGCCTTGAGGGCTTCACGCCCTTTGAGGGAGATATTCGTCATCTCTTCAAAGGAACGCACGCGACGGACGTAGAGCCACTCCGCGAGTTGTTTCCCCGCGAACTTTTGCAGGCCGACGCTCAACGCCACCTCCTGCAGTTCCGCCAATGTCTTTCCTAAGAGCACCTCCATTACTTACGCTTCAAATCTTCTACCACCACGTGCGGATAAGCAAATCCGAAGCCTTGTTTGGGCAGTTCCGTATAGAACTGTTCCTGCAAGCAGAAGAACACATCCCAATAGTCGTTCGCACGCACCCACGCACGCACCACGAAAGTGATATCATTCGCATTGAGGGATTTCAATGCTACAAACGGCGCCGGGATGGCATCCATGCGGTAGTTGACCGTCGAGAGTTGGTAAGCGGAGATGTTCAACTCTTCATAGAGTTGCTTCATGTCCGTATCTTCCTGCAACACGCGCGGGTCACTGTTCACGATCTTCAGGATAGCCTCTTTGCATGCCGTAGCATCCACCCCGTACTCTACGCTCACGAGCCACTCAATACGGCGCAGCGGCCGTCCGTTATAGTTCTGGATCATGCCATTGGACAGCGCTCCATTCGGTAAGATGACTACGCGGTTATCCAGAGTGAGTACTTTCGTGGCGGTGATATTTACCTCAATCACCTTTCCCGAAGTACCTTGTGCCTCTATGAAATCTCCAGCTTTGAAGGGCTTGAAGGCGAGCAGCATAATACCTCCTGCGAAGTTCTGGACGGTGCCCGAGAGTGCCATGCCTATTGCCATACCGCCGGCAGCTAAGAGTGCCGCCAAGGACGTGGTGTTGACACCCAAGGTACTAACCGTTATAACCACCAGAAGGATGGTCATAGAGATGGATATGAACGAAGAGACGAATGAAGCGATCGTCGGTTCGGTCTTTCTACGCGCAAACACCCGATTGAGGATATTCTTCACCCACCGGATGAGCAACATGCCGATGACAAAGAGCAGGAGAGCTGCCAAGACCTTGATGCCAAACTGTAGCATCGACTCGCCAACTTCCTGCCAGAACGTGTGCGGGTCATTCTTCGCCGTCTCAATCATCATCCGCGCGCCGGCACGGATAGAGTCCTGTTTGGCTTGAATCTCTTCGGGAGTCGGAGCAGTAGCTTGAAGAAAAATGTATAATAGTGGATTCATACTTATCGAATTCTATCGGCTGCACGGACGAGCGCCTCATCTTTGAGGATCCGGCGTGTAGCCATGAGGGTTAAGACAAAGCACACAAGCGGGAACGACGCCCAAGGAAGCACATGCCAGTCCACGCCCAAAGCCAACTTCGCCTGCCATACATAAATAGCCAGCACGCCGTAATATCCCAGGCATAGCATAGCGAGGAAGATATTGAGACGGGCCTGCAGGATACGTTTCTTATAGAGGAAGATATCTATCAGCGCCAGAAGGGGGATTAACGCCGTAGTAACCAGCAAGCCCCAAAGGCCTTGCAGCGGTACGCCACCGAGGGCACTCAGTTCGAAGATTTGCAGTTCCGCTGCCTCTTCAGGCGTCACCAGTTGTAACACCGGCAAAAAAATCAGCGCGATGCCTAAAGCCACGATGGCCAGTAAATAAAGTGTCTGAATTCGTTGTATCATAAAGTCATTTACAATTTGGTCATTTACGATTTACCATTTAATCTTTCATCGCTTCTTCGAGGGAAGCACATTTATCTCCATGAGCATTAACCCATCCTATTTGCCGTGCGGGATTGCCGACCATCAATGCATATGCCGGCACATCTTTGGTGACTACCGAGCCGGCACCGATGAGGCAGTACTCGCCGAGCGTATGACCGCAGACGATAGTGGCATTCGCGCCCACCGAGACACCGCGGCGCAGGATAGTAGGGCGGTATTCGTCTTTGCGCGAAACAGCTGCGCGGGGGTTGAGGACGTTCGTGAAGACCATCGAGGGTCCAAGAAACACGTCGTCTTCACAGCGCACGCCGGTATATACCGAGACATTGTTCTGGATCTTACAGTTGCGTCCTAACACCACATCCGGCGAGATCACAACGTTCTGACCGATATTGCAGTTCTCGCCGATGATGCAACCGGACATGATATGACTGAAATGCCAGATCTTGGTGCCTTTCCCTATTTGGCACCCCTCATCCACGTACGAGGACTCATGGATAAAATAATTTTCCATTGTCTAGAAGAATAGTTTCAAAATATCATTTCCGTTGGCGAAGATAAGCAGGGCGATGAGGATCCAGAAGCCTACTTCGTTCGCTATCTCCAGGAACCGGTCGCTGGGTTTACGGCGCGTGATGATCTCTACGAGCAGGAAGAGGATGTACCCGCCGTCAAGCGCAGGGATAGGCAGGAAATTCATGAAGGCGAGGATGATACTGAGGAAGGCCGTCATGTTCCAGAACAGCTCCCAACTCCAGAAATCGGGGAACATGGATCCGATGGCTCCGAATCCGCCGAGTGACTGTGCTCCTTCTTTGGTGAAGACTAAGCGGAACTGCTTCACGTACATCGCGAGGATATCCCAGCCGTATTGTATGCCTGCCGGTATAGCTTGCCAGAACGTATAATCCGTATGCTCGAGTTCGAAATATGTCAACACGCTTTTCGGTCCTACGCCTATCTTCCCTTGGTCGCCGATGAAGAGTCGGGCTGTCCGGCGTTCTCCGGCACGATAATAATCGAGGGTGATGGAGTCACACGGATGTTTCTGAAGTTCGAGCGTCACCTGTACAGCGCAGGGTGTCGGCACGCCGTCTATGGCCACGATGGAGTCGCCTTTCTCTATGCCTGCGAACGCAGCCGCATTGTCCGGCAACACGGTATCTACCACGAACGGGAACCACTCTGCAACGAGCACATAGCGGCGTTTGTCATAGTTCTTGTCCGCACGTGCTTTCTCGCGCTCGGCTTTGTCGAACGCGTTCTGTGCGGCCAGATAACGCGGTCCGAGATCTTCGCTCATCGTCAGCTGTACCGTGTCCGCCCCGCGCAACACGACCACGTCGCGTTGGCCCTCAATGATGATGGCTTGTACCGCGTCGCTCAGTGTCTCGGGTTCTTCGCCGTTGATGGTCAGGATCTTGTCTTGCTGCTCAAAACCCTCCGCTTGCATGATCTCCGAATAGTACAGTCCGGAGGTGATATTCTTGAGGGGTAGGGTGTCATTTCCCCAATGCCAGAAGAGCATCGCGAAGATGACCAGTGCTCCGACGAAGTTGACGAGGATACCTCCAAGGATGATCAGCAAGCGCTGCCATGCGGGTTTGGAACGGAACTCCCAGTCCTGCGGCTCGGACGGCAGGTCATCGGTCGAATGGGTCTCATCGACCATGCCGGCGATGGCGCAATAACCGCCGAAAGGCAGCCAGCCTATACCCCACTCTGTGGTCTCAGGGTGCTGCGCCCACTGCTCGTCTTCATTCGGTGAGAAGAACTTCACATGCCACTTGCCGTCGAAGTGCTTGATGCGCACAAGGCTGATCCAGGGATTGAAGAACAAATAGAATTTCTCCACGCGGACGTGGAAGATTTTTGCGAACGTAAAATGCCCTAACTCGTGTATCAACACGAGAAACGAAAGGGCGAGTATCAATTGAATTGCTTGAATCACAAGAATTAAAAATTTAAAATTAAAATTAAGAATTAAGACTTAAATATCCTTCTGCTATCCGGCGGGCGTCGGCGTCGGTAGCCACGTAATCTTCGTAGGTGGGTTTGGCGATGAACGCAGCTTGGTTCATTGTCTCGCGGATGATGTCGCTCATTTGTAGGAAGCCGCAACGCCCTTCGCGGAAAGCGAGGTTAGCCACTTCATTGGCGGCATTGAGTACGCAGGGAATGTTGCCTCCTCTGCGCATGGCTTCGTACGCCAGTCCTAAGTTCGGGAAGCGCTTCAGGTCGGGTTGCTCGAAGGTGAGATCTTTGAGTGCGAACAGGTCGGCACGGGGGAAGTCACTGGCGAGGCGTTCGGGGAACGAGAGGGCGTATTGTATCGGCAGACGCATGTCCGGCGCGCCGAGTTGCGCCTTGATGGCGCCGTCGGTGAACTGCACAGCGGAATGAACGATGGACTGCGGGTGGACGAGCACTTGGATCTTCTCCACCGGCACGCCGAAGAGCCACTTGGCCTCGATGACTTCAAAGCCCTTGTTCATCATGCTCGCCGAGTCGATGGTGATCTTCGCGCCCATGTCCCAGTTGGGGTGCTTGAGAGCATCGGCGGCTGTGACGGTCGCCATCTGTTCCAGGCTGTACGTGCGGAAGGGTCCGCCGCTGGCGGTGAGCAGGATTTTCTCTATCTCACTGCGGTCTTCACCTACGAGGCTCTGGAAGATCGCGGAGTGTTCGCTATCGACCGGCAGGATGGATGCATGGTGCCGGGAAGCGAGTTCACATATAATCTCTCCTGCCACGACGAGGGTCTCTTTGTTGGCGAGGGCGATGGTCTTACCGGCTTTGATAGCTTCAATGGTCGGACGCAGTCCGGCGTAACCTACCATCGCGGCTACCACGATGTCGATACTCGGCATCGTCACCACCTCGGCGATAGAATCCGGGCCCGCCCATATCTTGCCTTCAAAACCGATGGCAGCCAACTGGCGGTTGAGTTCTCCGTACAGACTCTCGTCGGCAATGCACACCACTTCGGGATGAAACTCCTGCGCCTGCCGTACCAACAGCTCGATACTCCGGTGCGCGCAAAGAGCGTACACGCTATACCTGTCCGGATAAGCACGCACGACGTCTAATGTCTGCGTACCGATACTACCAGTGCTACCTAAAATCGCTAACTCCTTCATTCTTTCATTCTTTCACTCTTTACTTACCACGCTATCACCTCTTCTATATTCACGAACTTACCTCCGTCCCACAGCTCTATCTTCAGGCTATGGTCACCGTCCATCAGGCCTATCGCTTCTCCTGCTTCCACTGCAGTGCCTTGAGGCTTGAGCGCCTTGGTCACGCCGCGGTAGATAGTGAGGTATTGTGCCTGTTGCAGGATGATGGTGAAGGTGTTGTCCTCAGCGCGTTGTGCCTGTACAACACGTCCTCGCATGACAGCGAGTACACTCTCGTTCTTCGCTGTAGCGATAGAGGTGGCATAGACATGCAGGTCAGGTCGCGCCGACTCGGTGACTGACCCGCGCACGGGGCGGTAGAGTTGTTGAATAGACTGACTGACGGGAGCGTCAAAAAGCAACAGACGGTCACGTTCTTTCTGCTCATACTGCGTCATGAACGCTTCGGTCACTTCGCTGCGTCCCTCTTCGATGATCCTCGCCTGCTCCACGCGTTGCAGGGAGTCGAGGCTCTGGACACTGTCCGACTGGATGTCTCCGGCCGTGAGTTGCTTGATGACGTCCAGATACTGGCGTTGCAGGATGAGACTGCTCTGCAGACTGTCCACGCGGGCGGACTCCTGTATCAGTTGCTGACGAAGACTGGCGTTGTAGCCGGGCAGTATATTACGGAGAGGAGTATAGACGATGAGAACGGACAGAAGGACGATCAGGGCTAACAACGTAAGCGTGATCACGCTCACTGCACCCAGCCAACTGACACGTACATGGAAGACCTCACGCAGCGTGATGTCATCCAGCATCGCCAAGCGATATTTATGTCTTTTGTTTGCCATTAGTTCGAATTACGGGATTACGTAATTACGGAATTACGAAAGTATCGTGCAACCGGTGCAGGGCTTGAGCTGCTTGAAGAAGTCATTGCCCTTGTCATCGACGAGGATGAACGCGGGGAAGTTCTCCACTTCGATTTTCCATATAGCCTCCATGCCCAGTTCGGGGTACTCGACGCACTCGATGGACTTGATATTGTTCTGCGCGAGGATAGCTGCGGGACCGCCGATAGAGCCGAGATAGAAGCCGCCGTGTTTCTGACACGCGTTGGTGACGTCAATCGAGCGGTTACCTTTGGCGAGCATGATGAGCGAGCCGCCGTGGTCCTGGAACTCATCTACGTACGGATCCATACGTCCGGCCGTGGTCGGTCCCATCGAACCGCATGCCATGCCTGCAGGAGTCTTTGCCGGACCGGCGTAGTAGATCGGATGGTTCTTGAGGTACTCCGGCATCGGTTCGCCGGCATCGAGACGCGCTTTGATCTTCGCATGCGCTATGTCACGGCCTACGATGATGGTGCCGTTGAGGCTCAGACGCGTACCGATCGGGTACTTCGTCAGGATGGCGCAAACGTCCTTCATCGGCTGGTTGAGGTCGATACGTACCGCATCGCCCTCGCCTGCCTGACGCAGTTCTTCGGGAATGAGGGAAGCAGGGTTGTTATCCAGTTTCTCAATCCATATACCGTCTTTATTGATCTTACATTTGATGTTTCGGTCAGCAGAGCAGCTCACGCCGAGACCTATCGGGCAGGAAGCGCCGTGACGGGGCAGACGAATGACGCGCACGTCATGCGCCATGTACTTACCGCCGAACTGTGCACCGAGACCGATCTTGTAGGCCTCTTGCAGCAGTTGTTTCTCCAACTCTATATCACGGAAAGCACGTCCGGTCTCGTCGCCGGTCGTCGGCAGCGAGTCGTAATAATGGGTGGAAGCGAGCTTGACGGTCAGCAGGTTCTTCTCCGCACTCGTACCACCGATGACGATGGCGATGTGATACGGAGGACAAGCCGCCGTACCGAGCGATTTCATCTTCTCCACGAGGAAGGGGATGAGCGTACCCGGGTTCTGGATGCGCGCCTTGGTCTCCTGATAGAGATAGGTTTTGTTCGCGCTACCGCCACCCTTCGTCACGCACAGGAAACGGTACTCCATGCCGTGCGTAGCCTCGATGTCGATCTGCGCCGGCAGGTTGCATCTGGTGTTCACCTCGTCGTACATGTTGAGCGGCGCGTTCTGGCTGTACCGCAGGTTGCACTCGGTGTAGGTATTGAACACCCCGCGCGAGAGAGCCTCTTCGTCGGACACTTCGCATTTTTGTCCATTGTCCATTGTCCATTGTCCTTTTGTCCACACCTGCTGTCCTTTCTCGCCGTGGATGATAGCGGTGCCGGTATCCTGGCAGAGCGGCAGTTGTCCTTTGCATGCCACTTCGGCATTGCGCAGGAAAGTGAGCGCTACGTATTTGTCATTGGCAGACGCCTCCGGGTCACGCAGGATCTTTGCTACCTGCTCGTTATGCGAGCGGCGCAGCATGAAGCTCACGTCATGGAACGCTTGTTGTGCCATGAGGGTCAGTGCCTCCGGTTCGACTTTCAAGATCTCATGTCCTTCAAAATTGCCGACCGACACATGGTCTTTGGTCAGCAGATAATACTCCGTTTCATCTTTCCCGAGTTGAAACATCGGTGCATACTTAAATTCCATAGTATTTGTGTATTTTTTATTAGCCCATAAAATGCGGCTGCAAAAGTACAACAAAAATTGCACATACGCAAATAAAAATGGTTTTTTTAGAGAAAAAATAGAATTTATTCTATTATTTTATGCCCACGGACTTCTTTGGATGCTTGCATACGGAAGAGGTCTGCGGGCATAAAGTGAGGGTTTTAACCCTTTTCTCAAAAAAAAACCATTTTTATTTGCATATATCCCGCAGAACGCGAACGTACTTTCGGTGGGTCCCGCGTGCGGGAGGACCGAAGTTACACCTTTCTCTCCCCCTTCAGGGGGCATGGGGGCCTTATTTTTGTTATTTTTGTAAGGGAAACGCCCGCATTTTTGTAAGCATTCAACGTGCTGCTATTAAGCAGCGAGTTGGGAGTGTAGGCTTTTACGAGCGCTGCAAGCTTGCTTGTGAGCGCTTGTAGCGGACGTAAATGCGCATTTTTGATTACACATAAGAAAGGGCGACCCCGAAAGGCTAAAGGTTATAGGCGAAAGGGCTTATTTATTAAATCAAAAAATTTAGGGGGGGCTGGAGGGCTTCTCTTACACGCGGCTCTGCCGCATAAACAGCAAGCTCTGCTTGCGCTACACGTGTCAAAGGCGCTCTACACAGCGTCAGCGGCGTGTTTCATAACGTCCTTTTTTTCAACAAGTTGCAAAATAGATATCGGAGGCATCTCAGAGGCATCTCGGAGGCAACTCGGAGGCAACCCCTACTCAAACGTATCCTTTCCCCCCCTTAGCCCTTTCACTCTTTCATTCTTTCATTCTTTCATTCTTTCCCCCTTTCACCTTAAAAAAGGAGCCCCGAAGGACTCCTACTGACTTACCATTTGCCTCCGGCACCGCCGCCGGAGGTAGAACCGCCGCCCCAGGAACCGGAAGAGGAACTGCTGCTTGAAGAATATCCGCCTCCTGAAGAGGAAGAAGAGGAAGAAGAATGTTCTAATTTCGGGATGATCTCACGGCGTGTGAAGACATGTCCGCAGTGCTTGCAGCGATAGGTTATTTCTTTCTCCCCGCTATGCGAATAGGTGGCTTTGGTGATGGTCTTGAATTGGATAGCTCGTGCTTTGCGTTTGCCGCATTTCGGACATTTCTTAACCGCCGCGAACCAGCAGGCGATGATGATCAGCACTACGCCGAGTCCCATGATCCAAAGAACGATAATCTCGCCTGTACTCCACTCTATCTCATCATCTTCGTAGGCATACTGCCCGCGGTTGGTGAACGACCGGACGGCGAGCAGTTCTTCGGGCGCTTCGCCGTCGGTACATATCTCATAGACAGCGAGTGCTCCGAGGCACAGCCCTTCGTCATAGTCCCCGGCACGGAAGGCGGGAACCATCTCATCCTGTATGATGCGCGAGCAGACGGCGTCCGTGAGGACACCTTCTATGCCCGTACCCGTCATAATACGCACATCATGGCTTTCGAGCACGAAGAGGAAGAGCACGCCGGTGTTCTGTCCCTCGCGTCCTATGCCCCATCGTTGAAAAAGCTCGTAGGCAAAGTCGAAGGCATCGGAGGTCTCTTCGATAGCGGAGAGGGCTACGACGGCCATCTCGACATGCGTTTTCTCGTCGAGCATCGCCGCACAACTATTGAGCCATTGGACGGTGGAGTCCGCAAGAAGCGAATCGGGGTCCGCGACATAATATTCCTGCCCCTGCTTCTTCGGGCTCGGCACCTCAGACGGCGTATAGACCGCCGCAGCAAGGGGAGTCAAGAGTAGAGAGATGAAAGCTAAGAGACAGCGTTTTTTAAATGATACCATGCTCGATTGCAAAACGGACCATCTCCACGGAGGAGTTCAGACCGAGTTTATTGAATATATTGGTCTTGTGGCTGTTGACCGCGCGGAGGGATATATGAAATTTCTCCGCTATCTCCTTGCCCATGAGTCCGTCGCAGCAAGCCTTGATGATTTCTATCTCGCGTTTGGAGAGCGCAGCTATATTCTTGTTATTGAGTTTAGCATCGGTAATGTCGCGTATAAGGATGGCGATATCCCGTCCGTAGAAGGGCACGCCGTTAGCGACGGAGTCGATGGCAAGGGGTATTTCGGATAGCGGAGAACTCTTGCTGACGAAGCCGTCCATGCCTATCTTGAGGAGTTGCATAAGGGTAAACTCCCGATTGTCGATAGAGAGGACGATGATCTTGATATCCGGATACTCACTACGCAGCCGTTCTGCAACATCTACGCCGTTGGTGTCGGGCATGAGGATGTCGAGTAGCACAAGGTCGCACGGCGTGCCGGCTTCCAGCGCCTCGAAGAGTTGCGCCGCGGTTGGTACGCTGATAGTGATGGTATGAGGAGTGGACTGCAGCGTACCGGCGATGCCGACGCGTATCAGTTCATGGTCATCGAGTATAGCGATTTTCATATTTGTTGATTGGGTAATAAGCGTGTTGTAAATCAATGGTAAACGTAGTGCCCTCGCCTTCGACGGATTGGATATCCATCTTACAGTTGCAGAGGTTAAGCAGTTCGCGACAGAGGACGAGTCCGTAGCCTGTACCGCTCTCGCCGTCGGTCCCGACGGACGACTCGAGCTGCTTTTGATCGGTGAGGATACGCCGGATCTGCATGCGTGTCATTCCTACGCCGTGGTCGCTCACATAGAAGGCAGCCGGTGCTATCGTTCCCACCTCAATGGTACTGCCTCGTGGCGAGAACTTGATAGCGTTGCTGAGCAGGTTGCGCAATACGGTACGGATCATCTCGCGGTCGGTTTCCACGAGCAGTCGCTCGGCATGCATATCGATGGTTATGTTTTTGAGCAGGGCCGCACTCTGTACGTCCGGGATGGTGTCACGCAGTACGGCTGCGAGGTCGAGTTGAACGGTTCTGAAGCATCGTGCCTGACGATCGAGTTGTACTATCTCCTGCAGGTTACGCAAGAGCGCCAGTTGGTTATCGCTGCCGGCAAGGAGTTGTCCGACAAGGGTATGCACTTCCTCAGGATTGTAGTGCTCGTAGTTCGTGTAGAGCATCTGCAGCAGTTGTTGCTGCGCCATGACGGGATTACGCAGGTCATGACTGAGGATGCCGTACTGACGTTTCTTATCGGCAGCCTGTTGGGCGATGAGCGTGTTGCGGTGACGGAGCAGAACGACCAGGCCGATGAGTAAGGCGATGACGAGCAGGGCAAGGATGGAGAAGAAAAGCAGCGCTTTCAGACGCGCTTGTTTCTGCTGAATCTCCTGCTGCTGGTCCGCCAGCTGCTGTTCCTTGCGATAGGTGTCGTATTGGACTTGCGCGATGGTCAGTTGCCGCTGGCTCTCTTCGCTCATCAGTTGTTCGTGGAGCACACGTGCCCGTTCGAGCCAAGCCAGGGATTCCTCGAACCTGCCTGCGTTCTTGGCGCGGGCGTAGAGTTGGTCGCAGGCTTCGAACTCCTGTTTCTTGAATCCGAGTTGGCGCGCTTGTTGTGCGGCTTCTTCGTACCGCTCCAACTGCAAGAGGCACAGCACTTCGGTCATCTTGTTTCCCGTCTCGCGGGCGATGGCGAGGGCTTGAGAGGTATAGTCTTTCGCCTTACGCGCGTCACCCAAGGCCTCGTAAATATGTCCGAGTTGTGCAAGCCGCATTCCTTCCTGCAGTCTGCGTCCGAGAGAACGGTCGATAGCGAGCGCTTCTTCGGTCAACTGCAACGCCCTCTGAAGGCTGCCGTCTGAATGCTGATTGCTGACATCTGATTGCTGGCGGCTTTTCGCCAACAGCACTTCTCCCAACATCGCCTTGCGGATGGCGAGGGATTTCGGGGAATGCGTGGTGTCGGAAAGCAAGAGCGATTCCTCAATAGAGATGGCGCGCTCGAGATAAGCGATGGCTATGTCCTGCTGTCCGGCGGACGAGTAAATGCCGGCGAGGTTGCCCAAAGAGGCGGATATATTCGCCGGATCGCCTTGCTGCTCGTCAAACGCCAAACATTGCTCCCCATAATAGAGTGCCTGCTGATAATCGCCCAGGCGATGATAACAGTAGAGGAGACAGGAGTAGAACTCACATCGTATATCCATTGAGTCCTCGGGCACGGCAGACAGGCCGTCGTTATTGAGGGCTACCGCCTGCTCTATCTCCCCCGCCATGGCGAGGGCGTATGCACTATCTACTACGGCAAACGCCTCCTCTCGCGTCATGGCGGGAGTCGCCATGACGGAGAAGGAAACGCATACTATGAACAATAACTTTTTCAATTCCGGTGCAAAGATACACATTTTTTGCTATATGTGCAAATTTATTTTACATTTGCGCCTTGCGCATTGTAAATCTTGTCGTTGCGTTCGATGAGCAACTGACCGTCCTTTATAAATTTATGATTTATGATTTCAGAATTATGATTTATTTCATCGATGCCCTGCGGAACGGCTACTTCGCGTACCGGGCGGATAGAGCAACCTTTGGTTTTAGAAGGCGCAAAAGCGATAGTAGGAGCATAGTTATCCGTCAAATAGAGGAAACCGCCCATGCCTGTATTCACATCCGGTGTCCAATAACATCCACGTTGTTTCAGGTATTCAATCGTTCCGTCGTTGCGGGTTCCTGCAGCGGGAAGGAAGACAGCACCTTTCGCTTCATAGACATTTTTCCAGGTGCCCAGACTCACTTCATTGGAGGCATACGTAGCGGAAGGATCCGTATTGAGTACATCCCAAGAAGCGGTATAGTTATCGGGTAAGAGGATATATCCTTTAACCACGCCGTTCGGCAGGTCATAGATGGTGGCACGTGCTTTGAGATCTCCGGCTTTCGGACGCTGGAAGAGGAGATAATTCCATTCTTCCTCGTTGAGCAAGAACCACTCGGATGTATGCGGACCTCCATTGAGCACCTGGTTCCATCCTTCGGCGCCGAAAAGCACCAAATCCGTCCATTCAACCGAATCCTTGCCAACGAGATTATTGTCCTCGCCCAAGTAGTCATACTGCTCGTTTTCAAAGAGCCAGAGCCCCGTATAGCCCTGATATTTGAGGTTGCCCGGCGCAAAGACTACATATCTATTTGCTGCGATGGAGAACTTGCCATCCAGTTCTTTGCTATCTATGCCTACGTATTGGAAATCTGCGTAAAGAATAGTCACCTCGTCCTTTTTCAAGAAATTGTAAACAGGTTTGTCATTTACCAATTCATTGGCACTATTATACCATCCTCGGAACTGATAATCCGGCGCCGCAAGCGCATCCAGTTCTATCGTTTCTCCATAGGAGACCATCATCTTGATATCCGTCTTAAAGGGAGCACCGTACAAAAAGGCGATATTCCCGATATCCGCTTTCTTGACCATGAGCCATAGTTTACGCAACATCGTATCCAGCCATACATGCGTCAGCACATCCATCTTTGTGCCATTGGAGTTGCGGAAGAACTTGCCTCCGGCATCCACATATACCCCGTTTCTGAACTTTGAGTCCTCTATCGTGATTTTTCCGGAAACGCTCTCTTTATCACCCCGATCGAAATAGATGCTTGCGCCGTTAATATTCAGATTCGTCGCGTAGATTTGCCCCATACTGCTATAGCCATACACTTTCAGGTCTATCGGTCCCAAGATATCCAAATCGCCGTAGACGGCTATCGGCGTGTTATTGCCGTTATTGGTAGTGATAGTCAGCGAAGCCGCGCTCCAGTTTTTGGACTCATGATAAATGGTTGTTTTGGCCAAGGAATAAATACCTGAGTAGCCGACGTTAGAGTGGTTGAGTGTAATGGTGTTGTTACCCAACAACTGAATCTTCATCTCCGCCATTATAAAAATCGCAGTACCTGATGTAACGGTAATGGATGCATTGTTGAGCGTCAGCGTTTTTGTCGCATCGTCGTAACTCACTTTGCCATCATTCAGAATGTCGGAGCAGTTAGCGTCCGTTACTTGTATGCCTGCCACTTGCAGGCTGTAAGTAGCGGCGTTCATCATTGTGCAGCAGCAGAGGGCTGCGAGGAAAAGAGTAAATTTTTTCATAACCAATAGATTTTAATTGTTAATAATTAGTTCTACTTTCATAATGTTTTGCTTATTCGTTGCTTTCTTTTTGCTGTTAAACCCGCGACCATCTCGCGACCATTACGGACGTCTCTGTACGGTCCCTGTCCGGCTACTTTCTTTTCGTTTATTAGCCC
>CADCBP010000017.1 GCA_902799705.1 uncultured Bacteroidales bacterium
CTTCTCTATCCGCTTCCTCAACTGGGACGGCGAAGAGCTGCAGACCAGCGAAGTAGGCGCAGGTATCACTCCTGTTTATGTAGGAGAGACTCCCGTCCGCCCCGAAGACGAGAACTATACCTACATGTTCAGCGGCTGGAGTCCTGCTGTCAAACCCGCAACGGATGACGCTACCTATGAGGCACAGTTCACCGCAACGAAAAAGATTGCAGAAGGGATAGAAGAAATCTTCACCCGTCCGGACGCTCCGGCAGCCGTGAAGATCCTGCATAACGGCACCCTCTACATCCTCCGTCCGGACGGCGCTATCTACAACGCTGCCGGCTTGAGAGTGAAGTAATAATAACGCTGCTATCCTCGTCAGCCCGGTCTTTCTGGGTTTTCTAGGATAGCGTAGCGGTCTAGGTCGTCTAGTTTATCTATCCGACTATTTCTCAAAGCAGGCTCATGCATCCGCATGGGTCTGTTTTTTGTTTATAACCCATCAAAATCCCAATCATTATGAAAAAAAAGAATTCAATGCCCTCTTTATTGAGTGGTTTCAAAACGAGTTAGAGGAGGCTTTTGCTTCTTTCACCAACGAAGATGATCTTATCGAGTGGATCGAGCATAGCCATTTCTTCACAGACGACGCCCGAAAGGACGCCGTCCGTATTCTTTATGACCGTCTCAACGGCATTCCCAAGCACACGAAACGCACCGCCCAGTTCTTCGGCATCGACCCCAAAACGGTCTATAACTACACTAAAAATGAGGGTTAATACAAAAAACCTATGAGCCAGAGGGGTAATTTGTTTCCGAATGGATAATCCGTATCATCCGCAAGAATGAACGAATTCGGGATGTCGGCTATCTGCTTGAAGTTCTTGCCGGCTCCTCCCACCTCAAACGTATAGCGACCGTCCACAACAAAATCACCGTGTTGTTTACCGTATTCCAGTTCGTGTCCGACACTCAGATGGGAGATGGCAAAGGTCTCCCGCATCGTCCCTTCTTTCACCGGACGAGAAGCCAGCGCGCATAACATATTGGTGTCCTCGATATAGATCTTGTCCGGTTTCTGTAATTTCTTTACATTAACCAGGTCGCTGTACAATAAATGGATGAGTTTTGCATCGCTCAGGTATTTGAGATATGCCAGGATAGTAGGTCTCTGCAAACCACTCTGCACGGACATTCGTGTAATATCCACTTCATAAGGTTCGCTTGACGCCAGAATATTCATCAGTGCGCGAATCTTACGGGTGTTGCCCAATTCCACCTTGCATATCCGGGGCAGTTCGTCCTCAATGATATATCGCACCACATTGGCGATGGCGGCGTAATATTCCACAGGATTGTTTTTGTAGTAGGGGAAATAGCCATATTGCAAGTATTTGTCAAAGTATGCCATCGGTTTACACTGTTTATATACCTGTGCTACAAACGGATGGGCATCGGTTACCAATTCATCCATTGTGCAAACCGGTAATTCAATCCCTTCATAGAAGCGGAGATATTCGCGGAAACTCAGTCCTTGTATATCATAGTTGACGCAGCGTCGTGATAAATCCGCGTCGCCCTGCATCAAACTCAGTAACGAACTGCCGCTAATCACCACACGGAGGTCGGGATAAAAATCGTAAATCTCCTTGATCTCATGGCTCCAATTGGGGTATTTATGTACCTCGTCCAAGAATAGATGCTTACCTCCAATTCGATAGAACTGCTCCACTAAATCTAAAATGGAGTGCTCCACGAAATAATTGGCATCCAATGAACAATAAAGAGCCGATAGATCATTAGGGGCATAATGCTGCTTGATATACTGCCGGATGATGGTGGATTTGCCGACACCTTTCGGACCACGAATAGCTACTAACTGGCTGTCCCAATTGATTTTAGATGCGCAGTCACGTACGATTTCCATCGGCGTTAAACCCAGTAATTGTTCCTGAAGTTGAAATAATCGCTGCATAATAGTCTATACAATAAATACCATATTTTGTATAACGGAGAATACATTTTAAGTATTGTTCTGTATAATTCGTTATACGTTTTCGGCTGCAAAAGTACAAAAAAACTTTTGAAAGTGCAAATTTATTCACAAAAAAGACTTTAGAAAGTTTATTTTTTTTCAAAAATCACTTATTTGGGGTTGTATTATATGTTTTATATCAAAAAATGAGGGTTAGATGACGATTGTGGAAATTTTCCTGAGTTCCTAATTTCAAAAGCAGTAATTTTGCAGCGTCTTTCGGAGGGGACCCCAATAGGTGAAAAAGAAAGCCGATAAAAGCATACGGCGTAAGCAGATCGTTAGAGGCTTGCTTTGAAAAAGAAAGCCGATAAAAGAAAAGAACCAAAAGAAAATTAAAAAAAAGAAAAACTCCACCACAGCCCTATAGGCTGTAGCCACAGTCCAAAGGACTGTAGAGACACATACGTGTGGCGGAGATAATTTTTAAAAGTTTAAACATTTATTTATGGAAAACTCGTTTTACGATTTTTGGCGGCTGTATGCCCCGCTCCCCGAGTACCGCAACCGTTATCGCGCTTGCGAGACACTATGGAATGACATGGATGATCTTCGCCGCCGGCGGATCCTCTACCATCTCCGAACGGAGCAATCGCCATCCGGTGATGCGAAACAGCACACCGCCAATCCCTATTTTTACCTCATCCGCGCTGACCCGCAGCCCCAATGGCTCACCCCCGCACAAACAGGCTACGCACTCGCGCAACGCACACCCCTGGCGGTCGCACTCGACACCACCACGCAGACCTATAAGACCTGCACCCGTGCCGATGCAGAGGCGTACGGCCTGATTATCCACCATTTTATGTAAAACCTATTTTCCCCTCTCAATCAGCATAGAGGGTCACGAGAATGATCTTTGAAATAGTGTACCACACGGAGCAAAAATTGTTTTTTAGGTTTATTTCTTTTGAAGGCTTGTACTCCGACCTACGCGCTGCATAGATTTTTCTTATTTTTCAATCCCGAAGGGATATTTTTGTAAGCAGCTCATCGGTGCCTATTTAGGCAATCGATGGAGACCAAGGGCATGAATGACGGCAGGAAGCTTGCTTACTGACCGGCATACAGGGACTTGGGCGCAAGAGCCATTAGGCTCGGGGGCTGCGCATTTTCGATTTCCTAAAGCATTCAAAAGGGTTTATCTATGTTTTTTTTCTAAAAATTATTTTTATTATGTTCTCCGCAAGGTATTTTTATTTTTTTTCAATCTTCTTTCTCATTGCTGAACGCGAATGGCTAAAGTAACACTCGTCAACGGAACTGTAAAATCAATCTCCGGAAGACTCGGTAACATGCTCTATAAAACCTACAAAAACGGTACTACCAAGGCGTATCTTTATCACAAAGCAGAACGCTCAACACCTCTGTCAGAGAAAGAGATAGCCGCACGGATTCTTTTCTCCACCGCTGCTTCTGAGACAAAACGCCGTATTGCCGCAGGCGATACACGCCGAAGGTCGATAATCTTCAAAGAAGTCTATGCTGCCCTCAAACAGAATCCGAACGGAGGCATCTCGAAGGCGGAACGGAGGCGGAACGGAGGCAAGTGCGACTCAAATTCATTTTCCAATGATTAAGAAACACTATTTTTCATCCGTTATCCGCCGTCTGGAACAGGCCATCCAAAGCCCCGTAGGCGAGCGCGGGTTCAAGATCCTTCTATATGGATGGAGAGTGAAACATCACTTGCCGGTTTACCTCTTCTACGGAAGGGACTATATGACCGATCAGGAGATACATTCCTTCTCTGACTATGCCGGATATGACCTCGCGAAAGACACCGATTAACGGAAATCAAGGAAAACACTTGATTGCCAATTTCTGTTTCTTGTCTATGTCGTAAAAAAGCAGTAATTTTGCACCGGATTTGAGAGATGAGATAATGAACCATCGGGGCGTTTGTCGCTTCCTTCTCAGTCTCCATGGTTCAAAAAGGAAGGACTCAAATCCAGCGCGCTTAAAATTTTATGCATCGCGTCATTAATGCGCGATAAGATAACCAACCTTGATTATGAAAAAACTGATTCTTTGTACATTGTCCTTTGTGACTTTGTCCCTTGTGATGGCATCATGCAATGTGACGCGGACGGTGACGACCAAGTCCGAGTACTGGCAGCGCGGAGACACCTCCGCTGTCATCCAGACACGCACCGTAGAAACCTACGACGCGTCGAAAAAACTTTAATGTTCAACCTAAACCCCTCTACGCCGACCGGAGGTGAAACATGGTCGGCAGCAAATGGCAATTATGAAAGTAGGCCCCGCCGGTATCGAGACCATCAGCGGAGGGTAGCAATCCATCGTACGGCAGCAAGCGAGAACCCCAACTGTCAGCGAGTGTACTCGTTTGAGGCTGACCGCTACACGCGCTCGACGGAAGTGACAGCAAAGGAGCTGAAGATCCGTTCCCGCTTCACCGAGGTCGGCCAAGCTGTCCGCCAGCGTTCCAAAGACCTCATGCAGATCAATGCCGACCAGGCTGCGTTCCTCGCGCAACGCGACACCGCCGGTGGCAAAAAGACCATGAAAGCTTACCTCTGGAAGGTTTGCGGTGATGAGTATGATGCACAACATGGTGCATAATCACCGCAAAGCTCCAAGGGAGCGCGGTCAGGAGTACGATGCGCAGCACGCGTAATTAAGGTGTAGTGTTGCTACGCAACGTTTAAACAAGCTAAGCGCTACACCAAGGCCGCAGGCCGCTAAACCAAGCGCAGCGCTACACTGCCCCAAGGGCCCTTCGGGGCTCTTTTTTTTTGTATATTTTATACAAACTCTTGCGTATGTCGCGGAAAAGATGTACCTTTGCAGCGTTTTATGATACGATTTACGACAGAAGACATAGCGATGCCGGAGCTCGATGAGCGGAAAATAGGCAAGTGGATTCGCGCGGTAGCGGCAGATTACGGCTTTTCCGTAGGGAACATCAATTATATCTTCTGCTCCGACGAACGGGAGTTGGCGGTGAACCGTGAATTCCTCGGGCATGATTATTACACCGACGTCATCACGTTTGACTACTCGACCGCACAGACGCTCAACGGCGATATCTTCATCTCATTGGACACCGTGCGTTCCAATGCGGAGATGGTCGGCGAACCGTATGAAAAAGAACTCCGCCGGATCATTATCCACGGAGTTCTTCATCTGACCGGTCAAGGCGACAAGACCCCGGAGACGAAAGTGCAGATGACCGCCAAAGAGGAGAAGGCGCTGGAGAAATTGAAAGGTGAAAGGTGAAAGATGAAAGGGGATGAGTGGAATAATTGACGAAAATAGTGTGTTATGCTTCAAAAATTTGTTGCATAACATTTTTTTTTGTACTTTTGTGCACTTTTGATTAGTAATCACCACAATGAAACACATTACATCCTTCTTGTTCGCGGCGTTATTATGCTGCGTCACAACAGTCACAGCTGCCAACTACTGCGCCTCCTCTGCTTGGGGAAACGGCAAGAATGCCACGGGTGGCGGTAGTGCTACACCCACACTGGTAAAGAGCGTGAGCGAACTGAAATCTGCACTGAACAAAGGTAAGAACAAAGTGATCATCATCACGCAGGATCTGACCTTTACCTCCATGTTGTCCGTTCAAGACGGATCGAATGTCACGCTGATGGCATTACCGGGCGTCAAGCTGACCAGCACCAAGCAGGATGCTACCAATTCCGGTATATTGTATGTAAAAAGATTCAGCAATCTGATTATCCGTAACATCACCTTCATCGGACCCGGTGCCTACGACTGCGATGGCAACGACTTGTTGTGTTTTGAAAATGTAACCAACGCCTGGGTGGACCACTGCGATTTTCAGGACGGTTGTGACGGAAACTTCGACAACAAGAACTCCACGGACAACGTGACGGTCAGTTGGTGCCGTTTCCGCTACCTGAAAGCGCCAAAGGCAGGCGGTTCGGGCGGTGCGGATGACCACCGTTTCACCAACCTGCTCGGTTCTTCGTCCTCCGACAAGCCTTCGGACGGCACGTATAACTTCACCTGGGCTTACTGCTGGTGGGACGAAGGATGCAAGGAGCGCATGGTACGTTGCCGCAACTGCGAGTTGCATTTTCTGAACTGCTACTGGAACAGTTCGGTAGCGAACTACTACGTAGGTCCGGAGAATGCGAAATGCTATTTCGAGGGATGTACGTTTGCCGGTAAAGCGAACAGCGCCAAGAATATCTTCAAGTCCTACGGCGGCACGAACGCCTGCAAGTTCGTCAATAGCACGGGTAACCTGCCGTCCAACAGCGGCACGGTGAATGCACCGACATACAGTTATGACAAACTAAGCGCTGCGGACGCCAAGACGATGGTCACCAACAGCAGTTGCGGAGCAGGTGCCACCCTGACCGTCAACACCAAAGGAGAAGTCGGCTCGTCCTGCGACGGCGGCGATACGCCTACTCCCGACCCCGACCCGCAACCGGATCCGGACCCTGACCCAGACCCTGTAACCAGCGACCTGACATGGGATTTCTCGACGAGCGATTTCAACGGATTAGGCACTATTACCTCCACGACGACCGTCAAGGGTTTGACGATAGCCGCTTCTTCTGACAAAGCCGTTACGGTAGCCACAGGTGCCAAGACCATTGATGGTCATGCCTTCACCCACGTGCTCAAGACCGGCGGTACGGGATCGTCCGCAGCGCGCAGTCTGAGCTTTGCCGTAACAGGCGCTTGTACGATAGAGGTATATCTGATCAGCGCGAACACGACCTCCGAGCGCACGCTCAATATATATAGCGGTTCATACGGAGGAACTCTGCTGAAGACGATGCCTGCAGCAACGACAGCCGCCAAGCAGAGTTACAGCTATACCGGCAGCGCAACAACCATCTACATGGGTAGCGCCAATAGCGGAATCAATTTCTACGCTATCAACCTCATCTACTCGGGCGGAGACGATCCTACTCCGCCGACACCGACTTACACCCTCTCTTATGACGAGAATGGCGGAACGGGCACGATGGATAGTCAGAGCGCAGAAAGCGGTCAGAGTGTGACGGTGCTTGCTAACGCCTTCACCGCTCCGACGGGTTATACCTTCCAAGAATGGAACACGAACGGCAAGGGTTCGGGTACGAAATACGCTGCAGGACAGAGCGTGACGCTGACGGAAGACCTGACGCTCTACGCCGTTTGGAGTCCGCTCAGTTATACCATCACACTGGATGCTGCGGGCGGCACGGGAGGCTCCGGTTCAATCTCCGCCATCTTCGACGAAGCAATGCCGAACATCACCATCCCGAGCCGCGAGGGCTATGATTTCCTGGGTTATTTCTCAGAGCAGAACGGCTCAGGCAAACAATACTACGATGCCAACGGCAGCAGTACGAACAACTGGATTACTCCCTCGGACGCTACACTTTACGCGGCATGGAAAGAGCAGAGCGGTGACACACCCGCTACGGAAGGAGACCTCCATTTCTGGTTCTTCTACCCGGCGGATGCTACAACTAACGGCGTAACAAACGATGCTTCTTTCTTCTCGAATATGATTGCTTCCGGAAGCCAGATGGCCGGCAGCATCACGATTGACGGAAAGAGTTATACCATCACCCGCCGCACCGGCGATAACGCCAAATTTGGTGAATTCACCATTCCGAGCGGTAAGAAAGGTATCTTCTACGCGCTGGCCATCTCGTCCGGCGGTAGCGACAGACAGATCAATCTCATCAGTAATGAGACCAAGATTGAGTTAACTGTACCGGGAGGGTCTGATTCATACAAGCGTATCGAGAGTGAAGAACTCCCGGCAGGCAGCTATAGCATCGAGCGCGAAGGAAGCGGCAATGTGCGCCTGGGCGTCGTTGTGGTCAAGACGATTGACGACGGCGGCGAAGTTCCCCATACACCCCTTATCTACACCGTCACATGGGATGCGAACGGAGGTGTGTGCGCTACTGCAAGCTCTTCCGTGCAGGAGAACACCGCTGTAGGCAAACTGCCCGAAGCTTCCCGCGAAGGATATACGTTTGACGGATGGTTCAGCGCCGCAGAAGGAGGTGAACAGATATCCGCAGAGACAATCATCGTCTCCGACACCATTTTCTACGCGCATTATACAGAGAACCCCGAACCTCCCACTCCGCCGACACCCAGCGGCAGTTCTACATGGTGGAATATCTCCGACGATGACTTCAACGGCTTAGGAACTATTGCCACCACTACTGAAGTGCGGGAGCTGTATATAGTAGCCAAGAGTGGCTCGGAAGTAACGGTAGATGAGAATGCGAAAAGTATGGATGGTTATAACTTCACTCATCGCCTCAAATTAGGAGGCGCAGGAGCAGCAGACGCACGTCATCTATGGTTTGCCGTTACGGGTAATTGCACCGTGGAAATCTATTTGATGAGCGGTAAATCCAATGAAGAACGCTTCCTGAATATTGCTACGGGCTCCTTCGGTGCGAATGTACAAGAGTTCTCCGCGGGGGATGGAACCGCTATTACCAAGATAACATATGCTTATACCGGCGAGGCTACCAATCTATACCTCTATTCCAAGAAGAGCGGTATCAATATCTATGGTATCAAACTGACCTATCCATCCACTCCGACGGATATGGAGAACGTGCAAAACGAAAGCGTAGCACACAAGGTGCTACGCAATGGTCAGGTGCTTATCCTTCGAGAAGGAAAGACCTATACTGTTTTAGGCGCGCCCATCCATTAACGTACGCGCTGACCGGTAACGGTATATTCTACTCCGCTGCGGATAATAATCAATTGTCCGTGGCGGAGTATTTTTTGTGCCTCCACTGAAGGGAAGGGAGTCTGGTCAATGTCGGTAGTTGAACCGGCACATTCGGCTGTGATATGCAGATTCTTGATTTCCCATGTAGCATATTTCGTGTCTGTACTCATATACTTAAACGCAAACACCGTATTAGCTCCCAGGTAAGCAACCGGAACATCAATCGACACATCTGCCCAAGTCCAAGAGTTGTTATCCGTATATGGATTGATGGTGAGTTGGTGCCATTCGGACGACGCCACGTCACCTTGATAATCGGGAGTTACCCATAATGTCAACTCTTCCGCCGGAGTTCCTGCAAACTTATGTGCGTGTTGGAAACTAATCTCGGCAGATTTCATCCCCTTCATACTCATGGCCGGAGTCATCAAATAACCGGTATAACCACCTTGTTTGCTACCCTTAGCATAGCCGTATGAGTTCCAAGACCACACAGATTCTCCTTCGGTTGTCATATCTCCCATTCCATCGGTCAGGTGAGTCTCATCTATATCTACACATACACCTTCCGGCGTTGCAGGACGACCTAAGTTGAGTTCTACGACATACGGATCGTGATCCGACCATGACATATCCCATGTTACTGCGGAATTGCACTTATACGCACTCACATGCTTCACGTATGCATTCACAATCTGTGCCGCCATAGTAGTATTAGCGAACACATGGTCAATCAACTCACCTCCGCTATAACAATGCGACCATGCATATGCATCGTATTTGAGCAACTGCTCTTCAAAACCGGCATTTTGAATCGTCGTAATAGGTGTTTCGCCTACTTGACAGTTCAGGTCTCCCAGCACCAAAATATCTCGGTCTGTCGTCACACTGCCAAGCGCAGAGACGAGATTAGTAGCATTCGTCTCACGCATAGACGCGCCTTGGTCTGCTGAGGAATCTTTCGCTTTGAAATGGTTCATGCTCACTACGAACTTCTCGTTATTCGATAATTGTTTGAATGCCTGGATACGCATTGTACGAGCATAATATCCGCTACCATATACCGCACCGGAATTGGAGCCCACTGTTGCCACTTTATCTTTACGATAGATGAAACCCGACTTGATTTGATTATCCGCAATACCTTCATACCATTCGTAATCAATACCATCGTCCACAGCCTCATAACGTCCACTCACCCCTGCATGCGCATTCATTGAATCGGCTAACTGCTGCAACACAATCGGCTTGGCTTCTACCTCACAGAACGCATAGATATCCGCGTCGATATCCAGCATGGCATTCACAATCTTCCGCGTCTTTGCCTGGAAGCCTGCAGCATCGCTGTAACTCGGACGTGTTGATTGCGTGTAATTATAGTAGTAGTTCTCTAAGTTTTGTGCGCATACACGAATAGAGCCCGCTACTATTTCTTGCGATTCCAACCACGTCACGGGAGCATTTAGCGGAGACGTCTCCGCGGTACTATTGTATTTCTTTAGATTAGCTTCCACTCTCACTTTATCCCCGACCGCCAGTTCTCTATCCGGCCGGCAACGATAACATTGCAGGGCACCCATCTCCGTACTGCTCGCCGAACCGCGTGTATCTGCAATCCAGAAAGTCATGTTGTTGTACGAGGTATTAAAACTATTTTCTTTTATGGTGTTGACATAGCCCTCAATGGTATATGTTTCTGGCGTAGGCACATTATTTTCAGTCAAAGCTTGAGCGATTGCGATTGCTTCAGCAACCGTGATGGTTTGTGCAAAACCGCCTACTGCAAAAAGCAGGGCCACCAACATAGTAGAGATTTTTTTCATAAATGGTATGTTTTAAGGTTATGTAGTGCATCGAGGGCGGGTATCAGCCGCCCTCGAGCTGTAAAATTGCCTTACGAGGCAAAACACTGTTAGTCCTTGAACTTAGCCGCCAGGAACTCGCGGTTGAGACGCGCGATGTTCGCGAGGCTAACGGATTTCGGGCACTCGGCAGCACACGCGCCGGTGTTGGTACAGTTACCGAAACCGAGCTCGTCCATCTTAGCCACCATCGCTTTGGCACGGGCCGCAGCCTCGACCTTGCCTTGCGGCAGGAGAGCGAGTTGCGAAACCTTGGCAGCGACGAAGAGCATCGCGGAGCCGTTCTTACAAGCCGCAGCGCACGCACCGCAGCCGATACAAGAAGCTGCGTCCATTGCTTCGTCAGCTACGGGCTTCGGAATAGGAATAGCGTTTGCATCGGGTACACCGCCGGTGTTGACGGAAACGAAGCCGCCGGCTTGCATGATCTTGTCGTACGCTCCACGATCGACCATAAGGTCCTTGATTACCGGGAACGCACGGCTGCGCCACGGCTCTACGGTGATCGTCTCGCCGTCTTTGAACTTACGCATGTGCAACTGGCAAGTGGTGATGGCGGAGTCGGGTCCGTGCGGGTGACCGTTGACGTACATCGAGCACATACCGCAGATACCCTCACGGCAGTCGTGATCATAGGTAACAGGGTCTTTGTGCTCCGCTACGAGTTGCTCGTTGAGGATGTCGATCATCTCTAGGAACGATGCGCCTTGGAATACATGTTTGAGCTCATAGGTCTCGAAATGACCTTGTGCTTTAGGTCCTGCTTGTCTCCAAACACGAACCTTAATATCAATATACTGATCCATAAAACTATTTACGATTTAATCATTTACCATTTGGTCATTTAGTTCTTATAGTTACGGGTCTTACGTTCCGTGAATTCGTAGTCAAGCGGCTCCTTGATGAGTTGTGGTTCTTGGTCCTCACCCATGTATTTCCAGCAGCCTACGTAAGAGAACTTGTCATCCTGACGAAGTGCCTCGCCTTCGGGTGTCTGGTATTCCTCGCGGAAGTGACCACCGCAGGACTCCTCACGATGGAGGGCATCGACAGCCATCAGGCGACCGATCTCGATGAAGTCTGCCAGACGGAGAGCTTTCTCCAACTCATTGTTCAGGCTGTTAGCCTCACCCGGGATATAGACGTTGGTCCAGAACTCTTTCTTGATAGCATCAATTTTCTTGATACCTTCTTTCAAGCCTTCAGCCGTACGACCCATACCGACGAAGTCCCACATGATGAGACCGAGCTCTTTATGGATGGAATCCACGGAGCGGTTACCCTGGATAGCCATGAGGCGGTCGATCTTGTCCTGTACAGCTTTCTCTGCAGCAGCGAACTCCGGCAGGTCGGTACTCATACGCGGCACGCCGATCTGGTCTGCGAGGTAGTTCTGGATGGTATAAGGCAGTACGAAATAGCCATCTGCGAGACCTTGCATCAACGCCGAAGCACCGAGACGGTTAGCACCGTGGTCGGAGAAGTTCGCCTCACCGATACAGAACAGACCCTTGACACTCGTCTGGAGCTCGTAGTCCACCCAGATACCACCCATCGTATAGTGGATTGCCGGGAAGATCATCATCGGGTTCTCGTACGGGTTCTCATCAACGATCTTCTCGTACATCTGGAAGAGGTTACCGTATTTCTGTGCTACGACATCTTTACCCAGACGTTGGATTGCCTCGCTGAAGTCGAGGAACACAGCGAGACCGGTGTTGTTGACACCATAGCCTTTGTCACAACGCTCTTTGGCAGCACGGGAAGCGACGTCACGCGGAACGAGGTTACCGAATGCCGGATAGCGGCGCTCCAAGTAGTAATCGCGGTCTTCCTCAGGGATATCACGTCCTTTGATCTCGCCGGCTTGCAGACGCTTTGCGTCCTCCAGTTTCTTCGGCACCCAGATACGTCCGTCGTTACGGAGCGACTCGGACATCAGCGTCAGCTTGGACTGGAAGTCGCCGTGCTTCGGAATACAGGTCGGGTGGATCTGTGCGTAGCAAGGGTTAGCGAAATATGCGCCGTGACGGTACATCTGCATAGCAGCCGAACCGTTCGATGCCATGGCGTTGGTGGAGAGGAAGAAGGTGTTTCCGTAACCACCGGAACCAACTACCACAGCGTGCGCGAAGAAGCGCTCAATACGGCCGGTAACGAGGTTACGGGCAATGATACCACGCGCACGTTTCTCGCCGTTCTCATCCGGGATGAGGACGATGTCCAGCATCTCGTAGCGGGTGTACATCTTCACTTTGCCTTTACCAATCTGGCGGCTCAAAGCGCTATATGCGCCGAGGAGCAACTGCTGACCGGTCTGACCCTTGGCGTAGAACGTACGGCTTACCTGTGCGCCACCGAAAGAACGGTTGTCGAGAAGACCGCCGTATTCGCGTGCGAAAGGAACGCCCTGTGCCACACACTGGTCGATGATATTATTGGAAACTTCCGCCAGACGATAGACGTTCGCCTCGCGGGCACGGTAGTCACCACCTTTGATGGTATCGTAGTAGAGGCGATAAACCGAGTCGCCGTCGTTCTGGTAGTTCTTCGCAGCATTGATACCACCCTGCGCAGCAATCGAGTGCGCACGACGGGGCGAGTCCTGGATACAGAAGTTGAGCACATTGAAACCCATCTCTGCGAGCGAAGCCGCAGCGCTGGCACCTGCCAAACCCGTACCGATAACGA
The DNA here is from genome assembly GCA_902799705.1 of uncultured Bacteroidales bacterium. Lineage (GTDB taxonomy): Bacteria > Bacteroidota > Bacteroidia > Bacteroidales > Paludibacteraceae > Colicola. The sequence goes on from CADCBP010000017.1 coordinate 13,280, forward strand.
TGATGTCGAGACGACGTTTGTTGGCGGGGTTAACGAGTTTCTGGTGGTTCTTATAGTTGGTCCACTTCAACTCTAACGGACCTGCAGGAATCTTCGCCATTTCCGGCGTGATAACCGGTGTAGCCGCCTCTTTCATTGCTTTAGCAGCTTTATCCACTACTACCTCAGCAGCCTCTACAGCAGCTTGAGCAGCTTTTATTGCTACTTTTTTGGCAGTCACTTTTGCTGCCTCTATTATTTCTTCTTTCTTTGCCATAATGTCATTTACCATTTAATCATTTACCATTTACCATTTTAGCAAAGCATGCCAATGCCCATGCCCAAATAGTACAGCACTACTACGGTGAACGGCAGCACGACGAGGGTAGCCACTACAGTACTGATTACCTCGACGCGTTTTTGCCATTTGAGGTTGTTGAGTCCCATGGATGTCATAGCAGAGCCTACTCCATGATTGAGGTGCAGCCAGAGCACAACGAGCCAAAGGAGGTAGAGCACGCAATAAACCTGGCCCCAAACAGGCTCGGTAAAGAGCGCTTTGACATACGCAGCGCCGTTCTGAGGATCGAAAGCGCCGGTCTCGATGCCGGTCAACTCGGCAAACTGCATCTTGTACCAGAAGTTGTAGAGGTGCAGGCAGAGGAAACCAAGGATGGTAAATCCGAGAACGAGCATGTTCTCCGACTCCCAGGTCACTCCTTCTTTCTTTCCACGAACCTCGTAACGGTCGTTCCCGCGCGCTGCCCGATTCTGGATGGTCAGATACAGACCATAGCAGAAATGTACCAGTACGAGGAACGCAATACCGAGCGAACCGATCACGGCGTACCAGTTAGCGCCGAGGAAACGGCAAATAGCGTTGTACGCCTCTTCGCTGAACACCAGCGCAAGGTTCATGCAACCGTGAAACAGCAGGAAAAACACCAATGCTGCTCCACTCAGAGCCATAACGAATTTACGGCCGATAGATGAATCTTTTAACCACATAGATTAGATTGTTTGTTAGAATTAATATTAATTTTGTTGTTTATAGACTTTTTATAGACTTTTGATATATTTATCCGCCTCGATGGCCGCTTTGGCACCGCTACCTGCCGCTACTACCGCCTGTCTGTAATGGGGATCGGCGCAGTCTCCTGCAGCGAAGACACCGGGAATATTGGTCCGGGGACTGTCACCTTCCACGAGGATATAGCCCTCTGCGTCGCGGCGCAGGTAGTCCTTGAAGAGTTCGGTGTTTGGGTGATGACCGATTGCGAGGAAGAAGCCGTTGATATCGATGTGACGCAGTTCCTCGTCCGGTTCCCCTTTGCGATAGACAAGGTCGGCGCCCTGTACCTTGCCTTCACCCGTCAGTTGGATCGTGTTATGCTCGAAGAGCACTTCGATCTTGGGGTTGTTGAGTACGCGTTGCTGCATGATCTCCGAGGCGCGGAGATAAGGTTTGCGTACGATCATATATACTTTCTCGCATAGTCCGGCGAGGTAGTTGGCTTCCTCGCACGCCGTGTCTCCGCCGCCAACGACTGCGACTGTCTTCTTACGATAGAAGAAACCGTCGCAGGTAGCACAGGCACTCACGCCGCGACCTTTATACGTGCGCTCGGACTCGATGCCCAGATATTTGGCACTCGCGCCGGTAGCAATGATGACTGCGTCCGCCTCGTACTCTTCGGTGTCTTCGACCCACACTTTCTTGGGGCTGACTGAGAAATCTACCTTGGTGACGATTCCCGACACAAACTGCGTACCGAAACGCTCCGCCTGACGGCGCATGTCATCCATCATCGTGAAGGGTTCCACGCCATCGGGATAACCGGGGAAATTCTCCACCTCGGTGGTGGTAGTCAGTTGTCCGCCGAGCTGCGGACCTTCAATAAGTACCGGTTGCAAGTTCGCACGGCTCGCATAGATAGCCGCTGTATAGCCCGCAGGACCGGAACCTATAATTAAGCATTTGACTTTATTCATATTTTTGATAGTTTACTCATTGATTAGAGGCGCATGTCGTTGATATACGTGCCGGACTCCGCCTTGATCACGTATTCGCCTTTGGTATTTATAAATTTGGGTTCTTTCATTTTGAGCGTAGAGGTCTTTTTACCCTCTTTGATCTCTACCGACAACGGCATGAGGTCGCTGTTCCGTACCTTCAGCACAAAGCGGTTGATGCCTATCGACTGGTCCTTCGGCGTGAGTGTGACGATGGTCTGCGCGCCGTCGGAGGTAGTACGTTCGGTGACGTTGCAAACAGGTACCAGTGCCTTGGCGTAAAGGAGAGGATTCGTCTCGGTCAGTTCCTGTTCGGAAGGGTTGGAGAGCGTCAACTCGTCGGTGTCGCCGGAGTACATATACATCGTCTTGCCGTCATAGGCAGCATCAAGACCGAACATCGTCAGCCGGAAGCGGTTTCCGCTCATGGTGATGCTGCCGGGATAGTTCATCGGCGCATTCACCTCTTCGGCTACCGTGACGGTAAAATCCGACTGCAAGGTCTTCGTCTCCAGGTTCGATAAAAACGAACTCAGGATAGTTAGTATGGTTAATAGTGTACACATTCTAATAAGCACTTACATAGCACTTGCATAGCATTTACCCAGCATTTAACCCCGACTCGATTCTCTCTCGATAGTGTCTCGTTAGTCTGATTTGGCTATTTAACGCCCAATTCTTCCAATAGTTTGTCGAGTTGGTCGAGGTCCTGAATCAGCACGTCGCGTCCCTTGGGGCCTTTGTTCGGTCCGACAATACCTGCCGCCTCGAGTTGGTCGGACAGTTTGCCGGCACGGTTATATCCGATTTCGAACGCACGCTGCAAGCGCGAGGTGGAACCTTCCTGCTTCGTTACTACGTAACGGGCCACATCTGCAAACATCGGGTCGAGACGTTTCATATCCACGCTTCCCGGAGCGACTGCATCGCTGTCACCACCCTCGCCTACATATTCAGGCAGCTGATATGGTTCGGAGTAGCGTTGCTGTTTGGATATATGTTTGACGATCTCGTCCACCTCCGGTGTATCAACGAAAGCGCACTGCACACGGGTGATAGACGCGTTGCCGGCATAGAGCGAGTCGCCGCGGCCGATGAGTTGCTCGGCTCCCTTGGCATCAAGCACGGTACGCGAGTCGATGACTGACTGCGTACGCAGGGCGATACGTGTCGGGATATTTGCTTTGATGACACCCGTGACAATGTTCACAGACGGACGCTGGGTCGCGAGGATCATGTGCATTCCGACGGCACGCGCTTTCTGCGTGATACGCGCGATAGGCGTCTCTACCTGCTTGCCGGCCTGCATAATGAAATCGCCGTACTCGTCAATGATAATGACGATATAAGGCAGATACTGGTGATGCAGGCTGTCCGCCACGAGTTTGTTCGGATTGAGGCGGCGACGCACGAACTTGTCGTTATAATCCTCGAGGTTGCGCACACCGGCATCCATGAGCAGTTTGTACCGGTTCTCCATCTCGATGACGAGGGAGTTGAGGGTGTTGATGACACGGTCACACTCGGTGATGACGATCTGTTCCGGGTCGGTGTCCGGCATCGCCGCAAGGTAATGTTTCAAAAGCGGTTTATAGGGTGCGAACTCTACCATCTTCGGGTCCACCATGACGAGTTTGAGCTCCGCCGGATGTTTCTTATACAGCAGCGAAGTGATGATAGCATTGATAGCGACGGACTTACCCGTTCCGGTAGCACCTGCCACCAACAGATGCGGAGTCTTGGCAAGGTCGAACATAAAGACTTCGTTGGTAATCGTCCGGCCGTAAGCCACCGGCAGTTTCATCTTCGACTCCTCCTGGAAGCGCTTCGAGGCGATGACGGAGTGCATTGAGACCACTTGCGGCTTTTCGTTCGGCACCTCGATACCGATTGTTCCTTTACCCGGCATCGGGGCGATGATACGGATTCCTGTCGCCGAAAGACTCATCATGATATCATTCTCGAGCGCCTGGATCTTCGCTACGCGAATACCGGCTTTCGGCACTATCTCATAGAGGGTGACGGTAGGACCGACGGTCGCTTTGATGGAGTCGATCTCGATGCCGTAGTTACGCAGGGTGGTGACGATTCGCGCGCCGTTGGCACGTTGCTCTTCTTCGTTAATCACCGGCGCTGCCTCGTTGTCATAGACCTTGAGGAGGTTGAGTGAAGGGAACTTGAAGAACTCCAAGTCTTTGCGCGGATCGTACGGGCCGAGTTTCTCCAATATTTTGTCCGGATCCTTGTCGTATAGCTTGTCTTCTATCACCTCATTGATCTCCAAGTTATCGGACGGTTCGGGCGCATCGGACGGAGCCGCAGGTTCCTCCACTGGCAGCGGTGCATCGCCCAGCGGTTCGTTCTCATCATCAAGTTCCGGAAGAGGTTCTTCGACCGATTCGGGTTCTTCTTCCTGAATCGGATCGATTGTGAAGGTCACTTCATCGGAATTGTCTGAAGACTCGGAATTATCGGAGGGCTCTGAGACGGGGATGTCAAGGGTGATTCCTTCAGAATTTTCCTCCCTGCCTTTGGGGATGGGGCTGGGAGCAGGCTTCTTCTTGAAGAGATTTTTGCACCATGCACCAAAAGCTTTGCAGCGATCGATGAAGCGCGGATCGCTGACGATAAGGAAGATGACCATGGTGAAAAAAAGAATCAGCAAGGTGCCGATGATCTGAACATAACTCGTCAGCCATCGTGCCGCCCAGGCGCCGAATTGTCCTCCCCAGAGGAAGACACCGAAATGCACCATCTGTTGGGCAAAGCCCAAGGCGATGGCACCCCATAAAACAAGAAAGACGGTGCAGCAGAAGATTTTTATAGCCGGGATGTCGCGGAAAACGTGCATGATGCGCAATCCGTAAGCTCCAACCATCAACACCAGTAACAGACTCACGAAACCGAAACTGCCGTTGATCAGGAAATGCGCCAAGTCGGCTCCAGGCAAACCAAGCATATTTCGGATTGATTCGCGATTGGCTACACGATCATCATGACCGAGCGACAGGATATCCTGGTCATACGCGCCCGTAAAAAGGAAACTGACATACGCGAGCAAAGCGAAGATGGCGAACATCAACAGAAGCACGCCGATCACCATTCGCACACGGCGGTCAGCAAAGAAGGAGCGAACAGCCTGCAAGCCACTTAGTTTCTCCACCCGAATGGCTCTTTCTTCCGGCTGTTCCGGCGAAATATCTTTTGATTTAGATGAATGTCTGGGCATAATACATCAAAATTAGCATGCAAAGGTACAAAGAAAAGTTGAAAGAGAAAAGACAAAAACGTATTTTTTAGAAAAAAAGCCCTTCCTTTGACACTTTTTTGTAAAAAAACGCGCGCGTACTTGCGTATATGAAAATTTCTTCGTACCTTTGCACGCTTTTTATGTTTATGGATGAGCTGATTCGACATACAGGAGTGGTGCTGAGTGTACACGGCGAGATGGCGCACGTGGAGATTATTCAGACGAGTGCATGCTCGGCATGCAAGGCGAAATCGATGTGTATGTCGGCCGAGAGCCAGCAGAAAGAGATGGACGCAGTGATGTTGGAGAAATTGCAGCCGGGCGACCATGTAGAGGTGGAAGTTCGCGAGAGACTGGCATGGAAAGCGGTGCTGCTTGCTTACATCCTGCCTTTTATCGTGATGATGGCGGTGATTGCGGTGCTGGATTTCACGACGGACTGGTCAGAGGCTGTAGTCGGGACGTTATCCCTCTGCGCGATCGCGCTGTACTACATCGGCCTAAGTGTGTTCAAGCACCGTCTGCAGACACAGTTCACTTTCACCGCAAGAAAGATATAAATTCAAAATCACGGGATAATATATATAATATATTATAGGTATGGGTAGGATACGATATACCCCCGATGTAACCCCGAGATGACCCCGATGTAACCCCGAACGAGATAGCAAACACTAACAACTAAAATAACAAACAACATGAATCTAATTTTGATTTCAATGGGAGTATTAGGTGTGACGGGATTGGTGGCCGCCGTGCTGCTGTACGTTGTCAGCCTGATCTTCAAAGTGGAAGAAGATCCCCGCATCGACCTGGTGGTAGCCGTACTGCCGGGAGCCAACTGCGGAGGATGTGGATTTGCCGGTTGCCGCAACTTTGCGGAAGCATGTGTTAAGGCTGGCGGTATTGACGGATTGGCCTGCCCCGTTGGAGGCGACCCGACGATGGAAGACGTGAAGCGTATTCTGACGCCTTCGGAGGGCGAAGAAGCCGCAGCACCGGCTCCAGCAGACGGCGACAAGAAAGGTTTTGACCCTGCTATCGCTGCCAAGATTAAGGCTCTGGCTACGCCAAGAGCCACGTTCCCTCTCTCCATTTCTATGGCTCAAAAATCGTAAATGTAAATGATTAAATGGTAAATGGCATTATGAGAACATTCAAGATAGGCGGAGTTCATCCGCAGGACAACAAACAATTCTCTGCTCATCAGCCGATTACAGAGTGCCCGCTGCCCAAGCAGGCCATCATTCCGCTGGTACAACACATCGGTGCACCGGCGCAGGCTGTCGTAGAAGTCGGAGCAAAAGTAAAAGTAGGCGAACTGCTGGCCAAAGCCGGCGGATTCGTGAGTGCGAACATCTGTTCGCCGGTAAGCGGAACGGTGACGAAGATAGACCAGGCTACTGATGCTTGGGGCGCTCCGATGCAGTGTATCTTCATCGACGTAGAAGGCGACGAGTGGCTGCCGGAGATCGACCGCAAGCCGGATTTGGTTCGTCAGTGTACGTTGGAGCCGAAAGCGATTATTGACAAGATTGCAGCAGCAGGCATCGTAGGACTGGGTGGCGCGTGCTTCCCGACACACGTGAAACTGTTGCCGCCTCCGGGCAAAAAAGCGGAAGTGCTGATTGTCAACGGCGTAGAGTGCGAGCCCTACCTGACTTGCGACCATCAGTTGATGCTGGAGCACGGAGAAGAGATTATCATCGGTATCGAGATCCTGAAGAAAGCACTGGGCGTTGAGCGCGCGATCATCGGTATTGAGAACAACAAGAAAGATGCTATCGAACATATGCGTTCGTTGGCGCAGAGCAAATTGGGCATCGAGGTGATGCCGCTCAAGTTGCGCTACCCGCAGGGTGGTGAGAAACAGCTCATCGACGCTTGTATCGGCCGTCAGGTTCCGAGTGGCGCACTGCCTATCGAAGTAGGCGCTGTCGTAGATAACGTAGCGACGATCTTCGCCGTTTATGAGGCGGTACAGAAGAACAAACCGCTCATCAGCCGCGTGATGACCGTTACAGGCAAGCACGTTGCCAAACCCGGTAACTACTCCGTTCGTTTCGGCACACCGATCGACGAAGTGATTGCGTTGGCGGGTGGCGTTCCTGCTCACACGGGTAAGATTATCGGCGGCGGTCCGATGATGGGTCGCGCGATGGATCATACCGAAGGCATGCCTGCTAACAAGCGCCTGAGCGGACTCCTCTTCCTCGACGAGAAAGAGTGTGTTCGTCCGGAGGAAGAGAACTGTATCCGTTGCGGCAAGTGCGTACAAGCTTGCCCGATGGGTCTCGAACCTTACCTGCTCCAACGTCTGAGCCAACTCGAGATGTGGGAGGAGTGCGAGAAGCACGACATCATGGATTGTATCGACTGCGGTTGCTGCGTCTATACCTGTCCTGCCCATCGCCGTCTGCTCGACGGTATCCGTCCGGGTAAAGCAAAAGTAGGAGGCATCCTGCGCGAGCGTGCCGCAGCAGCCGCTGCAGAGAAAGCTGCTGCTGAGAAAAAATAACGAGTGAAAGAGTTAAAGAATAATTAAAGAACTAAAGATATGAGCAATTTCATTACATCTCCGGCTCCTCACGTTCATGGTGGTGACAGCGTACGCAGGAACATGCTTTTTGTGATTCTTGCATTGCTACCCGCTTACGTGGTATCCGTGATCGAGTTCGGTTGGGGAGCACTGATCACAGCTGCTATCAGCATAGCAGCCTGTGTATTGACCGAATGGATTATCGGTCGTTTTGTGCTCAAAGAGCAACGTCAGACCATCGGCGACCTCTCGGCCGTCTTGACGGGTCTGCTTCTCGCGTTCAACCTGCCGTCGAGTCTCGACTGGTGGATTGTAATCATCGGTGCTGTAGTAGCAATCGGTGTCGGCAAGATGACCTTCGGCGGTCTGGGTCAGAACCCCTTCAACCCCGCCTTGGTAGGTCGTGTATTCCTGCTTATCTCTTTCCCGGCTCAGATGACCACATGGCCGTTGGCAAAGGGTTTTGAGACAAGTTATCTGGATGCAGAGACAGGTGCTACCCCTCTCTATTACCTCAAGCACATGGCGAAGACCGGTGACCTGAGCGTAATGGAAAATCTGCCTGCACTGCGTGACGCTTTCTTGGGTGCTATGGGCGGTTCGCTCGGCGAAGTATGTGCGTTGGCACTGATTCTCGGCGGCCTATTCCTTATCTGTACGCGGGTCATCACATGGCATATACCGGTTTCGATTATCGCAACCGTAGCTCTCTTTGCATGGATCGGTACGCCGGCCGGCATGGAGAGCAGTCAGTATGTCGCATACCAACTGCTGAGCGGTGGTTTGATGCTCGGTGCGTTCTTCATGGCTACCGACTATGTAACGAGTCCGATGAGCGCATGGGGTAAGATCATCTTCGGTATCGGTATCGGCTTCATCATGATGGTCATCCGTACATGGGGTGCTTACCCTGAAGGAATGTCGTTCGCCATCCTGATCATGAACGCTTGCGTTCCTTTGTTGAACAAGATTCGTCCGATGCGTTTCGGTGAGAAGAAAAAATAAGGAGGTACAGCTATGGAAAAACTACAGAGTTCATTCAAAAACATGGTGCTGAGCCTCGTTATCATCTCGATGGTGGCAGCGGGCGCACTGGCCGGCGTCTATCTCTTGACGCTGGAGAATATCGAAGCACAGAAAAAAGCGAAACAGGAGGCAGCACGGCTTGCTGTTCTCGCCGGACATGAAGACGGTACGGCTATTGAGACCAGCGTGGACGGTTTCGGCGGTCCGATCCGTGTGATGGTAGGTTTCGATGCAGAGGGAAATATCCTCGGTTATGAGATCCTCGAGCACCAGGAGACTCCGGGCTTGGGTTCGCACATCGTACACTGGTTCAAGAACGCTGACAAGCCGGGTCAGAACATCATCGGCCGCAAGGCGGACGGTAAGTTCGCAGTAAGCAAAGACGGCGGTGATGTAGATGCTATCACAGCCGCTACGATTTCCTCGCGCGCTTTCCTCAAGGCCATCAATCAGGCTTATGCGGAATTCAAAGGCGGCGACGTAGAGGCGCACACCGGTGCCAGCCAACTGAATAACGAGCAGGAAGTAGTGCATATCCACGGCGAACGCGTGGAGGATAACGAAGATCCCAGTGCCGCTTTGGATGCAGAGCAACTGCAAGACGCTAAAGAAATGGAACAAATAATGGAAAGGGAGGTAGATCATGAGTAACGCTTTCAAAACATTCACCAACGGACTCCTGAAAGAGAACCCGACTTTCGTGCTGGTTCTCGGTATGTGTCCTACGCTGGCAACAACGACCAGCGCTATCAACGGTATGTCCATGGGACTGGCGACGATGTTCGTGCTCGTTTGCTCGAATACTGTAATCTCGCTGCTCAAGAACCTCATTCCGGACAAGGTACGTATCCCGGCATTTATCGTGGTCATCGCCACTTTCGTGACGATGGTACAACTGGTGATGCAAGCTTACCTGCCGGCTATCTATGACGTGCTGGGCCTGTTCATCCCGCTGATCGTAGTGAACTGTATCGTCCTCGGACGCGCGGAAGCTTTCGCAGCGAAGAACAGCGTAGGGCTCAGCGCACTCGACGGACTCGGAATGGGTCTGGGCTTCACTTGGGCCCTCACGGTGCTCGGCGCTATCCGTGAGTTACTCGGAACGGGTGCCTGCTTCGGGTTCCAACTCTTCCCGGACAACTACGGCGCACTGGTATTCGTCCTCGCTCCGGGCGCGTTCATCGCACTGGCATATTTAATGGTCATTATTAACAAATTACAGAAGAAATAATTATGGTTTACTTTTTAATTTTCATCTCTGCGATATTTGTTAATAATATCGTATTGAGCCAGTTCCTGGGTATCTGTCCGTTCCTGGGAGTAAGTAAGAAAATCGACACCGCAATGGGTATGAGTGCAGCGGTTATCTTCGTGCTCACGCTCGCTACGGTTGTAACATATTTGTTACAAATGTTGTTGGTTAAATGGGGTTTGGAGTTCCTGCAAACCATTCTTTTCATCCTCATCATCGCTGCGCTCGTGCAGATGATCGAGATCATGCTGAAGAAGGTCAGTCCGGCACTCTATCAGGCGCTGGGTGTATTCCTTCCGCTGATCACCACCAACTGCTGTATCCTCGGTGTGGCTATCCTCGTAGCTAACGGCACAGAGAAGTTGCCGATGGGCGCTGAGCACGGCATGCTGACCGGCACGCTGTTCGCCTTCGCAACCGCATTGGGCTTCGGCCTCGCACTCATCCTCTTCGCAGGTATCCGCGAGCAACTCGCTCTGGCGAAAGTGCCCGAAGCAATGAAAGGTACGCCTATCGCACTGCTCACCGCCGGCCTGCTGGCCATGGCCTTCATGGGCTTTAGCGGAGTAGTATAATTACCGGACACGAATAATTCTTTCGAGAGCGCGCGTACACATATACGCGCGTTCTTTTTATTATAACTATTATAAGTTATCGGTATAAAATGATAGGAGTAAGTCGGAGGTTTATCGGAGTTATGTCGGAGTTAAGTCAGGGTTAAATCAGAGTTAAATCAGAGTTAAATCAGAGTTAAATCGAGTACACTTTTTAAAATTGTAACATTTTTTTCTTATTTTTTTGCCTATTTTCTTTCGATTTTTATATGTTATTCAACAATTCATTTGCAGGATTCAAAAAATTGTTGTATTTTTGCAGCCTAATTTATTTGCGCGTCCATACGCATGTACACGCAAATAAGGGGTATTAGCTCATCTGGCTAGAGCGCAACACTGGCAGTGTTGAGGTGAGCGGTTCGAGTCCGCTATACTCCACATATACTTCATAACAATCATGACTACTTTTAAACGTTTTCTAACCTTATTTCTATGCGCCACGCTGGCTGTTTCAGTGTGGGCAGTACCTGCCTATCGCGGGTGGCAGGAACGTACATTAACTGACGGAACATCTGTTCATGTCCGCCTTATTGGTGACGAGTTCTACCATTTCTGGGAAACCCAAGACGGAAAGATAGCCATCGAGCAGGAGAACGGCACGTTCGTAATATCAGACAAACAATCTCCTACCAGCAAGCAAGTTATTGCACGCCGCAAAGCGGCTGCGCAGCACAAAGGAGCAGCAAGGGTCCGCAAAAACTATGGTGCTATACAACCGACTAAATTATTGGTGCTTCTTGTCAATTTCAGCGACAAGTCGATGAAATCCACTCACAACAATGCCTTCTTTGATAACCTGCTGAATGGTTCGTTCCCATCGGTGCAGGACTATTTCAAGCAATCATCCGGAAACACTTATGTGCCGGAGTTTGACGTGTTTGGTCCCTATACATTAGACCAAAACATGGCATATTACGGAGGCAATGATAGTGATGGAAATGACGAACACCCGGATCAGATGGTCGTAGATGCTTGTGCAAAAGCCTATGCAGACGGTTGTGACTTCAGTAACTACGACACCAACAACGACGGCAAAGTAGATAATATCTATGTCATATATGCCGGTTATGGAGAGGCAGCCGGTGCTCCGGCAAATACTATATGGCCTCATAGTTGGGAGATATACAGTCAATATGTATCCGGAACTCTCAAATATAACGGGAAGACACTCGGTCACTATGCCTGTAGTGCAGAGTTGTCCGGTAAGTCGGGTTCAAACAGCGATGGTGTGGGTACGTTTGCTCACGAGTTCAGTCATGTCATAGGATTGCCGGACTATTACGACACAGACTATGGAACGAACTCAGACAATGGAGTCACTCCCGGCGAATGGACGCTGATGGATCAAGGCTCGTACAACGGATCAGGTATGTACCCGCCGTTGTATAGTGTTTATGACAAGTATTTCATGGGATGGATGACGCCAAAGTTCCTTGCCAAAGACGAGGTAAAGAATGTAACTCTGACTACAGCTTGGAATGACAATTACCAAATCACCGGCGGTGCTTCACGCGTGGCATGCACCAATACCAGTACAGTTTATTATCTTGAGAACCGCCAGAAAAGCGGTTATGACCAGTACCTGCCCGGACACGGCATGGTGGTGTGGAAAGTGACCTACAACGCTACGCGCTGGAACAATAATGATCTGAACAATACAGCAGGGACGTTGCGCTATACGATTGTACCGGCAGACGGAAAAACCAAGAACTACGGTGCCGCAACGGACCCCTTCCCCGGAACGGGAGGCAAGAAAATATACACCCCCGCCACCGGCTGCGCGTTGTCGGACATTACTGAGAGTAGCGGAAACATCAGTTTCAAGTACAATGGAGGAGTTGTCAAGACGACATGGGATTATGTGCTGGCAGGCGAACATTGTACGTATCCTGCGGACGGCGAAATAACAAAAGATGCCGCACTTAATCTGACAATAACACCTAACTCCGGCTATTCGTTGGATGATGCCGCATGCTGGGATGTAACTATGGGGGGAACAAAACTGACGTATGGTACAGACTTTACCTACAATGCCGGAACAAATAAATTCACAATAACCAGCGTAACCGGTGATGTGGAAATTATTGTATCAGCAGGTCATCCCGTAAACTGGTACGCTCAGGGAACTAAAGTGGCTACGAACGTAGCCGCAGAAGGAAAAATCTCCTTACCCGCCGCTCCTTCCGACTGTAGCGCCAGCCGTCAGTTTGTAGGGTGGTGTACCAATAGTACGTATAAAAGCGCCGACACGCCTCCAACGTACGCCAAGACAGGCGATGTTTATTCCGTAGCAAACTACTATGCTGTTTATGCCGATGTGAGTGGTGGAGGAAGCGCTAATGCAACATATACCTTCTCTGATAAATCATGGAGCGCAAGTCCAAGCAACTGGGTATCCAGCAAAGACGGCGCAGGATATATTAACAGCGGAGTACAAGTAACCGCCAAAGCAACTGGTGCCAATGCCACCTGTCCGACATCCTATAGCAACATCTCATCAATTGTAGTTCATTATTGTACGAACGCCAGTTCCGGTGCAGGTTCTATCAAAATGACGGTAGATGGAACGGATGTCAGCGAGAGTGTGACCAGTTCCGGAGGAACAACTCCTCGTGATTTAGAGTTTGATTTCTCGGAGAATACGCCGACAGGAACTCCCAAAATCACGGTTAATTGTTCTACCAATTCTATTTATATCTGTGGAGTAACCATCACATACGGAAGTGCATCCTATTCCGGTTTCTCTACTGATTGTACAGCTCCTGATCCCTGCGCTTTGACAAGTATTTCGTTGAATACTACTGGCGTCAAAACAGCCTTTACTACAGGCGAAGTTTTCACTTCGGATGGATTGGTAGTGACTGCCAATTACAGCAACTGCTCATCCAAGACCGTTACTCCGACCGGCGTATCCACACCGGATATGAGTTCGATCGGCAATAAGACAGTAACAGTAACCTATACCGAGAATGCTGTAACTAAGACAACTACTTATCCTATTACAGTAAGTGCTCCGACTACCTATTCGATCCGTTTCTTCGATGGTGCTACCCAACTGAAAGCAGAATCGCTCATTATGGGTGCGACGGCAACTCCGCCAACGGTGGACGATTGTGATGAATATGAGTTTATTGGTTGGTATACTTCTACACTGGATGCCGACAATACTACTTCCTACACTTGGATATCTGACTTTACCGTTAGCGGTACCCAAAACTACTACGCTGTCTTTAGTCATTCTGAAGGCAGCGGCGGAGGAGGTTCTTCTACGGTCAGTGACATCTTAAATAGGGCTACTACAGCTATAACTGGGACGACTTATACTAACTGGTCTGGCAAAAAAGCGACTTCCAATGCTATTTATGCTGGAAATAGTGCTGGCGGAAATGAAGCGATTCAATTGCGTTCTAACAATAGTAACTCTGGTATAGTTACAACAGCCTCCGGAGGAAAGGTCAAGAAAGTGACCGTTGCTTGGAATAGTAATACAGCAGATGGTCGTACGATAGACATATATGGGAAGAATTCTGCATATTCCGCTGCAACAGAGTTATATAATTCATCTACCAGTGGTACAAGTCTTGGCTCTATTGTAAAAGGAACATCAACGGAATTATCTATCACAGGAGACTATGAGTATATTGGAATCCGATCTCGCAGTGGAGCATTGTACCTTTCTTCTGTTACGATAGATTGGAGTGTTTCTGGCGGCAGTAGTTCTACCACTTATTATACTACGACCAAAGATTGTACTATCCCGACAGAAGTGACAGTTAAGTTCGATGCCAATGGTGGCGAGGGAATAATGACTGATCAGACAATTGACTATAATACAGCAACGGCACTGAAAGCGAATTCCTTCGAGCGTACAGGATATACTTTCCTCGGTTGGGCAACAACCGCTGACGGTGCAAAAGTTTATGATGATGAAGAGGAAGTAACGCTTACGCAAAAGACAACTACGCTTTATGCTGTTTGGGAAAAGAATAGTTGGAATGTCTATTTCACTACACCTTCAGGTGCAACAGTTGTTACGGCGAATGGTGCGACGGAGAGTCCGTTAACGGTTGAATATGGTGAGACGGTAACTATCGTCATCTCTCCTGATGCGGAGCACACCATTAGTGCGGTAACCGCTACCGGTGGTGCTGTACTCAGCGGCGAAAGCAACACGCGCACGTTTACTATGCCGGATGCAGATGTGGCTATCTCTATCACGATGGCAGAGAAACCGACTTATGCCGTCAACTTTATCAATATGGGAGAGACCATCAGTTCACAAAGTGTTATTGAAGGTCAAACAGCTGTTAAGCCTTCGGACCCAAGTGCTTGCGAGGGTTATACATTTGTAGGCTGGTGGACAGCAACTCTTGCGACTGACAACACTACAGCTGAGACATGGGTTACCGATTTTACAGTCACCGATGTACAAGACTATTACGCTGTTTATAGTCATACTGAAGGTGGCGGAGGTGGAAGTGAAAGCCCTGTTACTAAAACAATGAACACCTTTGATGCTATTTCCGGCAATGTGGATGATGATGCAAATATCAGTTATGAAGCAGCAAAAGGGGGAGCCAGTACCGCTCCTGCAGTAAATAGTAGTCAAATTCGTATCTATCAAAATGGCGGCACGCTCACTATTATTGCCAAGAATGGTAAAAAGATAACAAATGTTACTATTGGTTCTGCAATGGAAACAAGCGTTACTTATTCCATAGATGGAGGAACAACAAGTAGTAGTCAGAATATTAGTGCCGGAGGTAATATCGCTTTGAGTGATTTGAATGCGAACACCATTCTGTTTACATGTACCGGAACAGATAAAAACCACCGTTTATATTTGAACTACTTAAGTGTTACTTATATTGGAGGCGGTAGCGGCGGAGGCAGTACGACCTATTATACTACTTCTCCATCTTGTACGCCGTGCGAAAATAAGGTAGCATTAACCAAAGGAGTAGAGTCGCATGGTACGTTTACACTCGACAAGGTTGACGGAGCATACAACAACTGTACCTCTGATTTTGTGGTTACCGTGTCGGACATTGAAGCGGCAGAAGGTTATCGTTTTGTCAATGTTACTGCAACAGGTGGCAACAACGTGGTCGGAGGTCCTGACGGTAGCGGCAACTACACCGTGACTTATACGAAAGGCAATAACATCACTTCAACCGTTACGGCTAATTTCGAAGTAATACCATCGCATAATGTGACATGGAATGTAAACGGTGATGACAGCAATACGGATTCTTATCAAGAGGGTAAAGCTATTGTCTTCCCTGAGACTGCCAGCGGTTGCGAAGGTAAGGTGTTCGTGGGTTGGAGTGCTACGGAGGTTGCAGAAACTGATGTTGCTCCGGCATTTACCTCCTCGGCGCTTATGGGTGACCATGATGTTACCTATTATGCAGTCTTTGCGACAGCAAGTGGTAGCGGAGGCGGCGCATGGGATGGTTCAACTGCCGGTACGTATAAGATTTATGCGTTGGTAGATGATACGAAGTATTACGCAACAGGTACCGGAAGTAAGATTGACGGCTCCACGGATATCAATGACGCCGCAGATTATACTTTCGAAAAAGTAACCGGCGGATGGGCGATCAAAACAGGAGATAAATATATCACCTATAGCAGTAAGACCGACTTGGGTACGTCAGGAAGTGCATACACGTGGGAATTAAGTTCCGGAGTCAAAGGCACATGGCGTATAACTGCCGGAGCAAACTCCGCTCGAGGATGGATATACCGCGCTGGCACAAGTAATCAATTTGGCGGATATGCGACAAGCAATGTTACGGCAAGTGGTACAGAATACTATGACCTTGAAATAGGAGGTGGTGGAGGTACTTCCTATAGTGGCTATACTACTTCATGTACGCCGTGCGAAAATAAGGTAACGTTGACGAAGGGGAGTTCGTCGAATGGTACGTTTGCTTTGGATAAGGCGGATGGTGAATATGAGAATTGTGCTGTCGGAGGATTAGTGGTACATGTGACGGATATCACACCGAGCGAGGATTATCAATTCAAGGAAATAACACAGGCGGGTATAGCTACAGGAGTAACGATTGACAATAACGCCAAGACCGTTACATATGACAAGGATGTAGCCGGTTCTTCGACTATCAACGTAGTCTTTGAACCGAAACCGAGTTATACCATCCGGTTCTATAATGGTGAGAGCCTTATCGGAACCGCTCAGACCGTTGTTTCCGGCAAGACTCCTATCGTACCGTCAAATCCGGAGGCTTGCGAGGGATATACGTTTGTAGGCTGGTGGACTACGACTTTAGCTGCAAACAACACGGAAACGCATACGTGGGTAAGTGATTTTACGGCCACAGGAGATCAGGATTACTATGCAGTATATCGTCATAACGAAGGCGGCAGCGGCAGTGGAACGGAAAGCGTTACTTTCAGTGATATGTATGACGAAAATACCGTTGTGGAAGGCTCTGCTATTTCTATTGGTTCTCATACTTCTGTAACCTTTACAAAGGGAAGTACTGATACACAATATTTTATCAACGGAAATGCAATCCGTTGGTATGGTGGCGGTACATGTGTAGTTGCTTCGGATGCCGGCTCCATTACAGAAATTGTATTTACTTTTGGTAATAGTGATGGTAATAATACCATTTCAGCCGATAAAGGAATATATAGTTCCGGAACATGGACGGGAGAAACTACTTCGGTAACATTTACTCAAGACGGGACCTCCGGAAACCGCCGCATTGCAGGAATTTCTGTCACTGTTGACGGAGGTGGAACTAATTATTTCACAACTGTATTTAGTTGCTCGGGACATACGATTACGGTAGAGTCAGTAGAACATGGTTCGGGCGCATCGGATAAGTCGCGTTGCGATGAAGGCGGTACGGTTACTATCACGCTGACGCCCAATGAAGGCTATGAGTGCGGCGGTATTACAACCTCGCCGGTTGTTTCCACGACTGAAACTTTCGAATGCACCTACACATTCACCATGCCTGCTTCGGATATCACAGTAACACCAGTCTTCACGCCCAAGACTCCTCGTACCTTTACGCTTGTTCCTGGAACAGGCTCTTGCGCTACTACTTCGATGACGGAGGCTGTATGGAATACCGGTATTACCTTGCCGACTGCAACCGCCAATTCCGGCTGTGAACCTGAATATGTATTCGCCGGATGGGCTACAACTTTCGTTTCGGAAACAGAGACACGACCGACACTCTATAAGGCGGGCGAAAACTATAGCGGAGCAGACCTCACGCTCTATGCCGTCTATGCCCAGACAACAGGCGGTTCCGGCTCCGGCTTTACGCTCAGTTATACCTATAATGATGTTACCTATTATGTTACTGCACGTTCTGGAAACAACTCCTATATGGGAGCATCCACAGATGCGATGGAAGCGGCGCACTTCTCCATCGTTACATCCAATGACAAGCAGTACCTCTGCTGGCATAACGGAACGGAAGACACATACGTGCATAACGCTTCGGATAATACCACACTGAGGTTTACGACGTCTTTAGCGAGCGCTAATGATTGGACCATAACTGAGGATGAAACGACTATCTCTTTGGTGGCAGAAAGCGGTCGTAGGTTCATGCTCAACACCAACCAGAAAGACAGGTTCTCTACTTATGGGAGTCCGACCAATCCGCTCACCAAAGGCAATTTGGGTACAACGGTTTACAATACTTCCCCGAGTTGCGTATGCACCAGTGTGGATATAACATACAATGCCAATGGTGGTACATTGGCAGAAGGTTGTGAGAACGTATCCGGCGGTGACTGCGAGCGCGAATGGAAGTTATGCGATGCCCCGACACGTGATGGCTATCTCTTCACCGGTTGGAAAGACCTCAGCGGCAACTTGTATGAAGCCGGAGCAACTGTTACAAACCTAAAAATATCACTTACCTTGACGGCACAATGGATTCCTGCTCCATACACGGTATTGTTTAATGCAGGTTCGGGCAGTTGTGTGGAATCGTTGACCGAGTCCAGCCGTGGTGACGGAATTATCTTACCAAAGGCAGAGCCCTCTCCCGCATGTGCGGATGATTGGACTTTTATCGGCTGGAGTGAGACGAATTTAATCGGTGAGACTAATACCTCTGCCACTATCATCGGCGTAGCAGGTGTCGCCTATACCCCCGAGACGAATTATGTAACACTGTATGCCGTTTACAGCACATTGGATGAAGGTGGCGCAACACCCGACTATACTCGAGTAACAGATGACACTCCGGCAGAAGGTGACTATGCGATTGTAGTTGCCCAAAGTGACGAGAGTTTCGGATTGCTGACCTATGGTACTATTGCTAAAGGGCGTCTTGAATATACAAAAGATTACACCTCATTACCGGTAACTACTATTTCTTCTCCGGACGCTACACAAATTTGGCATCTTACTTATGATGCTTCGAGTAATGCTTACTTGTATAATGCGAATGCAGGCGCTTATCTCGCTGCAAGCGGAACTAACATCACTTACGATGCCAATGCAGGTTCGGCATTTGTGTTCACGAAAGACCCTGGTACGCACGGTGACTATGAGTGCTTGAACAGTACTGCATCGACTTCCTCTAATTACTATCTTGGAGCGAACAAGGATGCAGACTATATCCGCTATTACGGTACAACCACATTGGTTGCTACTAATAGTATAACGCTATATAAAGGTTCTACCGGTACACGCTATTACAGCACAAGTCCGGTTTGTACACCATGTACGGATCCGGAATGGTCATTCGACTTAGGCACAAACGTAGTCAAGACCAAGGGTAGCGCACCGTTTATCAACACGGTCAGCAAAGTGCACGAGTCAAGCGGTACAGTTACCTACACCAGTACGAACGAGGCAGTGGCAACGGTAGATGCAACAGGTTTGGTAACCATGCATGAAACAGGTACTACTACCATCACTCTCCGTCTAACCAAAGCAATGCCGTATTGCGCTGCTGTGCTGCAATATGAACTGGAGGTAAAAGAGCCAAGTATTGATATTGTGGGGGTAACAATTGATGGCGAAATTATTATAGAGCACGACTTGGAAGGAACAATAACGCTTGACCTGAGTGAAGGAAATGCCATCTCCACCGGTACAGCAGCTAACGACTTGTTCTTCTCCAAGTACTTCGAGGCAGCCTCTAACATGAAGTTGTTTGCCATCTTCAACGGCACCGGCCATGAGATGGATCTCTCCAATATCCGTGTGCGTTGTAACTGTACAACATCCGGAACCAGTGTATGGCCATCCAAGACCGGTGATTTGGGTTATGTGGAACTGCGGACCATCAGCAAACTGCGCGAACAATATCCGAAACTGAAAATACCTTCCGGAACAGAGTTGATTTTCTGGTCGAATAATACTACTACAGCTCCAGAAGGAAACTCTAAACTGCGTAATTGTATATCCGTTAAAATCGGTGACATGACTTATACCTATTCGGATATGGAAGCGACGGAAATTCCCAATTGGTTCTGTCTTGGAAACCATACAACGTATAATGTAATAGATGCCGACGGTAATAACCAGTTCATCTTCAATGGAGATGACTCCATGATTCTGGAGCGCTACAATCCGGCTACCGGTCAATGGGAAGCAATTGACATCTTCGGCGCCGGTACATCGGCAGCTCCGGCAAGTACTGCAGGTTTGGTAGAGAAAATAACAACTAATTACGAAATTAACGGATCTGTACAGCCATTAAACGATGATCCCGGTTTCCATGCAGAATGTGAAGGTAATCCTATTCCTCTTTCCACCAACCGCTATATGTTAGTGCGCAAGAACAGCGTTCTGGACGGCATGCATGCCGTTGCGTCCAACACCACATCTTTCTCTACCCTTTGTGAGGAGTGGCATGGTACTCCTGTGGGTGGAGCTAAAGATGAGGCCGCTTTCTGTCATTCAGGCGAGATATTCTCCGACATTGCAGAATACGACTACGCAGAGAACTACATTGACTGGGATGCGATAACGGACGACAAATATGATGTAGAGGAGAATGGGGACGGAACGATATCTATATCCTTCACCGATCCTCTTAATCTGGATGCCCGTGCATGCTCGCTTCTTAAAATCGAAGTGCGTGACAAGGATGACAACACAAAGATTTTAGCCACTTCCGAATACAAGATTCCTATTGTAGTTAAAGTAGGAGATGTGATGACTACCGCAGACTTGTTCCACGACCAAGCTGACAAGTGTGCCACCTGTGATGTTGCTATTCTTGGTAACGCAACTCTTACCAAAGCAACCGATGGAGCCATCAATGACATGCCGGAGGTTCGTGACATCTATGTATATGGTGGAGGAAATCTGGTTATTCCGGAAGGGACACACTATCGAGCACACGACTTGGTTATGCGTATGCAGATGGCGGACGATAAAGTGAATGTGAATGTTCCAAACATACAAGTTTCAGGATCACTGACCAACCAATATGGCGGTTCGATACGTCAACAGGTACGCATAGGAACCAGCCGCTTCTATCAATTTGCTGTTCCTTATCCGGTTCGTTTGGAAGACGTGACTTTCAGCGATGGTACTCCTGCTGTCTATGGAGAGGATTTCATGATCCGTTACTACGATGGCGAGCAACGTGCTGCTAATCAAGGTTCCGCATCTAACTGGCGCAATTTTGAAGGAACACAACTGATGCCGGGAGTAGGTTATACATTAGCTGTTGCGAAGAAAGCCGGGCATGAGCAACGCGAATTAGTGTTCCCGATGGCAGATGCCTCTTTGAATGACGGCGAGCCGGCTTCCAAGGCAACAACTATCCATGCATGGGGTGACAATAGTATTCGCGCTAACCACCGCGGTTGGAACTTCTTAGCGAATCCGTATTTGACGACATACGCAAAGAATAACCTCGATGATGATGCCGGAGGAATGCTTACCACTGGACAATTGATTCCTGATCCGGAACATCCGGGATGGTGGGTAAGTGACGAGGGAACTATTCCGTACGTGACAATCATCAATTCTACACGTACCGATTATTCGCAGGAGAGAGTTTCGCTCCAGGAATTATCTCCGTTCACCACCTTCTTCATACAAGCAGGAGATGATTCGCATAACAGCGGGGACGAGTTCTCCCTGACGTTTAACCGTGACCACCGTAAGGCATCCTCTCCGGCATATATCCGTGCACAACAGAAATCCTCTGTAGCTCGCTTCGGTGTACTGCTCAGCGGCAATAACGCAAAGGATAACTGCGGTTTGGTTATCGGCGAGGCCTACTCGGCAGAATATGACATGCAAGCAGACCTCAGCAAGGAATTCGGCTCGGCTTATTCGCTCAAACTGTACACGCTGCAAGAGGATAAGATGCAGATGGCATTCCAAGCCACTCACCCCGACAGCCTGAACAAACCCGTTCCTGTTGGTGTGCGTCTGCCGAAGAATGCGGAATATACGTTCTCCATTGACAGACGCTACAACCTCGGCGCATTCGCTCATATCTACCTGACGGATAATATAACCGGACAACACACGGATCTGTTGGAAGACACATATTCGTTCTCCGGCGCTAAGCAACAGAACGACACGCGTTTCAGTCTGTTTGTTCAACTGCGGAAAGATGTTCCGACAGGAACAGATAATCTGCTCAACGGCATCTATGCCGTAGGCAGAGACGGTTCTGTTATGCTGACTGGACTACCGGAGACGGCGACAATCTATATCTATGATATGAACGGTCGATTAGTACTGACCAAGCTCACACAGGGAGTAACATCGGTTACGTACAATATTCCAACTGGTGTATATCAAATTCGCGTACAATCCGAAGGAGCCAATGCTCTCTTACGCACCATTGTTCATTAACCTCTAAAATGCACGTATAAATATGAATCCAATATTAGCATCTGAGGTATATGCAGAACGAGGAAAAGTTCGCAAATTGAGAATTATCCTCATATCTGTCGTATTATTTGTTGCATGGTGTGTAGTCGTTGTCATTGTAGTGAAGACTCCGCAGAAAAATGAGCAAGAGGTACATGTTTCTGTCCCGGCGATAATTCCGTCTTCGACACCTATTCCTACCGGTTTAAGTAACGTAGTGCCGACCATGCGTCCCTCCTTATTGACACGGCGTTCTATTTCAGTCCAAACGCCGACTCATACCGCGTATTCTTATAATCACAGCGGTGGCAGTTATTCGATGAGCATTCATACTACCTCTTCCGCCTCACCTGTTGTTATTGGAGGAGGAGGTAGTAATACCGGAAATAATTATAGTAGTCATAGTAATCCATCTCATACTATGGCGCTAAATATGTCTTCTACTTCATCCATGATTATATCTCCGGTCCAAAGGCTTGAAAGACATAGTCTCTCTGCTGAGAATACTCTTCAGAACATGCAACAAGTTATTGACGGGAACGGCCCGAATGCCGTTGTCTCAAGAATGAAAAAGGACGATTGGGATGACTACGGACAGGATGAAGAGCCCTTCCTTGATCCGGTCGGGGATGTAGCATGGGGATGGTTGTTGCTGCTTACCATCGGTTGGTGCGCAAGAGTCCTCCGAAAAAGGCGACAAGCATGTAAACAGGATACAGGATTTCGAGCAAAAGAGCCACGAGGAAATTGTAAACTGAAAATGGAAGATTGAAAGCTCTCTCTCTCGCCCGAATCAGGGAATACTCAACCGGAAATTTGACAAGCAACACCGGCGGACATAGTAACTGAGCTATGTTCGCCAGTGCTATCATCATGCCATAATGACGGATGTCCCGATCGGTGTAGTGCGGTGCTTTTCCTGCCCAGCGCATCCGCTGGAGAAGGAAGGCCTTCCATGTTGTTTGCGGACGTACAACAGCGGTGAAGCCGGGTTCGTCAATCACGCCGATCTTATAACCACGGCGTTTTGCCGCTTCGAGAAGGAACATATCATCGCCGGAAGGAATCTCAGGATGCAGGTCGGATTCACATTCCAGCCATACATCCCGTTTTACGATGAGGTTAGCTCCGGAGCACATGCATGCCTGTTTCTTTTTTGCCGTGCGCATGGTCAGTTCCTGGATCGCCGCATACTCCGCAATCTGTAACCTCTCTAATAGAGACGGATCTTGTTTTTCACTTACCATCTTGAGCGGAAGGATAATCAAATCCCCCTCTAAGACGAGCTCCTTCGTACATGCCGGCGGCATGACAATGTCATCATCATGAAGCCATACATATTCAGTAGAGGCGGCATGGATGAGTTTGGAGAGGGCATGTTTTTTTCCCAGATTGTCATCATTGATACCCCTTCGGGGGGTGATATGGGTAATCGTCGGGGTAGTTACGTTGGCTTTGACCGTCGGTTGACCGTCGGTTGACCGTCGTGATTCGGCCGTGATATGAGAGAAAATCTCTATGAATCGGGGATAACTCTTGGCTATGCAACTTTGTTCGGACTCGGCGACCGGAAAATCAGCAGCGAGGAGCGCCATCGCCATCCTGTGGTCGTTATTGACCTCATGCAAACGGACAGACCGCAGACGATTGGACTCCTTGAAGCGCAGCCGTGAAGTTCCGGTAGCCCGCAAGGTCAGGCGTAATCGTTCGCAGGTCAATGCTATCGCCGGGTAAAGATCCAGAATGTTCTCAAAATCAATTGCTACCACCTGGTCTCTGACAGGGACGGACGATTTGGATATCTTCACTCCTTCCGTCAGATATGAAGTGATCACTCCAAAATAGCGATTATATATCCGCGCTACCATCTTATCTCCTTGGAGACTATCCCGTTTCAAGCCCTCCATCAATAACTCGCCGCCATGTATAGCCACATATTCATACCAGAAAGCGGCGGAGGACCAGTCGGGCTCGATGGAATCAGCCATGCTTGGCTGATACATTGAGGCCATGCGTCGGGAGAGGGTGATATAGGGGGACTCATTTTCGGAAACGGGGATGGATTCGCCGTGGAGGATGAGGGCAGAGGTCGTCTGGGTGGTGGGTTTACCGTCACGCTCCATGAGTCGCGGGTCGCCGGTGAGGGTGATCGGTGCGCCGGGATAACACTTGGCGATATGAACTTGGAGGAAACGCAGGGCGGTGCCGCAGTTCTTCAAATGAAGGGATAACCCCACCCCAACCTTCTTCACAAGGGAGGGAGAATAATGCCATTCGGCGGCGGGACCGAAAGTGACACGGATTTTTTCCAAGGCATCGTGGAGGACGAGGACGTCGTCCGGCATATCCGAAGAGACCCGCATGAGCGGATCTCCATGGATAGCCTGCAATAGAAGAATTCTATTGGCAATAGATTTTGATATCGGAAGTTTAACGTGGTCCACAAATTAACCAGATTAAACAGATTATTATAAGTCCAAATCAAAGACAATTTAAGACCATTAGTTTACATCCGGGAGGGGACTATAGTCGCGGGAGTAACGGAGATGCTGGTCAATGTAGCCTTCCGTGAAATCAATCTTGACGTCGGTGATATTGCCTGCCTCGTCACGCACGGCGGTATAGACGGGGTTCACGAAACCTTTATAGGGCGCGAGATTGAGTTTCTGGTAGCGGGCAAGAATCTCCTTATGGAGATCTTGGTTCACTTTTACCGCATATTTCTCAACCATTTCTTTGGCAGCTGCGTAGTCGCCTTCGGAAGTGATGCGTTGGATCTCTGCGAGGAGTTCTCCGTAGAGGCGGCGGAGACCCTGATAATCGTTGATGCGGAGGTAATGTTTGCCATCGCGCTCGATGATCTCCACCTCTTTGTTGGCGGCGTGCTCATAGACCCAGTTGGCTATGAGTTGACGGTTACGCATGTGCGCTTCCTCGATGTCCTTCCCCGGTTCGATACGCACGAGTTGGGTCATCAGTCCGTTCATCATCTGCTGATAGTAACCGGCTTTATAGGCTTCTTCGTTCGGCAGCAGACCCAACTCGACGAGTTTCGGATCAGCGAGATAATAGAGTCCGAACAAATCGGCACGTGCTTCCTCGATAGTGGAGGCATGCTCCTTGAGCGCATCTTTGGTGACACCCGGCATCAGTTTGCCGGAACCGTGACCTACACACTCATGCAGGTCAGTATGCAGGTCGCCGCAGAGAGCCCCGTATTGCTCGTAGATGGAGCGTATCTCATCGTCGATCATGAATTCCTCGTTGAAGCCGTTGCCTTTGGCCGCTTCGTTGTACGCGTGCATGAGGTTATCGATGGTGACGGACTTGGATCCGTACTCTTTACGGATCCAGTTGGCGTTCGGGAGGTTGATACCGATAGGTGTAGCAGGATAGCAGTCACCGGCAAGGATAGCCGCCGTGATGACTTTCGCCGTCACCCCTTTGACTTCCTCTTTCTTGTACTTGGGGTCGGTAGTGGAATGATCCTCAAACCACTGCGCGTTGTCCGAAATGAGTTGGGTGCGCTTGGTAGCCGCAAGGTCTTTGAAGTTCACCATCGACTCCCATGTACCGGTAATGCCGAGCGGATCGGAGTATGTCTCGGTGAAGCCGTTCACGTAGTCCACGCGGCTGTCGAGGTCGCGCACCCACGCGATACAATATTCATTGAAGGTCTTCAGGTCGCCCGTCTCGTTGAAGGCAATCATCTTCTCGATGGCAAGTTTCTGGGCATCGTTTTCCGCATATTTGAGCGCCTCTTTGAGCCAATAAACGATATGTTCGAGGGCTTCGCCGTAGAGTCCGCCTACTTTATAGACGCGCTCTACGATCTGACCGTCCTCGTTCTTCACGAGTTGGCTATTCAGCCCGATCCAGAGGGGTTCGGGGCTGTTGTCCTTGTGCGCAGCATACCATGCTTCGGCTTCAGCCTGCGTTACGCCTTCGCCGTAGTAGTTGCCGGCTGAGTTGAGCACGAGGTCCACGCCGTCCTGCGCGGTCGTGCGTTTAGGCATTACCGCAGGGTCGAACATCACCGGCAGGATAGCCGGGTCGTAGGTCACGCCCGCTTTCTCGCAGGCAGCCACGAACCACTCCTGCGTGAACTCCGGCAGGAACTTGTCTTCGCTGTAATGATGGTGAATACCGTTGGAGAACCAGACGCGCTTGAGATAACGCTCGAAGAGTTGGAACTCTTCTGATTTTCTCATTTCCTCATTTTCGCATTTACTCATTTGCTCATAGAGCGCTTCCAAGGTTCTTCTGATACGGAGGTTATAGCGGCCGTTCTGGTCGAAAAGGATGTCTCGTCCCCATAATGCCGCCTCACTCAGGCAGTACACCAACTGCTTCTGCTGCAGCGTCAAAGCATCAAACTCCGGCACATCGTAGCGGAGAATCTCCAGATCATAAAACTTATCCACGTTGTATTGGAATTTTTGTTGTTGCTTTTGACACCCCCAAAAAAGGGACAAAGTGACAATGTACAAAGTACAAAGAAATACTTTACTTGTTTTCATTAAATACGCTCCAAGACTTTGTGTACCAATTCTTTGATACGCGGTTTATAGTCGGTGTTGGCAGCTTCGATCTTACGCTGGGCGATAACGCAGCAGACTGTCATAGCGCGGTGTCCCATGTGAAGCGCCAAGCCGGCGATACAGGAACCCTCCATCTCATAGTTTGTGATGCGTTGGCCCTCATAGCGGAAAGCGGAAATCTTCTCGTTGATGTCCGGCACCGCCAGGTCCACTCTCAGCACGCGGCCTTGCGGACCATAGAAGCCATTCGCTGCGATAGTGCATCCACGCATCATATCATCGCGCGCTATACGGTCCACGAGTTCCGGATTAGCGGAAACAACGTAAGGCACAGCCGCCTTCTTCGGATAACCGACGAAGTCCACAAAAGCCTTCTCGAAACCGAGGTCAGCGATCTTGTCTCGGTCGTGATAGAAAGCGAGTACGCCGTCGAAGCCGATGGACTTCTGGCTGACAAGGAAGGTCCCCAGTGGGATGTCCTCCTGCATGCCGCCACAAGTACCTATACGCACGATGTCAAGGCTGCGTTTTTCGGCTTTCTCCGTGCGTGTCTTGAAATCGATGTTGGCCAAAGCGTCAATCTCATTCATGACGATGTCGCAGTTGTCGGTACCGATACCGGTGGAGATACAGGAGATACGTTTGCCTTGGAACTTACCGGTGATGGTGTGGAACTCACGGCTCTGCACGTCGCATTCTATACTGCCTTCGTCAAAGAAGGACGCTACCATGTTCACGCGGTCCTGGTCCCCCACGAGGATGACTTTGTCAGCAAGGAACTCAGGTTTGAGATGCAAATGGAACGCAGAACCATCCGCATTGATGATTAACTGCGAGGCTGGGAAAGTTTTCATGATGATTTATGATTTATGATTTTTGATTTTTGATTTATGATTTTTGATTTATGATTTATGCTTCACCGCCGGTGAAGGAGAGAGGCAGGGTGCTATTGGGTACAGGACCGCCAATGGGCTGAATGACGCCGAATTTCTTCTCGTACTGGGCGATGTTATTCTGCAGCGCGCCCAGAATCTTCTTTGCCTGATCAGGCGTCACTATGACGCGCGACACTACGTTCGCTTGCGGCACTCCCGGCATAATCTGCGCGAAATCCAAAACAAACTCAGTTGGTGTATGCGCAATAAGCGCAAGGTTTGCAAACACGCCCTGTGCTTTATCTTGGGCGATGTTGATCTTTAATTCTTTTTGTTCTAACATATTTTTTACCATTTATTTGTTTTACGTTTAGGAACCACCAGCATCCATACATTCACCAGCGGTAAGACTATATCAAACCACAGCACCGACCACATAGAAAAATGATGCAGTCCCATTCTGCGTGCCGAGGTGTTAATAACAGCCGTTTGCAGTATCCAACGCACGAGGAACAAACCAATCGCGGCCAATACCGGTATCATTGCCGTGAGATCCGTCCATTCGGTCCAGCGCCCGAAGATAAAAATCAGGAGAACCGTTGCATAGAAGAGCCCCCGCGTCAGAGGTTCAAATAATAACCGGCACTTTGTGACCGTTCTGTAAGCAGGAGAGACAGACAGATGACGCCGCTTCTGCAGCAACCACTCGCGCAGCGAAGTTTTGGCAATGGACCATATATAACTCTCTTGATCCAAGGCCACAGTTGTATTGGTCTTCGTCGCGACATAATTCACAAAGAGGTCATCATCTCCCGCACGGTTGGTCATCAGATGAGTAAAACCGCCCGACTCGAAGAAAAGCGACTTACGGTATGCCAAGTTACGCCCGACCCCCATATACGGATGACCGCAGAGCGCGGCTCCCAGATAATGCAGTCCGTTAAACAGCGTATCGAAACGCACCAGACGGTTCACATGTCCTTTATCATAGAAATACGGGCTGAACCCGAGGACCACGTCTTTCGTTGCCTTCGCCATCATGGTGCTAATCCAATGGTTCGACTCCGGCCGGCAATCTGCATCTGTCAACAACAACCACTCATATTGCGCTGCTTTCGCGCCCAAAGTCAGCGCCAACTTCTTCGTTGATCCCACGCGCGCCCCCAAAGGAACAAACGTCATGTGCAAGCGCGAATCTTGCGTCAGATAGTGTTCAACTATCTCACGGGTATTATCTTCCGACCCGTCGTCCACAACGATTATTTCATAAGTCGGATAATCCTGTGTCAGCAACGATTGCAGATACTGCGAGAGGTTATAACTCTCATTGTGCGCACAGAGGACAACGGAGACTCCGGGAAGGACGTCATTTTGCGATTTGCTTTCTGACATTTCGCATTTATTATCCTTCCGGATCTTTCGTGCCGGCGCCGCCAAATAACGGCTATACCAATATACCTGCAACACAAAGAACAATGCCAGTGCGCCGAGCAAAGTCCATTCTAATATAGAGAATTCCAACAACACGGACGTTCTAACCCTTTACAACTTTGATTTTATATATATGCGTTGACGAACCATCCTCCGCTTTTACGGAGATGACCCACGGTTTGCCACCAATCTCACCAGGCACAACACTCATCTCCTGTGCGTCCAACTTACGACCGTTGAAGCGCACTTTCTCCCCCTTGATATTCGTCAGTGTGCCGATACCGCGCAGGCCTTCGATCTTTACGTTCTCTCCCTGCCCGAGTTTATAAGTCTGCTCTTTCTCACTATCGGGATTGAATTCTTTCCATTCCTTGCCATTGATGAGCATTTTGTCGATACGCGACGAGTAAATCAGTTCCACATCATCGACATACAACGCATTGCCGTCATACAATCCGTCGTTTGCGCGGAAAGCGGGATAGTTACCCGCTGAAAAGATGACGTTGCACATCGTCGGCCGGCCGGCGGCTTTGTACAGGACAGGAACTTTGATTTGCGTCCACTCATTATATTTAGCGCGTGCGCGATACCAGCCCTCCGCTATCTGTTTGGCCGGCTGATCAATACCGCACTCGTTGCCATCGGTAGCAGAACGGACATCCGACTCTTCATTAACTCGTTCCGTCTCCGTACAACCACCGATTTTGTTCTTGTAACTGCTGCTCTTGGCAGTGCCTGCCCAGGAATAGAACAACAAATGAAAATCCTCCTTATCCGTAGCCGGTCCTACACGTTTGATCCAAACAGTCATCGTGTCGGGACGGTATTTCCATTCGATACCGCCTTCCGTTCCTGCCGTGGCCTGGCTGATTTTGGTGATACTCTTGAGGTACTGCCAAGGATAACCGAGAGACATATATCCGGGGCCAATTGCACCTATACCGAGCTTTGGGATACCCACAGCACGGTCCGAAACATAAGCACAATAACCTGTTCTGCCGGTTTTCTGATACATAAAAGTAAACTTCACGCCCGCCTGGCTCACATTCGATCCATGCCAATCTTTTAATTGAACATCGCTCTTGAACTTCTCTGACCAGTTCTCGAAATGCGGGTCGGGCAACTGCTGTGCGCGCATCGCCGTCACGGCGAATAACGCGAGCACAATGAATTTCATTTGTTTTGTTTTCATACGTCCATAACATTTGCGGCACCAGGTATTCCCGTTCAGCGATGGAGAAGTGCCTTGACTTGGCTCTTCGAACGGCAGGAGTAGCGGGGAGCGTAACTCCAACCAGACACGCTACAGGGAAAGGTGCACACCTTTGCGGCTGCAAAGGTACTGCTTTTTTCCGATATATGCAAATATTTTTGTATATTTACAAAAAAAAGAGGCCCGAAGGCCCCTTTCCCTTGCGGAGCTTACGCTCCGTGCTGCTCGTCGTACGCGTCACCGCATACTTTCCACAGGTAGGCCTTCATGGTCTTTTTGCCACCGGCGGTGTCGCGTTGCGCGAGGAACGCAGCCTGGTCGGCATTGATCTGCATGAGGTCTTTGGCACGCTGGCGCACTGCTGCTCCTACCTCGGTGAAGCGGGAACGGATTCGCAGCTCCTTGGCTGACGGGTCGGTCGAGCGCTCCACCTTACGGCGGATATAGACACGGTTACAGGTGTCGCTCGTGGTGGCCGCTACGCGGTGGGTGCCCAGGAGCATTTTCTCACAGTTGTGATGACCGGATTTGGTCGGTTTTGCGAGTGCGCCGGATACACTGTCGATACCGGCACTCCATTGTACTTTTGCCATAAATTCATTTACGATTTGTTCATTTACCATTCGGTCATTTATTTGTTCATAGGGCCATTTGGTAAAATCCTCTTCGTAGTGAGGGGTTAAGGGTTAATTACTCAAAAGGGTTCACGTACTTCTGCGCAACTGTGTAGGCGAAGAGAGAGGTGTACTTACTCTGCGCCGCGAAGCCTGCTTCGAGGGTTGCGCGTTCGGTGGGATCCGCGAGAGCGGTCTTGGCTGCTTGCGCAGCGGCTTTCAGCGCGTTCTGCGCCTGGATGTTCTTGGCGTGTTTCGCCTTGGAGGGGTTCAAGAGGTCGACACCCAACTGCTCTTTCTTGCACGGACAGCGCTTGAAATAGAGCGATTCCGACTTGTTGAACTTACCCATCACGCGGGCAAACATGCCATGCAAAGTGATTTTTGCCATGTCGTTTGATTGTTAGTAAAAAAAAACAGATAAAACACTGATTATTATTTGTGTGTACCAAGTACACCCCGAGTCTTTATTCGACCGACTTATCCTAAATAAATTTACTATAACCCGTCCGCATAAATCCTCGACTCTGGCGAGTTACAAATAATAATCAGAGATAAACATAAATAAATTTTTTCTCAGTCAAACCTTTCATGGTGCGTTCGAGGAACGCGAGGTGTTTCTGTCGGCCGAAGGTCTCGGCGAAGACGATACGTGTGCGGGCTTCGGCGGGTGAGGGAGTGTGACCCGAGCGGTCGGGGCGGGCTTGAACGATATGCATCACGCCGTCTTTGGAGGGATAGCGGCGGATATAGAAAGGGTCTGTTCCCATCAGAATGCCGGTTACCGAATCTATACCCGGGTCAAACTCTACTTTTGCCATACCTAATACGCGAGGTTTTTCTTTGCGTCGTACGATTCGATGGTTTTGGTCTGAATCGTGACGGATGTGTCGCCCCGTTGGTAAAACTCCGACCGGTTGGTTACGGTCCGTACTACGTTGCAGAACGTGAGCCCGAAGGCTGCGCCCAGGGCAGTCAGTGCCGCAATGAGCACCGAGATGATGATTTTGATGATTTGTTTCCGTGTCATAATGGTTGCGTTTTTTTGTTCGACGAGGGACAATATAAACGACGAAACGGGGCACATATCGCCCCGTATCGCCTAATAGCGGAAAAAATGTAAAAAAGTGTATTTTCAATCAAAATCGCCCAAAACGATGGGATAATCGTTAGGGTTTCTATCGACATGCGGATAGCCGGGTAGAAAAGGATCGGGGACACATATCTCGATACGAATCTCCTCGTGGATGGCTTGCACGGAAAGGAGGTAGTCTGTGACTAAACTCTCCTTGTTTGTGTTGTCCCATTGCCAGCCGCATTGTTGGCCGTGAATGAAGATGCCGGCACGATGAATCGTGAGACGGTAGATGAGTTCGAGTTTCAAA
The DNA here is from genome assembly GCA_902799705.1 of uncultured Bacteroidales bacterium. Classification (GTDB taxonomy): domain Bacteria; phylum Bacteroidota; class Bacteroidia; order Bacteroidales; family Paludibacteraceae; genus Colicola. Next base: position 45,863 of record CADCBP010000017.1, read on the forward strand.
TGCTCATTGAGGACGAACACTTTCGCAAGAAGCTTATTCCCGGTGAAGTGGTTGATTTCCCATACTTCGCAATGTGCGCCAGATATGAATTGGCGGGTCTTAATCAATTTCAATAGCATAGTGATTTACGATGATTTGTACTGCCGCAGGGGGCAGGAGGATTTGTTGTTTTTTCAGTTTTAGCGGTGCCAGTTGTTGGCGGATGTAAGGGTCTCTGAGCCACACTCGAAGTGTTTGTTCACTGACACCCGCTTTGCGGGCCAGTTGGCTTTTGGTCATTGCTCTCATAGGATTGCTCTCGTTTTGTTCTCGGGAGATGGTCCCGTGATGATCATGTTGTTCAATCGATGTTCCATCGATGTCCAAATAATATTTGGACGTAATGGACAAAGCTTTTACTTTTTAATGTAGATTGTTTTCTGTTGATCCGGTAGGAATGTGCGCACCCAGCCGTCGCGGGGTTCGGTTGTTCCGTATTTAGCGTAATAGTCGTTGAAGGACATTTCTTGTCTCTGCGACATCAGTTGGCTGTTTTTCATAATGGCGAAATAGGGATTGTAATCAACAAATAAACCTTTTGCCTTTTTGTCCTTGATCGCATTGAAAACCGTTTTCTTTTTGTCCTCTGAGAACGACTGCCAAAGGTTATAGCAGGCTCTTTTTCTGTTGGCGTACTCTATCTTGGGCGATAGTAATTGCCAAATTAAATCAAAAGAATCCATAATGTTGTCTTTTTTGTCTTCTTGTCTTATTGTCCTATATAGACAAAGTGACAAAGAGAGAATTTTTTTTTAAATATTTTTTTTCTTTTATCCAGCTTTTCTTTTATCCCTTTCTTGAACGGCTGAAACTGAGGATAGATTGAGGGACGCTCCAACCATTCATTATCCCCTCGGGAGAAAAGCGATGCAAAAGTAGTTTGTTTGGGAGAGATGACCAAAAAGCGGACATAAGAACCATGTTCGCACACAAAAATAAGTCGCTGAATATCAACGACTTATAAAGAAAATTACAGAAATTTCGAGAAATGTCAACCGGACATCAAACCGGACATTGAGCGGACATAAAAAGACTTATTTTACCATGTAGGTAGATACACCTCGATGGACTTTTCGCATGTGGAGCGACGAAGTTTGTTCGGCTCTTGATACGCTACTTTTCGTTCAAACAACTTCCCAAACTGCTCTAACCACAACTTGAATGTTGCCGGGCGATGAAGGAAGATTTTTGCGCCATACATAGCCAAGGCATATCGTGCCCAGTCGCCATCTGATGCCAACTTTCGTTCGCTATCAAGAAAATCCAACAACCTCCCGTAATCGTCAGTTTTGCGATAGCGTAACGAGAATACTTCATCTAACTTCAGTGTTGCAACTTCTTCTACCGGAGTGGGTGTTGGTGCAGCTTTGGATTTCCAGATACGCAACTGACGATCCATTTCCTCAAACATCGCTCTATGCAATCGTTGAACCTCATATTCTTCTGCTTCAAAAAGCTTAAACAACCGAAGTGTTATTATATCCTGCCAATCTTCTCGAAAGCGTTCTACCAACTCAACGGCCTTTGCTGCGCCACGGTGTTCAGCTATATATTCGATATGTTGCTGCATCTGACGAGGAGAGGTTTTAAACAAATGTCCGCACATTAACCGATCCCACAGAACCATATCTTCCGGTATTTTGTCGTATTCTAGACGACCGAATTGACGCACATCTTCCAATACAGGCATTGTATCAGCGAACCATAACAAGCCTGTCTGCTCCAGGTTCCAACAGAAAGTATATATATCGCGGTCGCTAATAGCATCCGGCCTCGGTTCTTCTCTAGCGACCTTACCTACCACAACACATTCATTCTCCACTTCTTCCGTCGGAACCCATACTAAAGGATGTGTAAGGACATCTCTTATCCATTTGATCTCTCTATAATCATAGCCGTCCGTTACTCGTTGCCAATCGACATGCTCTTTTTTCGCATACAATTGCTCTACCATCAAATGATCGTGCAATAATCCTTCGTGAATGAGGGAACAAACATTCGCATAAAGCAATCCGGTATTGGCATCTTTACTTAAATTGACATACCGTGCAGTATGGCTTCCCCATTCCTTTTGCTGTTGTTCGTGGATCTTGCGCATTTCTTCGATACTCAGCATGTTGTCTTTGTATTCCTGCACAAAATACTCCGCCTCTTCCGGCAAATGCTCAATCATTGATCTGTAATAACCTTCCATTTTCTTTGTAAACAGTAATTTCGTGATGACTTAATTTTATTTTTCGATGAGGGCGATTTCCTCGGCTATTTTATTCATTTCAACGCATTCAGCGCGGCTGACATGTTTCTTGTGCGGGTCATAGTCCCAAGGACTCAAAATAAGTACTTGCTTTCTTGCGACCGCATCAAACAGACTGTCTTGCGGTTTATAATAATCCCGAAATCCGTTGTCGGCTATATAGATAAAAGGCAATCCTTCTTTCAATAACACCTCCATTACCTCTTTCTCTTTCGGCGAAATGAACGGCGATACCATTACTGATCCTCGTCTCGCTGCCAATACACAACTATTCATGTAATCGCGGAGGCGTTTATCCTTGCCTTGCTCTGCTTCCTCTACCATCGTTCGACGGACATGCACTGGCATGTATTTCGTTCTTTGTAGCAAATCTGCATTGCCAACACCGGAGTACTTGCGACCTGCTATCTCTATTTCCTCTTGCACCCGAAAATAATCCGGCATAAGGTGCTTTGTGGCGAGGCGTTGCGGGTTCATCTGCACATAGCGAATCATCGTCTGTAACTGGCCTCGTCGTGACATCGGACGAATAAACGGCACCTCGGTGAAGATCTTTTCTCCGTCTGTTTTCTCTGAATTCAATTCAGAGTGAATGAACGGAGTTTTATTTTGCTCTGTATAGGCGCGCCCGATCTTCTTAACCCCTTGCCAAAGTCCGCGAATAACCGACTTGATGCTTTTGTCCATCGATTCTGTTACATAATAGATAACATGCAGATGGTCGGGCATCAAGCAATGCTGTATAACCCGAATTTCCGGATAATACCGATTGATTCGCAGCGCTTCTTCCGTTATCCTATCTCCCAATTCTGTCCGTTCTACTATCGCTTGTTTGGGGTCATTCTCCGGAATAACGAGCCTTCCCAACAATGGTTCACGACTCGGCACAGTCAATGTCACATGGTAAATGCCGACACCCTTCCATGCAGTACCTTGTTCTTGCCAATGCCATTGTTTATGATCGTCCTCTGCCATTATTTCTTGTTACTGCTTTCTCCGTCTGTTTTTCTCTGAATTCAATTCAGAGTGAATGAACGGAGTACATATTATCCTTCAATTACTTTTATTTCTTCTTCTGTTAGGCCGTAGAGGGCATAGACGCGGGTGTCGATGTCGCGGTCGGTGGCGGCGATTTGTGCAGAGAGGTCGTTGAGGGCGGCTTTGTAGTCGCGGAAGTAGTCTTCCCACTCGTCTTGTTGAACGAGGGAGAGTTTGATTTTCTGCTTTTTGAGTTCGGCCACAAAGCCCGCGAAATCGAGGGTGTCGAAGGTCTCTAAAGCGCCGGTGATCTTGATATCCGGCAGGTTGTCCTGGAGACGACGGAGGAAACGCGCACGCTTGGCTTGGAGGTCGCGATTAAGGGATAACATTCGGTCAGCAAGGTCAACAAAGGGCTGTTGGTCTTCCTTTGAAATAATAGGAACTGGGATTGTCCTTAATTGATTAATCTTAATCTCTAATCCTGAAGTATATATTTTCTTGAACCATTTATTGACCAATTTCGAGTTTAATAGTGCCAATACAAATTCCATTGAATAGTTACTATCTATCTCAAAAATGATGTTTACTTTATCATTGCAAAGATATTTGTTAGTATCCATTGTTGCGTTTATTTCCATCGCCATATCTTGGATAACAATCTTTTTATCAACGACAAAATTTTCAAATATACGAGGTCTTCCTCCGGGTTTCTCACAAATCAATTCCGGTTTATACCAAAGCCATTCATCATTCTCTGGAATATTCCAGCGTTTAATATTTCTACCTCTGAGGAACAAATAACAATCGTCATCTTTCTTCTCTTCAAAAACAAATCGTTGGTCGTCGCTTGTTTTTATTCCTAATGAGAATGATACAATATCACCCAATTCTACTGTAGGAACATTTTTCAATTCAATAGTTTTTTCAAAAGAGAAAGAGGTGTTAGGATTATTAAGTACTTGTTTATACGGTAATATAAAACCTTTTGAAACAAACTCTTTATTAACACAAGTCTCAATGATGATATTATCTTCCTCTGTAGGTTCGCAATTTGTGTAGAAACAAAGCGCAGTTGTTACAGTAGCATCCTCAAATACTCCCGGCGGTAGTTGTACCAATTTGGTCACTTTGACATCGTGAGCAAGAAATTCCCTAAAGGCAGAGAAACTATCTGTTCCCATCCAACTATTGGAGAAAATAAAGCCAAACAATCCGTTCTTACACAATAATTGAGACGCTTTTTCTGTGAAGATGGAATACAAGTCGGATTTATTCTTTACGGTCTTATAGTTCTTTTGATAATACTTACGCTGATTCTCATCAAGAATGTTGACCATATTCACATACGGCGGGTTGCCGATGACGATATCGAAGCCGCCTTTGGCGAAGACTTGCGGGAACTCGGCTTGCCAATCGAAGGCTTTGTCGCCGGCGATAGCGGGGTCAGAGATAAGGGAGTTGCCGCACTTGATATTGTCATTGAGCGAGTTGAGTTTGCGGTGCGGTTTGGCGGTGCGAAGCCACAAAGCGAGACGGGCTATCTCGACACTCTCTTCGTTGATATCGACACCGTAGAGGTTGTTTTCGAGGATGGAGTTCTCCACCGCCTGGAAAGCAATCGTCGAACCGGTGACCTTGGCCTCCATCTCATCGAGCAGTTTATGCTCCGCCATGAGGAATTGGAGTGCGGCATTGAGGAAGGCGCCCGAACCGCAGGCAGGGTCACAGATAGTGATACCTAACAGCCATTCGCGGTAGCGCGTCAGTTGGTCGAGAAGGCGTTTCTTGGTTGCCATCTGGCGGTTCTTGTCGGCGAAATACTCGGCTTCGTCGATACCCATCTCGGCTTTCTTCTCGGCACAGAGGCGACCGACCGTGTTCTCAACGATATATTTGGTGATATACTGCGGGGTATAGAAGACGCCGTCGCGTTTGCGTTTGCTGACCGTAGGCGCCTCGCCGGCATTAATCTGGGCTGTTACTTCTTCGATCTCGTTGAGCGAGTTCTCGAAGATATGTCCGAGGATGTTCACATCGACCTCGGTCGAGTAGTCATAGTCGGCGAGTTTGCGGGTGAAGCGGGCGAGGATGTCGTCGCTAATCTTGATGCTATCGAGTACCTCATCGGGTTTAAACAGACCACCGTTATAAGCGAAGATCTCGTATTTCTTGCCCTGCCAACCGGTGTCCATGTAACCGAAATATTTCCGGATACGGCCGTAAAGCGGCACGTACTCGTCCATCTCCTTCAGTTGCTCCCACTGCTTGAGTATCTCAACCATGGAGTTCGGTGGCAACAGACCGCAGTCCTCGGCAAAGAAGATGAACAGCAGTCGATCGAGCAGTTTCTGGGTCTTCTTAAACAGGAGTAGTTTTTGCTCCTTCGGCGTATTCTCGTCGGTGTTGTTGGCGAGTATGTCGGCGAAGATCTCACGCTTGAAGGCGGAGTAGTCTTTGTAGAGCTGCTGGGTGATTTGGTCCTCGTTGCTGACGCTTTCCAGTTTGGCTTTGAGCGGCAAGTCGACGTTTATGTTCTGCCACGCGAGACAGAAATAGAGCAAGCGGAAGTCTTGTTCGGTGAGCGCGAACAGGTTCCACTCGATATGCTCGACCGCGTTGTCGATATAGAAACGCAGTTTCTCGAAGTTGGAGATGACCACGTACTTCGTGTCCTTGTGCTGGCTCTTATAGCCGAAAGCCTGGCGCTCGACATGACTGAGGTCGGTGGTCTTGTGGTCTTTGAGTTCGATGACTCCGATGACTTTGTCATCGCGGAGGATAGCGCCATCCGCTTTCTTGGCGTCGGTCTCGTTCTTCTGCTCGGTGATGAGGTTGAAGTTCGGCGAGGGGTTGAGGGTATAACCGAAGACCTTCACGAAGAGTTCGCGGAGGAAGCCTTCTTGGAACTGCTCCTCTTTGGATGAGCGGATGTTGTCTTGGATTTCTTGATTAAGGAAATACGCTTTGTACACTTCCCATGCGGCGGTTACTTGCTCGTTATTGAGCGCCGCGAGGTACTTCTTAATGACGCTATTCTGAAAAAACATAGTATTATATTTAAGTGGAGTATAGCGGACTCGAACCGCTCACCTCGACACTGCTTTTTATTCTATCAATAAAGCTTGGTCGCTCCCCGCTGGCTTTATTGTCGAAGCCAAAAGTCAATTGGCTTCTTCACACTCTAGCCAGATGAGCTAATACCCCTCTCACCCCATTTAACGTCTAAGGTCTGACGGTATTTTTATGCTTTCAATATATGCTTACTCTCTACGTTCTCCAGCACGGTCATCTGCTGGATAGCAATTTGGTTGAGTTTGTGGAGACGCTCCTGTTGCGGCATACCTTCGTTGATAAAGACCGCATTAGTCTTTTCCAACCATTCAGAAACGCTCAAAACGAAGTTAGGTAAACCTGCGTGCATTCTAAAGTGGTCAAATTCGACCACATTAAAATTAGGATTATGGATTTGTTCCCATGTTCCAAGGAACTCAATCGTGTATCGATTTCGCAGCCAATTTTTGATCACATCTGCAGCGCGAACCTCATCGCTTTTAGCTCCAGCCATATCTGTCAAACAGATATAATCATTCCCCATTTCTGACATTACAGTAATAGGTGTGTCTTGTACTGTGATTTGACTCTTACTCATATAGATAAGATTGAATTGCTATTATTATACCGCCATTTAACGTCTAAGGTCTGACGGCACATCGGTTATTCAAACCTTTGCGGCCGCAAAGGTACAACAAAAAAATGACATACGCAAGCGTATGCCATTCTTTTTCTATTTTTTAGATCAAAGCCCCTACAACATCCGTACGACACAAATACTATATAACATCCCCAACAACATAGTGAATTTGATTAGTTGCTGGCATGTTTTATAGTCGCTTGGAATCTTGGCCGACCAAAGGAGTCCGAGTGAGCCAAGCAAGGGGATGACGATGCCGAAAAGGATATAACGGGTGCTGAGACTACTCCATCCTGTCGGGAAAGGCAGTACGCGATACCATAGATGACCGATGATGGCCAGCGTGAGGAGGATGAGAGCCGTCACAAAGATTTTCGTCCATAAATCCCCCCACACCACGGGCATGGAATGGCACTCCAGTTCGCGGTCTCCCATCTGATCCTGCATGTCTTTCACAATCTCGCGGATCCAGGTCAGCAAGAAAGCAAAGAGAGCAAAACCGCCGAGCCATGCATATAAATCGTGTACCAACGTGGTATATGGTAATATCGTTGCATAGAGCAGTTGCAGTTGCGATACATTCGCCAATGCCACCATCATCGGTGTCATTGCCGCCAGCAAGGCTATGGTCAAGTTCCCGATCATGAAGAGACGCTTATAACTGGACGAATAGAACCACAACAATCCGGGGACGAGGATGAAGACGGAGCCAATCGTCCAACTGTGCAACAACACCGCTAACGCGACCCCGCACAGCGCGCCGGCTCCACTCAAAGCAACACTTAACCGCATCGCTACCGATTTGCTGACAGTACGCGTCACTATGAGTTCATCCGGACGGTTGATGCGATCAATCTTCACATCAAAATAATCATTGATTACATATCCTCCGGCCGCTATCAAAATGATGGCCAAGATGAGCAACAGCAGCACATACCAAGAGAGTTGTTCGCCAAAGGCGAGTTGATTCAACACCGGCACGGCCACCCATTTCTCCATTAACCATACCAGCGCGGCAAGGAAGAGCAGATTGCTCCACCTTACCAAACGCATTATGTCTTTGAATAGTTCCATTATTTGATACGCAGTATGACTCCCGTCCATGCAGGCAGTACGATCTCTGTTTCGCCATCCGGAACGAAATTCACTTCATACTTTCCACCACGCAAGAGGTCCGTTCCCGTAGCACCGGCTTTGCCATCCAGCCCCAGATACACAAACGCATCATTGGGGATACGGACATTAACATGCTGCTCGCGATCATGGAAATTAACCACGACCAACAGCGTTTCAGCCTTCGTCTGGCGCAGGAAGGCAAAATGTTGCTGACGGTCAAAACCCTCGCCTTGTGCATAGGTGACATCATACATCCGGCCATTCCGGATAGCCTTATCATCCCGCGCGATGGTTAATAGACGCTGGTAGAAGGCACGTAATTCTTTCTGTTCCGGTGACAGTTTTGCGCCGTCGAACTTTCCTTTGTTCGCCCACGCTTGCAAACTCTTCACGCCCCAGTAGTCGAAAATCGTTGTACGGCCATCGATGCCGCTGAAACCTTCCATGTCCATGCCGCGTTCACCCAACTCCTGACCGGAATATATCAACAGCGGACATTGGTTGAGCGTAGCAGCCACAATCATCGCCGGTTCGGCACAACGACCATCGCCACAGAAGAAGCCGCTGGCCAAACGTTGCTCATCATGATTCTCCAGAAAATAGAGCATGTGGTTGATGCGTGCATCGCCATGCTGCATCCATTGGCGCGTAATACCGTCCGCAGCCCAGCCTCTGCTTGTCACGCCGCGCAGGTACTCGTACATACCTACTTTGTCGTACAGGTAATCGAAGCCTGCAGCCAGGTACGCATCGTACTTATACGGGTCGTAGCACTCGCCGATGAAGATGAATTTCTTGTATTTCTTCTTAACCTGCGCAATGGCCCAGGAGAAGAATTCCACCGGAACCATTTCGGCCATATCCACCCGCACACCGTCAATGCCTTTGCTTGCCCAGAAGAACAAGATATTCAACATCTTTGGCCATACCGAAGGAATGGGATCGAACTGTTTCTCCATACCGCCTTGATAGAAAACGCCGTAGTTCAGTTTTACCGTCTCGTACCAGTCGTTTTCAGACGGATGGCTTGTAAAACAGTCGTTACCGGTTACCTTCGCAGGATATTCTTCATATCCTTGCAAATCTTTATCCATCGTGAACCGCTCTCCGGGAAGATAATAGAAATCATTCAGCGGAGAGAACGCCCACTCGGGATGGTCTCCTTCTCCCAAATCTTTGACCGATGCGGGTTTGCACGCACTTTTGTACTCCCGGCTCACATGATTAGGAACGAAGTCGATAATCACGCCCAATCCGGCGGCATGAGTGCGCTTGACGAGGTCTTCAAACTCCGCCATCCGCTTGGATTCATTCTTCGCCAGATCAGGATCCACATCATAGTAGTCCGTGATAGCATAAGGAGAACCCGCCTTACCTTTGGTAATAGCCGGGTTGTTATACTGCGCCGTAGCATGACGAATGACGCCGGTGTACCATACATGCGTAGCACCCAAATCCGCTATGGCTTTGAGTGCCCGCTCATTGATGTCAACAAATCGTCCGCAGCCGTTCTCCTCTTTCGTGCCATTATGCTTGCGCGTCTCGTTATAGTTCGCAAACCAACGCGGAAAGAGTTGATAAATGATTGTTTTGCTCATACCAGCGCCGCCGTATCACTTGCAATCATCAACTCTTCATCCGTCGGGATGAGACAAACGGTCACTTTCGATCCCTTTTTGGAAATGATGCGCTCTTCGCCGCGAACATTATTTGCTTCCTCGTCCAATTCTATACCGAGGAAACTGAGTCCTTTCATAATCTCCGCGCGTATATACGGATCATTCTCTCCTATGCCGGCCGTGAACACCAGAATATCAATGCCATTCATCGCTGCCGCATACGCACCGATATATTTCTTTACGCGGTAGATAAACATCTTACGCGCCAAGTCCGCACGCTTGTTGCCCTGTTTGATAGCAGCCTCGATGTCGCGGCAGTCGCTGGAGACACCGCTCACGCCAAGCAGACCGGATTTTTTATTGACGAGATTGTTGAACTCAGCCGTGCTCAGGTGCTCTTTGTCCATAATAAATGTAGCCGCTCCGAGGTCCAAATCACCCGCACGAGTTCCCATCATGAGACCCTCTACCGGCGTCAGCCCCATGCTCGTGTCCACACTCTTGCCGTCCAGCACGGCCGTACAGCTTCCGCCGCCGCCGATATGAGCCGTCACGATCTTCTTACCCTTAGGATCAACGCCCAAGAATTCGCAAACGCGGGCACTCACGTAACGATGACTCGTGCCATGGAAACCGTAACGACGGATTGCGTATTTCTCGTATAACTCATAAGGTAACGCGTACATGTACGCGTAATCCGGCATCGTCTGATGGAATGCGGTGTCGAATACTGCCACCTGAGGAACACCCGGCAGAATCTTTTCAATTGCATCAATTCCTTTCAAGTTGGCCGGGTTATGCAGCGGAGCCAAATCAATGCACTCTACAATCTTCGCCTTCACTTCCGGCGTGATGAGTACAGACTTGTTAAATTTCTCACCGCCGTGCACTACACGATGACCTACCGCATTGATTTCTTTGAGATCTCTGATGCAACCAACCTCCGGATCCACAAGTTTCTCCAAGATAAGCTCAATACCGACGGTATGTTCCGGCATCGGTTTCTCGAATTTCACTTTCTCGCCGTTCGGCAGTTTTACCAAGAGGAAAGAATCAGGCAAACCGATTTTTTCAATACCTCCTTGCGCCATCACGCGCTTGCTCTCCATCTCAAAGAGTTTGTACTTGATACTACTGCTACCGCAGTTCAAAACCAAGATCTTCATAATTTAAATGCTTTAATATTTTTTCATGGTATTATTTTATTGCTTGATTGGCAGTAATCACCACCATCTGCACGATATCCTGCACTTTGCATCCGCGGCTCAGGTCATTCACAGGAGCTGCAATTCCCTGCAGAATCGGGCCAACCGCATCGGCGCCGCTGAAACGCTCAACGAGCTTGTAGCCGATGTTACCTGCCTGCAGATCCGGGAATACGAGCACATTTGCCTTTCCTGCCACGTTGCTGCCCGGCGCTTTGGTCTTTGCCACGCTCTCCACCAACGCTGCGTCTGCCTGCAACTCGCCGTCGAGTGCCAACTCCGGAGCCATCTCCTTTGCCAACTTCGTTGCCTCCTGTACTTTGTCAACCAACTCATGTTTAGCGCTACCCTTCGTGCTGAATGAAAGCATAGCCACTCTCGGCTCGATACCTGCGATAGCACGTGCGGTCTCTGCCGTCGAGATAGCGATCTCCGCCAACTGTTTTGCATCCGGATTCGGGTTAACCGCGCAATCCGCGAACAGCAGGAAGCCGTTCTCGCCCAACTGCTTAGCCGGCGTGAACATCAAGAACGCGCCGCTGACAATAGAGCAACCCGGTTTGGTTTTCAGAATCTGGAATGCCGGACGAATCGTGTCTGCCGTCGTACCGCGGGCACCGGCAAGCTCGCCGTCTGCATCACCAGCCTTGATCATCAAACAACCCAAGTACAACGGATCCTGTGCTTTCTTTGCAGCCTCTTCTTCCGTCATGCCTTTTGCCTTACGCAGTTCAAACAGCAACTTCGCGTACTCCGGCATCTTCGGATCGTGAATCGGGTCAACGATCTTAGCCTCATGGATATATTCGTATCCCTTCTCAGCAGCCATGCCCTTGATCTTTTCGGGGTCACCAATCAAAATAAGCTGCGCAATCTTGTCTTTCAACAAAATGTTCGCAGCTTCCAATGTACGGGGTTCATCGCCTTCCGGCAACACAATGCGCTGCGGATTTGCTTTCGCGCGCGCAATCATTTGTTCTAAAATCTCCATAATATAATGTAATTAAGTGTTTTTCTCTGAAAATCGACTGCAAATGTACAAAATAAATCTCATATACGCAATACTTTGGGTAAAAAATAAATTTTTTTCTAAAATTATTTGGTTATATCAAAAAAATGTTGTACCTTTGCGCCCTGAATTGTGATTTTGTATATAACTATAATCTCTTTTTTCTATCATGAAGAAAAGTTTATTGGTAATTTCGCTTTTATGCTTTGCCGCAATTACTACGTTTGCACAGGAGCAGGCACAGGAATTTGCGCAAGAGCAAAATGAGGAAGTTAAGGGTGCCCATCCTTACAAAGTTGAAGAAAACAAAGAAGTAGCTAAGGAGTTTGCACACTGGTCTCTGATTCCGCACTTCGGTTTCAGTTCTTTCGATGGTGACTTTACATCGGAGATGAAACATACCGTAGCCGTTCCGGCTGCCGGTGTCTCGCTGGAGTATAACTTTACTCCGGTTTGGAGTCTCGGTATCGAATACATGTACGACATGTACACCGTTACGGGTAAGGGTGGTACGATTAGTGTTGACACTCTTTTGAATGGTCACATGCACAAAGCCGGCGGTTACTTGGCAATGGACCTCATTAATCTCATTTTCCCGAGGGCACAGAAAAAGATCCTTTCAGTTATCCCGTATGTTGGAGGAGGTGCTGCATGGTATAGACGCGCCAGATACTACATGGACGATTGCTATTATGATGCAGCTAAAGGGCAGTGGATTAATCCGACGCATTCGCGTGGAAATACCAGAAATTATATCAATGCCGACGGAGATTTCGCCGGTGATTATGATAAAGAGTATAGATCGATCGGCTACCTTCAAGCCGGCGTAAACGTGGACTTTAATATCAACCGTACGCTCGCAGTAGGTATACGCGCGAACTATTCCTATTTCACGCGCGACTATGTGGATGGCCGTGGATACCATAAGCAGAGTGCGTCATCTTATGCATCCAAAAACAATGATGGTATCTTTGATGTCACCGCAAACCTGCGTATCAAGTTTGAAGCGGTATCGAAAACCCACGTTCGTAACATCCCGAGTTTCGACACCTGGGAGAAGAAACAGGATATTCAGCCATGCCACGATACAATTATCATCCGTCATGACTCGATTATTGTTCGTGAGACCTTTGAGCACCTTGAAAAAGAACAAGAGACTGTATATTACGTATATTTCGACAACAACAAGTCTAATCTGGATAACAAAGCACTTATCACCATTCAACAAGTGGCTGATCGTTTAGAGGAAGACTCAACGCTCTATGCTGTTGTTACCGGTTATTGCGACAATACGGGCTCGAACAAACTCAATTTCGCATTGGGTGACAAGCGTGCTGACAATGTGGTTGACGAGTTGCAAGCTGAGCATGGTATCGATACAACGCGTATGTATGGAAGAGGTCTCGGTAAAATCATCGGCCGCCGCAGTCAGGCTTCTTATAGTCCTAACCGCCGCGCTTCCATCCGGCTCGTTGACAAAGACACCTTTGAACGCTTGAAAGCCAACCTTGACGAGCAACATGCGATTCGCGAAGAGGAAGTAGAACCGGATTTGGAGCCGGAACAAGCACCTGAAGCTCCGGTTACCGTTCCGCTGGCTGAAAGTGCTCATAAAGAAAAAGTGAACCCATACAAGCAGCGTGAGAACGAGAAAGTTGTTACAGAACCGACCACTACGCTTTCCAAATTGGCTCGACAATATTACGATAACACCTACTGCTGGGTTTACATCTATATCGCTAACAAAGACAAGATTACAAACCCGAATAGGTTGACCCCAGGAACTGAACTAACCATTCCTGAGTTGACACAAGAGGAAATGCAAATCACAAAAGACGAGGGATTGGTATTGTATAACAACGCTCGTCTGGGTAAATAACATTCGCGCTTGCTAACGGTAGCGCGGGGTCCCATAGCTCAGTTGGTTAGTAGCACCTGACTCATAATCAGGGGGTCCTTGGTTCAAGCCCAAGTGGGACCACTGCAGGAGGATAGTCCCAACGACTATCCTCCTGCCTTATAAGAAAACAATGAAACGCATCGCAACTATATTTTTTATCCTTCTCTCCTTATTTATAGGGGACACATGCGCGTACGCAATCACGCCCGCGCAGAAGCGCGCGAAGGCAAAAGAAATACAGATGCGTAAACGAGAAGCTGCAAAACGAAAAGCGGAGAAAAAAAGAGCAGCGAAAGCCAAAGCAGCCAAACGGAAACGTATAAAAGACGGTAAACCTCTGTTGTATGTCTATACTTATAACTTAAAAACAAATAAACCGTTGCCCGCTGCATTTGTCACTGCGCAAGATGTCAACGCACGCCCGAACAGAAAACCGAAAATCAGCAAAGCTACGGATACAAAACGTTCCCGAGTTTCCAAAGCCTTACCGGAAGGACAGTATTGGGCGTCAGCAGCAAAAACAGGATTCTTTTCCTCAGACACCATCTTCTTCCGACATAAAGGGGACGAAGATTCCGTCAAGTTATACCTATATCCGGAAACGCGACTCACATTTACCGTCACGGATAGTTTCACCAGAAGACCGGTAGTGGCCAATATCATTGTACGTAATCCTGCTGGGCGTAAAGTCATGCAGACCACATCGGATTCTTTGCATTCCACTATCGCAGCACTTTTGGATGACCGCATCCCTTTCTACACGGTCGATGCTACTGCAGTGGATTATTTCCCTTTCCATGATACGATCTACAACCCTACTATTTTTTCAGGAGTGGTGATGAACCCGAAGGAAATCAAGTCCTTCGTTCTTCATAACATCTATTTTGCAACAGGAAAAACGCGGATCTTGAGTTCTTCTGAACCGGCGCTTAACGAGTTATTCAGATTCCTCTCTATTCGTCCTACACAGCGAATCAAAATTGTTGGCCATACAGATAATATCGGTTCTGATCGCTCGAACCAACTTCTCTCGGAAGGTCGATGCAAAGAGGTCAAACAGGAAATGATTAATCGGGGCATACGGCCTGAGCGGATAGAAATAGAGGGCCGCGGAGAGCGCGACCCTATTGTGCCTAATACCTCTGAAGATAACCGGCAAATGAACCGAAGAGTGGAGATCGTATTACTCTAAATCTCCTTTCCTGTCTTTTCTTCGCTTTCGAAGGGGAAGAGGCCGAACAACTCGGCATCGATACGATCGGTCACCCAACGGAAGTCCTCCGGGTTATCGCCGAACTTGATCTTGTCGCCTTCTACAATCAGCAGTTTGCCTTTATAATCCTTAATCCAATTCTCGTACTTGTCGTTCAGACCTTGCAGATAATCCAGCTTCATGGACTGCTCATATCCGCGGGCGCGTTTCTGAATCTGAGCCACCAGAGTAGGAATGGATGCACGCACATAAATGAGAAGATCCGGCATCTTCACCAGCGACATCATCAAGTCAAACAGGTCTTGATAATTATCAAAATCGCGGTCGGACATCATTCCCTGATCATGCAGATTGGGTGCAAAAATACGCGCATCCTCATAGATGGTACGATCTTGAATAATGTACTTGTCCGATTTCCCGATTTCCACTACGTCTTTGAAACGTTTATTGAGGAAATAGACCTGAAGATTAAACGACCACCGCGCCATATCGGCATAGAAATCCGATAGATACGGGTTATACTCCACGCTCTCGAAACGAGGTTCCCAGCCATAATGTTTGGCTAACATGTTGGTCAGGGTGGTCTTGCCACACCCGATGTTTCCGGCTACTGCTATATGCATAATTCGATGTTGTTTTTTACGACAAAATCTTTAGTTCTTATTTAGTTATTCGTTAGTTCTTTTTTGGTTATTCCTTTGTTATTCCTCTACAGTTTGAGGTGAGTTGCTTATCGATTCCAGTTCTGTTCACTGAATAGTCCGAATAACTCGGCATCCACTTTGTTCACTACTATACGGAAGTCCGAAGGGTTGTTCTCAAAATCCATTCCGTCCGAATCGATGACCAGCACGCGTCCTTCATATTTATTGAAGATAAAATCTTCATATTTCTCATTCAAATCCTTCAGATAATCAATCTGCATACTCTGCTCGTAGTCACGACCGCGTTTCTGAATCTGAGCGATGAGTGCCGGCACGGACTTACGCAGATAAATCATCATATCCGGCATCTTCATCTGCGACTTCATCAAGTCGAACAACTCCATAAATGTCGTGAAATCACGTTCACTCAAATCGCCGCGCTCATAGTTATTACGCACGAACACGTACACACCCTCAAATATACTACGGTCTTGCACGATGGTATGACTTGCCTTCTGCACTGCCATCATGTCTTTGAAACGCTCCTTTAGGAAATATGTTTCAAGGCAGAACGCCCACCGCTCTATGTCTCCGTAGTAATCCTCCAGATACGGATTGAAACTCACGCTCTCAAAGCGCGGCTCCCATCCATAATACTTCGCTAACATTTTCGTCAGCGTCGTTTTTCCTGCTCCGATATTTCCTGCTATGGCTATGTACATTATTTAACAAGCGATCCGGATATGGTATATGTCTTGTCTCCGCGACGGATAAAGAGCTGTCCGTCTTGAAGATATTTATAACTCTTTTGTATCTCATCGGTCTCCACGTTGTCTATCGGCGTGTGGTCGCGCTTATTGATATCTGCAAAAGTGGGAGGTGCCACTTGCGTGCCGGTGAATACCTTCAGTTCACCCGGCGCAAGCGTGTACGTTCCGTTTGCAAGAGTTCCGCCATTCAGGTAATCATACCATGTCCCGGAAGGCAAAGTTACTCCCTGATTACTGCTCACATCGAAATTCGCGGCAACAAACACATTGCTGCCCCATTGAATCTTACGCAGTTTGCTACCTGTGCTGACACTCACACTGGTCGGGTTCCCCTCAAAGACTTCAGGCATCAATTGGGTGCGCAACGTAATGACTTGCGCGCATTTCGTGAACGCAGCCACTCGGTTACTGTTGGTGAAATAACTGCGAATTTCCGGACGGGGTTTCTTGTTGCAGCGGTAACTATTATTATAGTCGTTTGGATGATCAATGTCGCTGTTGATGGAGAAATCATAGCCTACTTCCTCCCACATCCAAAGCATATGAGATCCGTTCAGCAGCACATTGAACGCTACGTTCTCTGCGACACGTGCTAAACGGGCTGCGGTGTTGGTCTTCAAGTCGCCATTCCCGTATTTCTTACACTTATACTGCATGCGTTCCTCGTCATGGCTTTCGCAATATGCCACATAGCCGTCTCGGTTCGCATCGCCGAATCCGTCGCCGTCCTTGAGCCACCCCATTGCCGTTTGGCAATACGCATTGGAGGTATTATTCCAACATTGCATACCGTAGCTTATTAACTGCGGACGCTCCGTTCCCATGTTATTACCCCAGTGCTCAAGAATCATATAGGCACCCGGCGAGACAGCCTTGACGCCTTTGTCATAATAGTCTTTCAAATTGCCCACAGAGGTATTCGGTTTATCCGAACAAAGACCATGGCTAAGGTCCAAACGGAATCCATCCACCTTGTATTCTGTCAACCAATATTTGAGGGCGCGAATGAACATCTCATGTGCCGGCTCAAAACCATGATTCCAATCCTCATATACATTGTCGGAGTGAGGCGCGGTCACATTGAACCAAGGATTATAGGTCAGGTCAGTTCCATAGGGATACAACTTATTCATCGGGTTAAGACCTGTAGCATGATTGAAAACCATGTCCAGAATAACCGCCATCCCGCGCTTATGGCACTCATCAATGAACTCTTTGTACATCTCTTCCGACCCGTATGCCTTGTCCGGCGCAAAATAATGGTTGGGCGAATAGCCCCAGTTATAGTTCCCGTCGAACTCACAGATCGGCATCAACTCTATCGCATTCACACCAAGATTCTGGATATAATCCAGACGCTTCATTAACCCTTTGAGAGAACGACCTTCGGTATAATCGTAAATCCATAACTCATAAATCACCAAGTTGTTCTTGTTCGGGCGCTTGAAGTTCAGGGTAGCATCAGACCATTGGAACTGCGGTTTGCCGGGTTGTATCACGGTCACATAGCCGTCAGCTCCTTTCCCTGCGGGATAATCCAATAAGTCCGGATCCACTTTCTTTGGCTCGTACTGGTCATCCGGGTGCAACACCTTCTCCGAATACAAATCCGAGATCTGTTTCTTCACACCGTCAGCACGCTCTACGGCATACTGGAAACGATATTCTTTACCGGACTCCAGTCCTGTCAGGGTAATCCAGAAATAGTTCCCGTCTTTGAACAACTGGTACTCCTCCTTGAGTTTCCAGTCCGTCATATCGCCCAACAGGAACACGCGCTTGGCGGACTCCGTCTTGCTGGCAGCGTACGTACAAAGAGTGACTGACGTGCCGTCCTCTCCGTAATAAATACCGTTACTGATTCCCGCCGGACGTGCTTTCTCTATCGGCGTCACGTCCTTCACGTCATTCCAATTGGCTGCGTATGTGCCTGTTGCGAGTGCACATAAACCTATCAAACAGAAAAACAACTTACGCATAATATCGTATCAATTTTCAATTTTCAATTTCCCTGTCACGTCATATACTTTACCGTTCAGGCGGATGAACAATTGACCGTTCTGTATGAACTTCTCCCCTCTGACTCTCGGTTCCTGACTGCTGATTTCTTCCACGTCCATCGGCATGGGTTTCGAACTGTTAACCCACATCTCAAAGCTCTCGTTATGACCGTCCATCGTGCTGTAGTTGCTGGCGGCTAATTTATAATCAGGACCGAAACCTTGCTTGTTTGCCTTGTCTCCCAGACACAGGATCAACCAGCCGTTGTGACCCACGATCGTTGCTTGATAACCAGTCGCCGTGGCATATTCGTCTTTCACTTCGCTCTCACTGTGAATACCGGCCCACTTACGGGCGGTGATCATCGGTTTCAGGTCTGCCTTGTATTTCTTCCAATGCGGATAGAACACGCATGGTATTCCGGGCATCGATAGAAGCAACGCATTCGCCTGCATCAAGCGGGCCTTCAACGCCGGCTTCATCGAGTTGCCGCGACCGCCGAACTCATTCTCGTTATCCGGACGAAGGAACCAGTCATGACTCTCGATGAACGTCACCGAGTGTTTGCCGTCTCCGCGACTCATGATACAGTCGCCGCGGCCGCGACTATAGTCCCAACCGGCTATTGAATTGAACACATGCCATTTCAAGTCAAAGTCCAATGCCATCAAATCACCGTTAGCGCCGTTGATACGCCACTGGATATCATCCGTCCCCTTATAGCATTCCATAAACGCTATCTCTGGGCGGGCATGTTTATTGTAGTTATAGTGATGCCAGTTATTGAATCCGTCGCCTTTGTCATAACGGAAACCGTCGTATTTCATCACATTCCGCATCCACTGAAGGTACGCGATGAACATCTTCTGCACATAGACATTGTCATGACTCCAGTCGCGCGCCCCATCCCAGTTCTCACCATCGTCATAACTGCCTGTGGCTTTACCGTAACAAGTGCCTGCGTCCGGGTTCTTGTTCACCTCATCGTCCTTGCATATATACGTCTCGTCCGGATGGAAGACGCCGTATTCGCCGAAATCCATCTCTGGAAAATCGCACCAACTGGTCCAACCCGCACAGTGGTTTATCACGATGTCTGCTACCACTTTGGCGCCCGCGTTATGCAGTGCACTGATCAGTGCCTCCAGTTCAGCGCGCGTTCCCCAGTTGGAGTTCTGATTGCTATATTGTTTCGGATGGTACCCCGCTCCATCGCCGTAGGCACTTGGCGGCAGCCACAGATAATCGAAATACTGTCCCAACTCGCTCGCCTGAGCCGTCAATGTTGTCCATTTGGTATCGCCATATTCGCTCACTCCGGGAGACTTGGGATCATACGACTCGTTATAAAACGCCTGCATCAAAACCGCCTCGCATTGACGAGGTACAGCGCCCGTGTATATCTTATCTACATCTTCGCCTTCGCCGCAATTCGACCCGTTTCCGATATACAACTCGTCCTGCTCATACTTCAACTTAAGATAGAAGTCATAGCAGCCCGTTACGCTGACAACATATTTGTTGCCTTCGCGTTTAAAACCGGATACCGAATAGGAATTCAAATCTACTGCCCACCTGGACTTAAAGTCCGCGTCATATAACTGGCAGTAATCGCCGGCTTTAACACTCACATGCGCCAGGTATTGGTTGAATCCCTCATACTCGCCCGCGGGTTCGCCTGCAAAATAAGTCTTGCCGTTTACAAGGATACCGTAGTTATCCGCAAACGTACTGATCGCAAAGAGCGAAACGAACAATATAGATAATAGTTTTCGCATAGTAGCTTGTTTTTCTATTCCTATTCAATCTGACGACCGGTGGCGTCAAACATCTTGTCTCCACGGACAATACGTAACTGACCGTCGATTATCACTTTGCGTGCCTTCGGTGCTACCCCTGTCTCCTCGATGCCCTGGTGAACAGGTTGCGGATCGGCCAATTTCTTACCCGGCATAGGTTGCGTAGATAGTTCAAGCGTGCCATCCTCATTGTCATACAGATAGAGTGTGTAACTGCCTGCGCCAATATGAATCTTATCTCCTCCGTCAGTTTTAATAAATGTAGCATGAGTCGGACCATCTACATAGCTCGCGGTCATGTATTGTACGCCGGGCTGACCATCAACCTGATAAAGTACAAAGATATACGCGTCTTGTGCTACCTCCAGCTCTGCCAATCCATGGTCAAAGAGAGTTTCTTCACCCGGCTCTACGTCTGCGCCGTCAATATAGCCTTTGTAGTAATAACGCGGATTGCCTTCTACTGTGGAACCGCCGCCTTGACCACCGGGGGTGTCACCGCCGCCTTGGCCTCCGCCTTGGCCTCCGCCTTGACCGTCATATACCGACCATTCGCCATCACAACCGGGATTTCCGCCCCATGTCGGCGAAGATGTCGTGATAGTAAACAGATTCTTGCCATCGGCTGGTACGTCTAGGTTTTTCGTCTGAGCACCCCAGTCTGCTACATCTCCGCTACCATTAACGCGGGAGAAAATAACAACCTTTACATCCGCCGGCAGGTCGTATGACCAAACGCCGTCACCTACAGAAGTCATTCGATAACCAGGCCACTCGGGAGCACCGTTGACTCCCCAGAAATAGATTCCCACAGCTGCACCGTCTTTGGTCCACCACTCTTGAGTCATCTTGCAATAGATTGTTGCTGCGGACAAACTCACTGTCATCAAAGCCGCAGCAAAAAGTGCATAAATCTTCTTCATAATATCATTCTTTTAAAAAGTTAATTAATTTTTTTATTTCACTCTGCTTCCCATCACGTCAAACACATGCTCTCCGCAACGGATAAACAGCTTGCCGTTCTCCATGAATTTCTCACCGCCCATTTGCACGCGCTCGCCATTCGCATTCACCGTCTCGATAGCTTGTGTCGGATCATGACGCTCTGTATCCTTGTCACCGCGAGGCGTGTTCATCTTGTAATAAACACCGTAGTTAACGCCCTTTGAGGCCAGTGTGAAACCGTCCGGCTTGGTGTTATAACCCGAATTCGGACCAACCAGCAAACGAATCTGACCGTTCGTTCCGGTGATAGTTGCCTTGTAGTAACCGTTGCCCGCTTCGTCACTCACACTGCTCTCGCTGTGAACACCCGCCTTGTAGCGCGCATTGATCATCGCCTTGATAGCGTCCTTGAAACTTACCCAGTGAGGCCAGAAGACACAAGGCACACCCGGCATCGAAAGCAGATATGCGTAGCATTGAAGGATCTTGTCCTTGCACACCGTCATCGAATTGCCTTCCCCGCAGAACTCGTTTCCGTCGCGCTGGAATGAGTCATGGCTGTCAAGGAAAGTAACCGCATAACGCGCCTTGCCTACACCCGGCAGACCGGCGCCTTTCAGGGCTGCATAGTTATCGGACGCGATGCCGTTATTGAAGGCTGTGTACTTCATCGCGAAGTCAAACGTCAAGGTGTTCCATCCCGCATCGTTCAGGTGGTATTGTAACGCATCCGTGTTGCCGTCCCAGTACTCCATTACCGAGAAATAGGCTTTCGCATCGGAGTTGTAATCGTTGATATGACTATTGTGGAATCCTTTGCAATAATCGTAGCGGAAACCATCCACTTTGACGTCATAGCGCAACCATTTCAGATAGGCTTTGAACATGTCACGCACTTTCGCCTGAGTATGATCCCAATCGCGGCCGGAGTCGTAGTTCGCCTCACTGCCGTAACCGTCATCATTTCCACCAGTTGCCTTGCCTTTGCAAGCACCGGCCATAGGATTCGTATTCATCTCGTCCGTCTGGCAGATCCAAGATGCATCCGGCTTGAAGGAACCATAAGAACCGAAGTTCAACTGCGCGAAATCGCACCATCCGCTCCATGCGGCTCCATGGTTAACCACAATATCTGCTACCACGCGGGCACCGTTATGATGGAAGGTCTCGATCATCTCCACTAGTTTCTTCTTCGTGCCCCAGTCGCTGTTCAAATCACTGTAGTTGGACGGTATATAACCCGTTCCGCCTGTCGCTTTAGACATAGGCGGCAACCAGATCAAATCAAACCACTTACCCAACTCTTCAGCCGTCGAGCCGCTGTTACCGTTCAGATGATCTATCCATTTGGTACGACCGTAACCCTGATCCGTGTAACTGTTCCAATAGAATGCCTGCAGCATCACGTCCGGACACTGTGCCGGTGCAGAAGTGGTATAACCCGGCTCGGGAGTCGGACCTCCACCACCGCAGGTCTGGCTGCTCTCTACATACACCAAGTCGCCGGCCTGGACGCTCAGCTTGATATAGAAATCGTACTTGCCGGCCACGTTGCATACCAGATGATTCTCTTCTTTGCCACCCGAGAAGTTCTCATAATAGCCATACGGGTCCAAATCCACCATCCACGTCGCATCGCAACTCTTGTTCACCAGTTGAATGATGTCTCCGGCCTCCAACTCTACGCACGAAGCCATGTATTGCGTGCGACCTTGCGCATCCTTATCGCCGTATATCGGAGCATCAACAACCGTCTTGTCATTGATTTTCAACCCGTAAGGACCATCCTGACAGTCTCCGCCACCGCCGCAACCGGAACCGGGACCGATATACAACACATCGCCCTTCTCCATGCTTAACTTGATGTAGAAATCATAGTTGCCGTCTGTTGTACAGGTCAACTCGCCGGCATCTTTGCCGCCCGAGAATTTCTGATACTCGCCGTACGGATCGATGTCAATCATCCAGGTATCGCCGCAACTCTGGTTAATCAACTTGATCTTGTCGCCGTTCTTCAACTCAACACACTGAGCACGGTATTGAATCCGCCCCTCGCTGTCCGGGTCCCCGAACTTGGGAGCATCCACTACCGTAGTTTCACTACCTCTCTTAATCTGCAACCCGTAAGGGCCATCCTCGCAAGCCGCATACGACATCATCGCACACAGCGCTACGCATAAAAATGCTACTACTTTTTTCATCATATTTTTTATTTAATGATTTTTCCAAATACATCATACACATGCTCGCCGTGACGGATATACAGTTTACCGTCCTCGATGAACTTCTCACCTCTTCCTTTTTGAGAGGAAGCGGAGCCAGGCTGATTTATTCCTTGCGGATTCATCGCAATATATACCGTATAGGCACCCCTGTCACCGCCTTCTACCGCCAATTCATACCCCTCTGGCTGTGTCTTGCTGCGGTATTTACCTACTCGCACTATCACCTTCCCGCGGTGACCTTGGATCGTTGCATGGTATTTATACTGACCGCTTTCCTCTTCCAACACCTCGGACTGACTGTGAATACCTGCCTGTTTACGTACGGCTATCAATTCTCCTATCTCGCTCTGATAACTCTTCCAATGCGGATAGAACACACAAGGGATACCCGGCATCATCAACATATACGCACTCGCCTGCAGCACATAATCTTTGTTCGTAGCAGTCGTCAGATCAGTGGTCGGGGTGAACTGGTTGTCGCCGTAGGTCGTCCCGCGGTTGAACGTGTCATGATTGTCGATAAATGTCACGGAATATCGCTCCAAACCATGCTTGCGGAGTCCTTCAAACGTCTTGCTCTTGTTCAGTTTGCCGTACGAACCCGTCACTATTCCCTTCATCGAATACTTCATCGGAAAGTCAAACACCATCGTGTTGTATTCGCATTCCTCCAAATGCTGTTTCTGGCGATCAATACTCGACCATAACTCTGAAACAGAGATATAAGGCTGAGCCGCCTCGTTATACATTTTAAGATAACGACCGTGAAAACCCAATGTCATGTCATAACGGAATCCGTCATAATTGATGGTATTCAGCAACCACTGGGTATAAGCCTTCGCCCAGTTCTGAACATACTCGCTCTTATGATCTAAGTCACGAGCTCCGTTGAAATTGTCGCCTGTATCGTACGACCCGCGATCCGAAGAGGACGCACCGTAACAAGATGATTTCGAATCCGAAAAACACTCATCGTTACTGACAATATGCTTTTGAGTCAGCGTAAAAGTGCCATAACTGCCGAAATAATCCGTATAGAAATTGCACCACGAGTTGTAGTTGCCGCGATGGTTCACGACTACATCCGCCAGCACTTTCGTATTGCCTCTATGCAAAGCCTTGATCAAATTGCTCAACGCGGTTTTGGTTCCCCAATCGCTCTCCTGACTACTGTATTGACGAGCGGAATACCCCACGCCGCAACCAGTCGGACCTGAACTCGGCGGAAACCACACTACATCAAAGTTCTCAGTGATAGCCGCGGTATCTTTCATCAAATCAATCCATTTCGTGCGACCGTACTTGGTCGAACTCGCTCCTGCGTTATAACTGTCCCAATAGAACGCCTGTAACATCACATCCTCACTCTCCGCCGGCACACCGGCATTCTCTGCTCGCAACGTACTGCCGCCCATAAACGCGCTTGCGCACGCAAACAATCCCGCGCATGTTATATCAAATAAGAATGTATGCCGACTAACGAAATTACGCGAGAACACCTGACTAACAAAGTTAAACTGACTGAAGGATAATATATGTTGTATGATCTTTTTCATGGCCTGAATATTTATTTGCGACTGCAAAAGTACTGTTTTTTTCGCATATATGCAAGCGCGCGAGCATTTTTTTTACAAAATTTGTTCTATTTTTTGAACTAACACCTTATTTTCGAGCACTTTGAACGTCACTCTCCACCCTGCATAATCCATCTTATACTCCCGCTCCGGATCATTCTGATAACCCGGTCTCGGGTCTTGACACAAAATATACTCCACTTCATCCACCCATTGTCGGTCCGTTTTCGGTTCATTCTCGGTCCAATGTCGGTCCGTTTTCGAGAGATAATCAGGAGAGCACATCCCCCAATCCACTTCCAAACGGTAATCTTTCGTCTCTTCCGCAAAACCATTCTTTGCATCTGGATGGCTGTCGCTGAAACTCAGATACGGCTTAATATCGTATATCGGTGTCCCGTCTAACACATCCGCTCCGGACACAATCAAATCACCACCCTCGATACCCACCAATTTGACACTGCTTAATCCTAAAGGATTAGGCCTGAATGGGCTTCGCGTGGCAAACACACCCATTCGCTTGTTTCCACCCAGCCGGGGAGGACGCACTGTCGGCGACCAACTAATCGTACTTTCATCCTTATTATCTGCAGGTTTTATGCAGGTTTTATGCTGTTCCAAAAATCCCCACAAGATCCAAAGATGCGAGTAACCCTCGATGCCTCTCAGCGCTTCAGGTATAGCAAATTCCGGTTCAAAAACGATTCGCGTGAGAATAGGACTTTCCTCCCTGCTCTGACGCGGGATACCAAACTTATCCGTGTGCCCGTTCCGGGCGTATGCAATCACTTTTAATGTCATAACTATTCTATTTTTATTGCAAAATTACAAAAAATATACCGAAAATACAAGTTTTTTACAAAAAAATACAAAAAAATTTGGTCAATTCAAAAAAAAGCAGTACTTTTGCACCCGCTTTCGTTCAAAACGAGAGTTTTTTCGCTCCGGCAACCGTTCGATTGTTGCGCGTCGCGAGGTGCCATAGCTCAGTTGGTAGAGCAAAGGACTGAAAATCCTTGTGTCACTGGTTCGATTCCCGTTGGCACCACAAAGAAACGACTCCATTTGGGGTTGTTTTTTTGTGCGTGTCCCGGTATCGGAATAATCGTACCTTTCAGGGTTAAGAACCACCTTTCATTGGGGTCCCCGCAGATTTTAATCTGTGGGGAGAGCGTAGCTCATCTGAGCAACTACCGTTAAAACGCAGTTTTGACGCGATTACGAAGATGATGCAAGCGAGATTCCCGTTGGCTCCACAAGAAAAACAACATTCCGGTCGTTTTTCTTTTTTATTATTTGCATATATGCAAAAAAAGTTGTACCTTTGCAGCCGGATTTAAAATGCCGAAGAATGGACTTGTAAATAAATGATAAGTGAAAGAATACATAAAAAAGGGTTGTTAGGACTGATCATCCTCCTTTCACCATTTACCTTTCACCTTTCATCTTGCTATGCTCAGGTGTCGAATGCCGGTCGTTCGGTGTTCTCTTTCATGGCACTGCCCGTCTCTTCGCGCATCAACGCCCTCGGCGGTTCCAGTGCGTCTCTCAGCGACGGTGATATCGCGCTCGGCATGTGCAACCCCGCCCTGCTGCACGCCAACTCACACCAGAAACTGCAACTCAACTTCTCCTATTACCTACCTGGAACGATGTTCGGCTCCGCATTATACGGACATAACTTCGGACGCTCGCCCATCGAGAAACCGTACGAAGGAGAGGGCGAACCCGACAAACCCAATTATTTTGCGGTCGGTCTCCATTACCTTGATTATGGCCGTATGCGTTATGCGGACGAAAACGGTAACATCACCGGAGGCTCTTTCGGCGCGCGCGACATCCTCATTGATATCATGTACGCACGCCAACTCAGCCCGCTCTTCAAAGTCGGAGTGACGCTCAAACCTGTTTACTCCATCTACGAGGCCTATTCCTCTTTCGCTATCGGAGCTGATGTCGGTGCGCACTTCCAGACACGCGACTCGACTTTCCAGATGGGACTCGTGCTACAGAATATAGGTTGGCAAATCAAAGGTTTCTATTCTGACGAAGGCGGATCGAATCATGAGATGTTACCGCTCAACCTCCAACTCGGTCTTACCTACCGCGTCAAGCATGCACCGCTGCGTTTCCACATGCAGATTCATAACATGCAGACATGGTATCTCAACTACGAATGGACCAGTCTCGACAAGAGTCCTACTACCGGTGACATCGTTCCACACGACATCAAATGGTACGATATGATGTTCCGCCATACCATCTTCGCTATCGAAATAGTACCGAAAAGCGAACGATTCTATATAGCGTTCAGTTATAACCATCGCCGCCGTGCGGAGCTCAACCTCATTGACCAGAAGTCGCTTGCCGGCTTCGCTCTGGGAGCGGGTGTACGCATCAAACAAGCGCACATTGATTTCGCCATCAGCCAGATGACCAAGTCGAATTTCTCCTACCAGGTGGGGCTAACCCTTGATATTAACGCTTTACTCAAATAAACGGAATCATCGTTCCTATGGATAAGAAAAAAATCATTGTGGCCATTGACGGCTTCTCCTCATGCGGCAAATCTACCATCGCCAAAGCACTTGCGCGCTATGCCGGCTATACGTATGTGGATACCGGTGCCATGTACCGCACCATTGCGCTTTATATGCTTCGTCATGCCATCACCACAGACGCCGACATCATTGCCGCACTTCCGGACGTGCAAGTCGGTTTCACGCTCGTTGACGGCGCACAGCATGCTACGCTCAACGGAGAAGATGTAGAGCGGTTCATCCGCACGCTGGAAGTGGGCAACCGCGCCAGCCAGATCTCGCAGATACGCGAAGTGCGGGCTTTCCTCGTAGCGCAACAACAAGCCATGGGAAAAGCCAAAGGTATCGTCATGGACGGACGAGATATTGGCACTGTGGTTTTTCCGGATGCAGAACTCAAACTCTTCCTCACCGCTTCGCCTGAAGTGCGCGCACAACGGCGTTTTGATGAACTGGTGACCAAAGGAGAGCATCCTGATTTTCAAGCCGTACTCGCTGACGTCAACGATCGCGATTACCGCGACACTCATCGCGCAGAGTCTCCGCTCCGTCAAGCCGAAGATGCAATCGTGGTCGATAACAGCAACCTCACACCTGACGAACAGATGGAGAAAGTCATCGCCCTCTTCGAGAAAGCCATAAACTGATCACTGATTACTGATTACTGATTACTGATTACTGATTACTGAATGCTGATCACCATCGACACACACTCCGGCTTCTGTTTCGGCGTCACACGTGCCATCGAGGCCGCGGAAAACGAATTGCAGAAAGGTACGCTGTGTTGTCTCGGTGACATCGTGCATAACGGGCAGGAAGTGAAGCGGTTGGAGTTATTGGGATTGCAAACCATCGATTACGATGATCTGCGCACACTCCCTGCGCATTCGCGCGTACTTCTTCGCGCACACGGCGAACCACCATCCACCTATTGGATTGCGCAGCAACGAGGCATAGAGATTATTGATGCCACATGCCCGGTCGTCAAAAAACTCCAGGACCGTATTCGCGCATGCTATGAGGAACATCGTAACGACGAGCCCCTTCCCCCGCAGATCATCATATACGGTCAACCCGGACACGCGGAAGTGATTGGACTTCAAGGCCAGACCAACAACACCGCCATCGTCATAGAGTCCATCGACCAACTCGACCGTATCGACTTCACACGTCCCGTCTATCTCTTCTCGCAGACCACCAAATCCGTTGAAGGGTTTCACGCCTTGGTCGATGCCATCAAATCACTAATCTCTAATCACAAATCACAAATTGTACCGGAGGTACATGATACCATCTGCCGCAGTGTTGCCAACCGCGTGGCACAACTGCAAGACTTCGCCCGTGCTAACGACCTGGTGATCTTTGTCGGTGGGGCAAAGTCTTCTAACGCGCGCGTACTATATAATCATTGTAAAGAGGCGAACGGGAACACCTTCTTTGTCAGCAACGCCGACGACGTTGAAAATTTCAAATTTGAAATCATAAACCATAAATCAACAAATCCCGACCTAAAGATCGGGATCTGTGGTGCCACCAGCACGCCACTCTGGCTTATGAAACAGGTCCGTGATAAACTCACGAACCTGCAACCTATAACATCTGATCACTGATCAATGACCGCTCATCTCACCGAGGTGAGTTTTTTGATCTTCTCATTCAGTTTCTTGCATTTCATCAGTTCCTCCAACTTCAGATGCATGCGGTAGTTCCAGAAATGCCGCGGGTTAGCCGGCACGTTGATACGGTCGGCAAACTGATCTTTGATGCGTACATCGCCGTCGATAGCCAGCCAGTCTTGCAGCGGAAGGATGGTCCACATAGCCGGGCTGTACATGTGCTGGTTGATGATGAATTCCGCGATCTCCGGTGTCATCTCTTTCGGCGCATCGCCCCACCACCCCATCTGCTCGTTGTAGAAACGCTGGGTCACTGCGCGATCCTCTTCCCACCATGCGCGCAACGGATTCATGTCGTGCGTACCGGTCGTGCAGACACTCTGATAAGGCGCGTCTGCGGGATGAGCGAACTTAACCGTCGGATCTTTCGGCATGCGCTGGATCTCCAGACTAAGGATCTGCAACTCATGCATCACATCCGGCACGCAGGCTGGAACCATGCCAAGATCTTCGCCGCAGCAGAGCATGTGCGTTGCGCCGATCAGTGTCGGTAACTTGCGCATCGCCGAGTCACGCCAGAACTGGGTGTGACGACGGAAGAAATAGTCATTATAGATGCGCATCAGCACTTCTTTCTGGTCGCTGTACAACTCGTTGAACGAGTGGCTCTGATAAATCGAGATACGCGGATGGAGCCATCCCGGACGACGCTGGTCTTCTACCATCAGTACTTCGCAATGCAGGTAGATCAAGCCGTTGCATATATTCTTCACAGCCTCAGCGCTCAGCCCCGAAGCCTTCAGTTGTTTCTCGTCGCCTAACAGTCTGTCAGCCCACTCCTGTACTTTCACTTGCGTATCGAATTCCGGTTTGAACCAATAGATGTAGCCGTCATGCGTGTTCAGCGCGTGCTCCTTGGCCCATTCGGTGTCATAACCCAATACATCGCCTAAGAAGTTCGAGCGGATATACGGCTTGGTCATTCGATCCCAATCGAGACAGATACCTTGTGCGCAGAGGTCGTCATAACTGTACGGAAGAGCCGGAACGAAATGTCCGCACAAGCCCCATACATCGCTCTTGCGCATCTGCCATATACGGAAGAAGCCCAGGATATGATCTATGCGGTACGCATCGAAATAATCCTGCATCTTTTGGAACCGGCGTTGCCACCAGCCGAAGTTATCCTCCGCCATCTTATCCCAGTTATAGGTCGGGAAGCCCCAGTTCTGGCCGCTAATGGAGAAGTCATCGGGCGGGGCGCCGGCACTGGCATCCAGATTGAACAACTCCGGATTAACCGCTGCATCCACCGAGTCCGGACTGATACCGATAGGTATATCACCCTTCATCGCTACGCCTATTGAGTGCGCGTATGCTACGGCATCCGACAACTGTTTGTCGGCATGGAACTGCAGGAACTTATAGAAATCTTTCGGCTGCTTGTCACGCTTTGCGAGGAAGGCGGCGTACGGCTCCAGCCATGCATCGTTTTTCTCTATGAACGCCTTGTATGCTTCGCTGCTGAACAGCGCATCCTTGTCTTGTTTGTACAACGCCTTGAAGAACACCATCTTCGCGTCATATACATTCTGGTAGTCGGCAAAGGTCAACGCATCGAAAGCCGCCTTTTGCGCATCGTATTTCTTCTTCTGCGCCGGCGTCAGTTTACCCATCTTCTCAATATTGATATAGATTGGGTGCAACGCGAAGACAGAAACAGCATTGTACGGATAGCTGTCTAAGTTATTGTGACGCAGGGTCGTATCATTGATCGGCAGCGTCTGAATCATCCGCTGACCCGTGGATGCAGCCCAGTCTGCAAGTTTCTTCAGGTCCTGGAACTCACCGATACCGAATCCTTCGTCACTGCGCAGCGAGAATACAGGCACAGCCACTCCGGCTCCTTTCCAACGGGGTTGCGTACGGCGGAAACCGCGGTCATTCTGATAAATCACCTGACCTTTCTCAACGCCCCATATCTGACGATTCTCGCCCCATTCCGTATCGATGATAGCGCCGCTCTTCAGGTCATATACTACGTATTTGTATTCTATGATATCCTGACCCTTCACGTCAATGTCGGCGCGCCATAGCGGAAACTCCGCATCGCTCATGATTAATTTTCCGGCAGGATCCCAGTTGCCTAAGGCATCGCAGTTGCCGATGATCGCCACGCCTTGCGTCGGCAGTATCTGCGGCAGGTCTATAGAGAAACGGATACCGCCCTTGGCGGCTTTCGGCTTTGCCGGATTCAGACGATGGAACAGCGCCTTTACAAAGGCTGTGGTATAGAAACTGTCCTCATACGTGCTCGCTTGCCATGCGTCGCGGACTACAATCCGCTTGTCGCTCGCCTTCAGCACAAGTTTACGAGGTTCGCCTGCCTCAAAGATATACTGTCCTTCTCCTACGCGAATCGCATACTTGTACTGTATGCTGCCCGCAAAATCGCTGATTGGCACATTGGCCTGCCAGAAATCCGTCCCCTGACACGTCAACACCAGCGGATCTTTTCTGGTCCATCCCAAAATCGATTCTTGCGTCTCTATCACGCAAAGACTCTGCCCGAACTCGGCACGATAATGAATCTGAAAATTAATGTTCATGATATTATGGTTTATATGTTTGCACTTTGCGACTGCAAAATTACAACATTTTTTTCAATTACGCAAATAAATTATTATTTTTTGCGCAAAAATAATCCTATTGCACACGGCAACAAGGTATTTATTGCCCAAAGCAGCACTCCTGCCAGAGCTGCATTCGTAGTGCCGAACACCGCCATCGCCCACGCGCCGCGTACGCCGGCTTCCACCACCGGCACATTCGGAGTAATTGTCACCAACAGATAATAAATCGGTAACCCGCAACCCGTAACCCGTAATCCGTAACCCGTAACCGCTCCTAACGCATACAGCACAAGTCCTAACTGCACGCACCAGCACAGTAGTCTGACGAGACTCTGAAAAAGACTACGGAACAGCAACTCATAATGAAGATCGGCCCACTGCCGGAAGACTCTCGGCATCAGAAAGAACGCACCCGTCAGCAGGATCATTGCTCCGCCTACCGTGTATAGATAACTGCCGCCCACATACCTCACAATAGAAGGTTGAACTGCTATCCCCAACAAACCCGCAATCACTATCGCCGCCGTCATCGTTGCACTGCCGGCCGCACCCATCGCCAGCACTTTTGCCCAAAGGGCACCATTGAGCTCGCCTTGCTGGCGCTCATTGAGCGGCTCAGCCGCGCTCATTTCATCATTCATCAACAGTCCTCTCGCCGGATATTCGCCCAACCGCCAAGGCGTAATCAGTCCCGCTAATTTGGAGTAATATACCTGCCGTTGTGCATCATTGAGCGTAAGCGGCTCATTAAGCGAGCCTTGCTCGCGGCTCATTTCATCATTCCACAAAGTGCGCCATCTCCACGCTTCCAGCGCCATATTCACCGGCATCAGTGCAACGCAAATAACGATTGCAAGCCATTCTTGCCATCCCATATTCCGCAGGCTCTCGCCTAACGCCGCATAATCCTCATACGTCACGAGTTTCCATGCCAGCCACAAGCACGCCGCAATCGCCACCAACCATTCGATAATATGTATCAAACGCCTTTTATCCATAAATCCGCTACAAAAGTACTACATTTTTTGCACACTTGCAAATTTTTTACTACTTTTGCAGTGTGAAAAGGTTTTTAATAGTGATATGGATTATGTTACTGGGGCAGACTCTTGCCGCAGAAGAAACTCTATCCCCTAATCCCGCTACCACCAACCCTCTAACCCTTTCCCTTGACGAAGTCGTATTGGACATCTATAATGCCGTCACCGAACTCGGCGAAATCGATTATGAACAACTGCAATCGGATCTGTATGTCCTCCATGAATCACCCATCGACCTGAACCACACCTCCGAAGAAGAACTCTCGCAATTGCATTTTCTCTCGCCCCGTCAGATAGACGAGATCCTGCTTTATGCCGACAAACATCCTTTTGAGTCGCTCTACGAACTCCGTATGATCCAGAGCCTCGCGGACTATGAGATTCGCGACCTGTTGCCGTTCGTTTATATAAACCGCGAATCTCTAAACGGCGAAGCCTATCAACGCGAAGCTCTAAACCCGAAAAACATTTTTCGCAACGCCAAACACGAGATTATCACGCGTGTCGATGCCCGTAATATAGAAGCCTTCGAAGGCACTGATCCTATGTATGTACAGACGCGCTATCGCTTTGATTATCAGCGCCGTGTAATCTTCGGAGCGCAGTTAAGAAGGCCCGCGGGAGGCGATGCGCAAAGTCTTCAATACGGTGCCTACCTCCAACTCCGCGACATCGGACATCTTCATACGCTCGTTGCCGGCAATTTCCAAGCCTCTTTCGGGCAAGGACTGGTCCTTGCGCCCGTTTTTCGTTCCGGCAGATCGGCCTACGTCACTTCCGTCGGACAGACCACGGAAGGGCTGCGCTATTATTCCTCCGTCGATGGCGAAGGGCTTCACGGAGCAGGAGCAACGCTTCGCTGGGAATGGAATAAATCCACACGGCTCGATGTGAGTGCCTTATATTCGCTCAAACACGCGAATGACTCTACATGGCATCATCTCGTCGGCGCTAATTTGACCTTCCATCACAAGCGCTTACAAGTTCAACTGACGGCGATCGAGAATATCTGGTCCGACAGCATCCGTCCTTACCGCAATGCGGCATATAATCAGCATTATTTCCGAGGCTATAACCAAGCCGTTCTGGGTGCCTCAGTCCGTTACAACCACGGTTGGTTCGACGCCTTCGCCGAAGTGGCCACTGCGCAAAATAAAGAAAATCTTTCAACTTTAAACTTTCAACTTTCAACTCGCGATAAATGGGGTATTGGTGTTATTGCGGGTAGTAGGTTTTATCCTACTTCCGGTGTCTCCCTCATCGCCTTATACCGCTATTACTCGCCCTATTTCGACAATGCCCTCGGCTATGCTTTCTCCGAGACCTCACGTCTGGGTGATGAGAACGGCGGGTATCTGGGGTTTGAGATCACGCGTCTTAAGAACTGGCGCTTCTTGGGATACGGAGACCTCTTCTACTTCAGCGGGCCCAAATATGGTATTCCGCAATTCCCTTCCCTCGGTTATGACGCCATGACGGAGGTGCAGTACCATCATTCCAACATTCCATCATTCAGCGGAGCGGCTCCTTCCATCATTCCTCAATGGAGGCTCTCTCTCCGGCTCCGTGCCCGCAGGAAAGACACCTCCGCCTATTCCGCCCGCGTGCAGTTTCTCTGGCAGCACGCCGCCCTCTCTCTCCGCACCACCGCCGAAGCCAACATCATTCCATCATTCAACGAAGCGGCTCAGTCCATCATTCCCCAATACGGCTACACCGTCTTTCAGGACATCGCATACGACTTTACAACTTGCACTCCACACCATACGCCTCTCAGTCTTCGGCTTCGCCTCCAATGGTTCGATGCCCGGGAGTGGGACAACCGTATTTATTGTTATGAGTACGATGTGCTCTATGCCTACTCTATTCCGGCGGTCTATGGTTTGGGCGGCAGGGCATTCCTTTGCCTGCGTTGGCAGATTATCCCGCAACTGACGCTCTATTTCCGCGCCTCCGAGACTATCTATGCTCGTGATTGGTACATACAAAAACACCCTTCCTTTCAAGGAGGGGCAGGGGGTAAACTTCCCACTCGTACAGATCTGCATCTGTTATTACGCGCCACTTTATAGAGAGACAGGGCTTTCAATGCCCTGTCTCTCTTTTCCTAACTGTTAATTAATAACTATTTTATGGAACGCGCGCATGTACACGCGTAGCCTACACGCCGTCAGGCTTCTAAACGCCGTTAGGCTATACACTGCGCTTACGCCTATAAACGCGGAGCAAGGCATACGCCGCTGCTAACGCTAATAAAGGCCACATCACATCGCCAAGAGGATCCTCCCATGGCTCGCTATTATCGCCCGGCCCCGGCTCTCCTCCGCCCGGGTTAAAACCTCCACCAGGATTATCTTCTTTCTTTGCACGGTGAGGACCATTTACATTAGCCGGATTATACGTTCCGATTGTCGTTCCCGTCACGTACGTTCCTTGCGCAGCCGCAGAAGGCAACTGCGAACCCGAGTAAACCATACCGGAGGTGGATTGCATATATACTTCGGGTTGCTGGGCGAGCGCCTGAGCACTAATGCTCAGCACGCTCATCAAACCCATTACGATCAATAAATATCTCAATGCTTTCATAATCTTTAACTCTTTCATTCGTTAAACATTCATTCGTTCATTCGTACTTGTTTACCCGTCGCATCGTACAGGACTCCACCATGCCTGATATACATCTTGTCCTGGTAGATGAATTTCAGCGGTTGTTGAGAATCACCTTCCACTTCATCTAATCCCGTAGCTGTATTATCATGTTCTGCCTTCAAGACAATATTTAGAACGAAGCGATTGTTATTCGTACCCTTCTCACACTGGAATTCATAAATACCATCCAGTAGATCAACTGTACTACTCGTCTCATAATCAGTTAACCATACGTGCTCAACTTCAGAGTAGTTGCCCTCGACCATAGAGAAGAAATAGTATCCTGCCTTCGGAGCAATGTATCCTACCGGTATCGGTAGTTCTGCCACGCCTTCAGGCAGCGAGTTAAATGCCGTACGATATTCGCCTACCATCGTGTAAACCTTTAAGTAGTTCTCGTTGACAATCGTCTTCTCCTTGTCGTCCATGTCGAAGTCTGCGGAGTATTCATTGCCAACTGTCAGACCTGCCTGATCTGAAACGCCGTTGCCATCCGAGAGCATGAAGTCGATATCCACTTCGCGTTCGCGAACCGCCGTGCGAAGCAACGATGGAGCTTTCAATACTTTGCTTCCTGCCGTGAAGGACAAGTTTCCTGTTGTAGCCGCTTGGATGAAGAACGGATAGAAGGCTTCCAGCACATAGTTCTTCGCTCTTACATCAGAATAGTCATCATACATTTTCTGCGGAATAGTCACATATTTCACATCACTGGTTGTGGTCCAATCCCATGTACCTGTCCAGTTGCCGTTAGCATCTTCGTGATGAACCATGTCGCGGATCTCCATGTTAGCACCTAACTGGCCATTTTCATCCGTACTGCGGAACGATGTGAAGAACGGAGCTCCAATGAAGTTCCAGCCCCTGTTGTTCGCAGAAACATTCGAGTTGTCAACACCCCAAGCGGTCACAGATGGCGTACATTCTGTCTCGTCAGTCCAGGCAGCCGCCTTCAACAACGGCATACGCAATACACCGATGGTACGGCCGGCAACACGAGGCTTGATAGCCATCTCATAGCCGACTCCGCGGTAAAGTGTATTACCGGTAATCGTTGATACCCATCCGTTGCGTTTGGGACTTAGCGTGCGGCCTTCTCCATCGTATTGTTTTACCCAAGCAGTGAAGTCCGCAACTCCCTCTTCGTTGGTAATACTTCCAAGCGGCACATCCTTAGGCACAGCTATCATGTAATAGCGACTGCCATCCAGATGCAGATCATAGTAAATACCATTTCCGGCAGTTCCGACACCTTCTATCTTCTTTCCACTCTCAACCCACATCTGCGGCAAACGGTAATCTTTTACTGCCTCCAGCCAACTGAATCCACCGCGCATGTAAACATTCTTCGCACCAAGATCCAAGGTGTTGATATGAACCTTTCCACCAGGATAGATATACAAATCCTTGAAAGTACAATAAGTTGCCTCAGCGTTCGTTACGTCTAATTGCGCACCATTGCGAACCACAATATCTACCACTCCGATGATCGTGTTCCGTGCAGCTTGACTTCCGCCTTCCGCTAAGTTACGCAGATCAACGGCAGTTTTCGGTTCTTCTGCAGAACTGTTCGTGTTCGTCAAGATGAACGGAATCGTCAATAACAGTTGCTTTGGTGTACCGCCTTCGCTCACATCAATAACCATGTTCTTCATGGCATATGTAGCCAACGTGCTTAAGTTCGGCATACCTCCACCGGTAATCTTGTAGATATCACCTCCTAACAAAGTCAAACTCGGTTTAGGACTAACTTCTGTACCATTTATGGTCACTTTAGTCAGTGTCGTGTTTGCCGCGCATTGGAGTGCAATCTCACTCTCACCCCATTCCATGACATTCATGTTTGCCGTCTCCACTGCTGTCAGCGGTATCAGATAGATGTCACTTATGCCGCTTCCGTACGAACCCCATACACTGGAGTTATAGTAATGCAAGAAGTTCGACTGATCTTCCATCTTTAGCGTATATTTCCAGGTACCGCCTTCTGCCGTAGTAGTAAGATTCCACTCATAATTAGTTGTCACGTCAGCACCAATAGTAGATATAACAGCATTGTTATTCAGTGTATTGGTAGTAGTACTTGCCCATAGACCTTTATTGCTGTTACCCGAGAAGCGAACCTTCTCACCCTTCGTGGCATACAAATCAGCAGCACCCGTAGTGGATTTAACCGGCCACAACTCGTAAGCCAGAGTGGACGGACCTTTTGCTGTCCAACTACTCTCATCAACGTTCAAAGGAACACCTGCCGGATTGGTTGCACCACTCATATTAGCCGGCAGTGCAAACCAGTTGCTTCCTTGCTTAACCGCAATGGCAAATGCACTCGGCATATTACGCACATGCACATCTTGCGTAGAGTAATAATCGGTGTTGGTCTGATATTCAGCGCGAACAGTTATATCTGTCGGAGCCCCCATGCCCGCAACTGTAGGACTATAATGTACATAGATCGTTTGATCCGTAATATCACCTCCTTCATCTGCGGTAACATCAAGAGTGGTAGATGTCGCATTATACTTCACGCGAGAGGTGGAGAAAGAAACTCCACTACCGGCAGGTGTCGTCAGGCGAACCACTCCGCTTATAGCGAGGTTGCGGGCGTTCAGCGTCAATTGCGCCGCTGCCGTGATCATCTTTCCTTGAGTAGACGTTACGTATACATTGTCGCCTGTTAAGTGTACTTCCGGCTCCGGGCACCATGCCAACGGATCAGTGAAGTGTACCCACAAACCATACAAAGTGATGTTGGAAGTATAGTCTGTTGCGCCCAGCGATGTCACTTGCGTTCCGGATGTACATGCGTTGGTAGTGTACCAACCTGCAAACTCCCAACCGGATCTCGTAGCTCCGGAAAGAGTTGTCTCGGTACCATAAGTGTGCATGGTCGGATAGCCGGTGTCATGCGTTCCGGAGAATTCACTTCCTCCCTTATCTAAATAGTTTATCGTATAACTATCCGCTGCATATACCGGAGTCAAAACTACATTCGAAGCCGGCATCGTAAATCCGTTGCTGGCGGAGGTCGCAGCCGAACTAAGGCTTGCTCCACCGGAAGTAACTGTCCAATGGTCGAAATGATAACCCGTTCCTGCGGTCGCTCCAATAGTCACGCTCGTTCCGGATGTTACTGGAGAGAGTACCGGAGAAGACCAAGTCGCGCCTGTTGCACTGGAAGTAACCGAGCATCCTGTCGGCACTGATGCCATATTGAATGTTACCGTATATTCCGTCGCATCGCAATCCGGATCTAACGTATATACAGAACCCGCGGAAACACGTTTGAACAGATAGAAACTGGCCTTGTAAGAATCCCCACGGAAAAAGATGTTGTTACTGGAAACGCCAAGACTCTTTTCTGATTCGCTATCTGTCTTACGCTCCGTATTAGTAAACATATACGGCACTTTCCCGCTGTTTTGTTCGATAGTCCATTTGGCATAGGTGTCGGAAGAAGAATCTACAAGTCTTACTTTTCTATCACTACTTTCTGTTGCTCCACTGGTAGCTGCCAGGTATTTATTAGAATTGGCATTGTAAATCAGATAATTTCCTGCAGTTCCGGAAATATGCCAGATATACTCTTCGTCCGTACAACTCAAACCTGCAGCCGTGAAGGTATATTCGGTAGCATCGGTCGTCATTCGTTTGTTGCCGTCCAAAGTATTGGTCATTACACGCGCTGTGCTACCAACATCATAATTGGTACATATCACGTAATCGCCTTCAGGAATAGAAGTATTGACGCTTCCGCTCGTGTTCTCCGGCATCTTTTCAAATGTGGAACTAACTTTCTTAAACACTGCATACAGGTCCACATCAGCTGTAACGGTAATAGATGCCGGCTGCAGAGTCGGTGGAGTGCTGTTGTCACTATAGGAACCGTTGGTTGTCCATCCGGCAAACTGGTAGCCATCTATTGACAAACCGGTTGGCAGGGTCAGACTTCCCAAGTAATTTGTTTTATTTGCCGGCTTGCCGCTTACACAAGATTTTATATGATACGTAACATTATAACCGTTCACATTTAGTGTGTAACTTTCACTTGATTCACAGTAGTCTCCGTTTTCGGCAGCTGTAGCAGTGATAGTGACGGAACCAATGAAGTTAGCAGGGATACTAACGCGACCGGATGCATTAACCGTCACAGACGGATTGCTTGATGTATAGGTAACTGTCTGTCCTGTATTGGCGTTGTTGCTAACTCGTTTCGCCGTGCCGGCATTGTCAAAGGTCTGCGCTGATGTGCTGGCATTCACATTCTGCGTCCCACTATTAGCAAAGACGACTTTTGTATCAATAGTACACGTTGTTTCCACAAAGTGTGCCACGGCAATAAAGTAATCTGGATATGTGAAATTATATAGCTCAATAGAAGCATCGGTGGTGAGTCCTTCAATATTATCTGCCGTAAATTCATTTTGTGTCCAACGTGTGCTATATGGAGCGTAGTTAGTACATGTGTTCGTAACACTAGTTACCTCCCAATAATCAAATTGCCAACCTGATGCAGGAACGGCAGTTAGCGTTGTGGTTGCGTCAAAACTAACAGGATTATTGCTTACGGTTACAGTTCCGTTTCCATCCGCAGAAGCAGATACAACACTCTTTCCCGAAACAGCAGCTGTTCCCATTTGACTGCCATTATGCGTTATGGAAAGAGAAGCCAAGTGAAACTCATTGTTGTTGGTGTTATTGCGTAGCTCTATCGTACTACCGGCGGCAATGGAAAGCGAAGTAAAAGTATATGAACTGCTCGCTGCCAGACTTGTACTGGTTGCTTGTAATGTGCCGTTGACGTATAATTGGATCGTTCGGAGATCGCTTCCTGAGCCGGATCCGGTAGTAACAGTAATGCTACTTACCGTGCCGTTGAAAGGAGGCAGAATTATACCACCCCAAGCCGGCCGACTTGGATTGTTTTCTCGATAATAATTCAATATCCAATAATCATTGTACTCATTATACTTCGCATCATGAGCTTGAATGGCATACCCGCCATAGGTGTACACACCTGACTCATAACTTGTACCGATTCCCCAACATTGCGTGAAGTCCATCGTTTCGGTGACTGCCCACGCGTGCGCGCTCGTTCCTATTATTAATAGAACTGCGCATAAATATTTCATATACTGTGTCATATTCGTATATTTTGCAATGATATTCTTAACCACGAGGGTACGATCAATGTTCGTTTTCATAATCTCTAATTCTTTAAACATTAAACATTCATTCATTAAACATTATGAAATATCATTCCGTTACTTCCGCCCAAATGGCGTAATAGGTGGCTCCGGTAGCTGTCTTTGTGCCTGTCGGAGGGAAGATATACGTTTCCTCTCCTGGTTTAATCTCGCCGGTCATATGGTCCGGATAACCTTTCATATGACTTGCAGCAATCCATCCTTGTAATTTATAGTGGTTTGTCTGGCAAGCATCTCCTGTGTTGCTGTCAACAGCTGTCGGGATAGAATAATTACAACCCTCCTTCGGGATATAATACTTACCCTCATTGGTTCCTTCCGTTTCTTCAACACCGCCATGTAATTCATCCGTCTGGTCATGCATGCGGTCGAAGTACTTATCCATTTTTGCAGTCCACGAAGCAGTGATAACCACATCGTGATCCGGCATCGTGAATTGGTTGCTGCTAATCGTTATGTCTTCGTCATCTTCCGTCCAGCCGGCAAAAGTATGTCCGGTTAATGAGAATTCGTTTTCTTGCAGCGTGACGGTTGCGCCTGCTTCATAACCGGTCGCGTCTGTAGTCGAACCCTCTGCAGTACATGTACCTGTTCCGCTACCCTTTGCATAGGTCACATGATAAACCTGATTGGTAGTCGTACTTCCGGAACGGACATCTGCGCCGCAAACAGGATCTTCGTATGTCGCGCGTACACGCCAAGTATAGGTAGTGTTCGGCGTCAAACCGGAAACAGTGTGAGTACAACTTCCGCTTGGCGTTACCCATCCGCCTGCACCGTTCCATTCAATCTGCCAACCGGTTGCTTTATCATCGGATGGCCAAGTCAATGTGATACTTGTTGAAGTAACAGTGGTAGCGGTTACGACCGGTGCATCCACTTTATTGGCACAACAAGATGTGCGGTAATGAACTGTTCCGGCCGCACCTACTAGATAGAAATATGCAGGATCTCCTGTATCAGATGTATACCATCGCAATCCTCCTGATCCGCTGTTGTAGTTGTATCTTAAACGATAACTTGTACAACCATCACCATTATTATATATCGTACCGTTAGATTTTAGTTCAACACTTGTTTCTGAACCGCTGATATAGAAAGCCTTGGTTGTACATGGTGCTTCAAGATAATTGTTCAAATTGTCCTTAGCAACCAATGCAGAGGCAGTTCCAGATAACGTGAATTGGATGGGCGCATCTGATGAAGAACAAGTTCCCCAACTTAAATTATAGGCAATATTATCAGGATCGTAATCAGAGAAGTAATAAGTTGTTCCTTCATGCTCGGCTCCTAATACATATTTTGCGGGAGAACCGCTAAAGGAATTACTCGTCAACTTCGTATAGGTCGCTGTTCCGGCTCCATCCGCCCATACAGCGTAGTAATTCTTCGTATCCCCATTTGCCAAGGTATAAGAAGTAACCAAGTGGTCTTCCGGGTCGGTATTATTATCGCCCTCCGTCCATCCGACGAAGATATAATACTCACCTTCGCAGGTTCCTGCGCTCTTCGTTTGGTTAGCCAATGTCGGGAACACAACGGGTGTTCCTTGTGCTGCGGTTAGATTATAGCTGCTCAGCGAAACACCATCTTCGTCTTCCGTCAAGCCGTGCAACGCATCGGTGAAAGTAGCTGTCGGCTTGGCGATTACTTCCATCTTAACCGTTACAGTGGTCGAGAACGCACCGCTGGTCAATGTTAGCGTCTGGTTGTATGTGCCGAGTGTTGCTGTGCTGGCAGAGATGGTCAGCGTAGCACCTGAACAATCTTTTGCCAATGAAGCGGGACTGAAGCTAAACGGACTACCGGCAGGTAGCGATGGCGTGATATCGCTCGCCAAACCAAGCCCCGTCACATAAATCGTTTTATCTGCTATTACTGCATTTTGATAAACTTGTCCGAAATTCACCGGCGTTGTTCCTGTTACTTGGATACCACTTACAGTGACGTCATTTGAGTTAGCACTCTTCTCACAGTACGTCGTGCTGGAAATAGTCTCACCTGCCCATGTGGCAGTGATATGCGCCGTTCCGGCACCAACGGCATGAATGGTACCGTCAGCATCTACTGTCAACACATCCTCGTCGCTCGACTCATAAGTCACTGCGCCATGTGTTGTTCCGCTGCCAATAGTCACTCCCTCCGATGCATTTATCGCCAAACTGCTCGAATAACCTACCGTCGGCGTACTCCAATCAGTACAACAAATCGCTTTGTAGTCTTCGTATGATACTCCGCCACTATAAGTTACTGTAATATCTGACCAAATACGCGTTGCTCCACTCACTTTTAAATATAGCGTAGAGTTGGAACCTGTTGGCGAAAGTGAAAAAGCATAACTGGATGCCGGACTGGCATTGGCAACCGTAGTTCCACTGCCATCAGCTGCAGTGTTCAATGATATATTGCTTCCACTATAACCATGTGCAGACATATTCATTGTACATCCCGCACCACTACATGAAGTATTACTTACATTCATATCTAATTTAGTGATGGCAGCTGGTGCTGTAATTTTCAGATATACAGCATTGTCACTCTTTAATTGGAACCATGGCACACCGGCATTTGCGTTAAATCTTGCAGCCCACGTAATATCTCCATCAGTATAAGATTTTTCTGCATCTCCATAAGCAACCGCAGAACTTGTAAAGTGTGAGGCAATTTCAGAACCCGTTAAAGTTTCTGTTAAACTTCCACCTCCTCCGGCAGCTTGTTTTGCCCAAACGGCATAATAAGTTTCATTGGTTGCACTTGTCGGAGTTTGCAAATCGCCATCGCTGATTGCTGTTCCGGCTGCATACTTGGCAGCGGTTATCCAACCAACAAAATGATAGTGCTGCTGCTCACATGTCCCGCTGGTTGCAACGGCTTTGTCACTCAAAGAAGGCGTGCTATAAGTGCCCGTCTCTGTATGAGGTGAGCCTTCTGTATAACCGGTCGTGTTCTGCAACATATCAATAAAGGTATCTTGATATTGACCGATACCGGTTAAAGAGATGGTTTTGTTGCTTACGCCGGTACTGCTGATAGTGATAGTTGCACTATGAGATGCAGCCGTTGTCGGTGAATAAGTTACTGTTATTGTAGTCGTTGCAACCGAACCATCGGATGGCGTGAGAGTGCTGCTACTAACAGTGAACATAGCACTATTCGTTCCGCTGACGGCGATTCCTATATTACCTTTTAAGTAACTACCGCTGACAGTGAAAGTCTCGGTATATGAACCGCTCACTTTCTTGTCGCCGAACGCAATAGAACTCTTGCTTACTGTCAACTCAGGATTATGCGTCCACTGCGCCGTTAAAATGGTGTTTTGAGTGATTTGGATTGTTGACTCATCTGTAATGAGTGTGCCTGCGGTGATAGTTGTTCCGCTGCTGTTCTTGACATTGACATTGGCAATCCATCCTGTGAAAGTATGGCCTGTCTTGGCAAACGCATTCGCAGCAAGCACAATATTCGAATTGGGACATTGACCGGCTAAATCTGTCATTGAGCCGCTTGTGTTCCCGTTTCCGGCAAAAGTAAGGGAATACGTGCCGAAAGTTTTCCACGTTTGCGGATCAGCA
The DNA here is from genome assembly GCA_902799705.1 of uncultured Bacteroidales bacterium. Classification (GTDB taxonomy): domain Bacteria; phylum Bacteroidota; class Bacteroidia; order Bacteroidales; family Paludibacteraceae; genus Colicola. Next base: position 90,102 of record CADCBP010000017.1, read on the forward strand.
CTATAATCATCACCACAATACTTACCGGAATAGCCGGTGGTGGTGATTGCTTTCCATTGATTTGAACTGTTATCTCGGAAAATGACATTATTAAAGTCTGTTGTTAATGCACAATAATAATAGGTCGTTCCACAAATGTTAGTCGTGTTGGTAACATTAGGACTTCCTGCCCAATCGGACATTCTATTATCATCACTTGTATAAATGTATGCTTTAAATCCAGTCCAACTATCCTGTTTCTGGAAATAAGCATAACCGGCAGCAGGGTGTACAACTTCAGGATATTGAACTTGCAATAATTTACCTTCTAATGTGAATTTGAACGTATAAGTGCCTGCAGGACCTGTATAAAGGAATGTGTTGGCTCCGTCTCCAGATGTATAATCATAACCGCTTATATCTGTGATAATTTTTCCTGTATTCTTATAGTACGCGGCCTCTTGTGCATTATACATCTTGAATTCATATTTGGTCATTGCATCCAAGGTCTTGGTTACTGTTGCAACTCCAGCAGAATAGGTGGTAAGAGGATCTGTATCTCCCCAACTGTTGAAACCTCCTTTCAGATACCATATCGGCGAGAAAGTGGCGGTAATAGTTGAACTACCGTTTGCTCCGGACGAATAGGTTACAGTACGGGTATTACCCGAACCGGTCACAGTGGCCGTACCGGTAGACGGATTACTTGCCGTTAAATTACTTAGGTAGTATCCCGCACTTGGTGAAGCCGTGACGGTGGTTGATGCGGTCGAACTGGTCGTCGTCAGCGGACCAGTGGGGCTCAAAGTAAACGACCCATTACTTGTAGCAGCCTTTGAGAGAGTTACAGAAGTACCGGCGGAAGTCCATTTGGCATATAGGGTTATATCGTCCGAAATTGTAAATGTTCCTGAGCCTGCCGTATAGTTGGAGCCTGTACCAGACGCATTTGTATTCCAGCCGCTGAAGGTATAACCAGTCTTTGCAAGAGAACCGCTATTGGATTTAACAGTAACAGTCGCACCGCTTAGATACTTTGTGGCATCGGTAGGAACGGAACCACTTGTTTTTCCATTTCCGTCATACGTGACCGAATATGCTGTATAGGTAAACTTGACATCATCCACGCGGAAAGTGTAGTTTCCTGCACTTCCTGGATTGGCCTGGTGCGTACTACCCGAATAGATAGCAATCTTAATGCGGTAATTACCCGTCGGACTTAATGCCGCTGACGGGATATAGTAAGTGCCTGAAGTTTTTGATGTTCCAGAGAAAGTGATATTTTCGGCATTCGTTCCTGAGCTAGCATTAGTCTTGTACATGTAATTCCATGTACTACCGCTATTCGTGGAATACATGACATCCATATGCAAATACGTATTGCTAACTGCTGCATCAAATGTAATGGATACTAATCCTTTGACATCAGTTCGACTCTCTAAATAGGGTAAATTTCCGTTCCAAGTGCCAGCAGCACTTTTCTTTGCATAGTAAGCGCGCATATGCATGGAATAGCTGTCATTCAGTTTATTCGTTGAGGACACGCATCCGTGCTCAACAAACCAAGCAATGCCTGCATTACTATCGTCGGCAGAGTAAGTGCGTGTTTGGTTGTAAGTGCTTTCTGCATCTTGATTTTCAAATTTTTCCGTTTTATAGTCCGTTCCAGCCCACGTATTTCCGACTCCGATGGTGAAAAGCATTACCACCAAGAGTGTTAATACATGGTTCACACGGCAAAAAGACGGCAACAAGTCGGCAACGACACGGCGTCGACTTCCTACGTCACTACTCTGTGAGGCTCTTCCCAGCCCACAAAGATTTGATAAAAAGTTTAAATTTTTCATAATGTATTTGGTTTTTATATTTATATGCTATGTTATAATAATGTTCGCGTGCGTATACGCGCAACATTTAGTTTTTTTCTTAGAGGCTATAGGCAAACTCAATACCCTATAACAGTATTTTTAATACTGACATGATATAAATAACTAACAATTGCATGACATAGTTGACAAAGTTGACAAACTTAGCCCTTTTTAGATTTTTTTGTTATTTACATCATTTCAATGCTCATTCTGTAACTTATTTCTTGTGTCTTACAGTAACACTATATTTTCACTACAAAAAGACAGAAGAATATGGTTTATACCTACTTATTTGTTGTGTTAGTATTTTAAAATCATTAAAACTATACGAAGCTACCCATTCTGAACCATTTATGTTTCCTAACGCTTGAGAAAAATAAGAATAAGCCTCTACGCGTATTTTAATACCAAATCTAGTAGCTGCCATTATTGTATTTCCCGGACTATTGAATAAAGGACTGATATTAATAGTCACTTCAGCGGGGGCATATTGTTTCATACGTTGCTCATCTCTTAGTTGGGTGTTAAATAATAAAGTCTTTGAAGTAACTTTTGCATTAGGAAATTTTAATTTGACAAATGATAGAATAATGTGATCCAAAGAGTCATAAGGATATTCTTCTTCTGGCGTACGATATAACAATCGCTGTGCATCTGATCTATTACGCAAGGTGTTCATTTTATACGCTTTGTCAAAATCACGTCGATAAACAAAAGATAGTGAAAGATTATTTTCTAATACTATAGAAATCTCTCTAATTATACCAATCATGGTCATTGGCAACATACATATGTAACCATATGCAGATTTGACAATACTATTTAGCATCTCCATGTTTTCATTATTTAACTCAAACCATTTAGGATTGACATTAACGTTTAATCTTTCTCCAAATGCGAAAGCCAACAAAGCACATAGGTTCTGTTCTTCGTTAATAAGAATTACCGATATAGTTTCATCTTCTGTACTATTATAATACATAGCTTGAAGATGCTGCAAAAACGTCTGATATGCCTGTGATTCAAAATATTCCTCCGTCACGAATAGTATCATCGCCGGATAACCAGTATCCTTTAATCGCACTAGATATTGGTGGACTTTCTGCTCAACAATATTTGTATAATATTTTTGTAGTATTGTACGTTCCATTTTTGATATTATTTAGACTAATTGTGACTTATATTTTTTCTTTTTTGAGGCATCCGGTTCTAATTCATTCCAGCATTGTTTGACATCTTCTTTTAGTAATTCCAAAGTGCGCTTTGTTGATACCTTATCCTCCAATGACAATTTATGTTTCTTGGGGATAGATGCAATTCTTTCCTTACTTTGAAATAGACCGGTTATATATACTTCTTCTGTATTAACATCTACGGCCGCTAAGTAAGTGGGGTATGGTTGATTTACAATAGAATCGATATATCCTTTAAGCATCGGAGGATTAATTGGCATTGTTTTTCTTTTCGGTGTATTATTCTGTGTTGATTTTACTTGAACAAAGAACATGTTGTGCTTTTCTTCGTCCACAAACTCAACACAAAAATCCGTGGCTTCATGTTTCTCCCCTAAAAAAGTAGCATCAAACATAAAGTCCGTTGTTATTCTAGTCGCAAATATATATTCTCCGCGACTTCCAATCCTGTTTCCAGTTTTGATAGTATTCTTTTGTGACATCTTTTAAGGCATTGCTTTTTCCCGTTATGATATTGACTAAAGTATTAAATTGTGACCAAATGTTTACATTTTTCTGCTAATTCCTTAAATGTTTTAGGCACATCAAATCGCTCGGCGTTTTCTGGGAATAAATCCAACATATAAAATGCTTTGCGTGCTTGATTGAAATAAGCTAATCGTCTTTTCTTTTCTTCATTCCGAAATCCCTTTTGAAATTTTCTGCGCACTGAGCGATTCTGTAGTATTTTTCCGCTTTCAGCAGCAGCCTGTAGCGCTCTATCGTCCATTACAGATGAAGCACAAGCTTCTCTTATATATCTTTGGTATCCATCCAAGAATATCTCATCAACTTGTATGTATCTATATTGAGTAAATATTTCCGGAGCATTCGTTTCTGTATTTTTTAATGCAGCGTATGCTTCTCCGACATCGAAAGTCTCAAAAAATTTACTATAAAAGGCTCCGTAGCGCAACTGGATGTCATCGGCTCTCATAACTTCAAAAGATCCTATTACGCCACAGAATGGCATTGGTCTGTCATAATGTGTGCTAAATAATAAATATAAGCCTTTGCATACCCCAAGTGTTAGAAAAAGATTGCATCCAGTTGCTATGTTAATTTGCCTAAATTGCTCACCAATCTTATCTATAGACAATAGATCCCCGTTTGTCAATTGTATGCCATTTTCGTAGCCATGCAATTCTAAATGGATAATAGGAAATACCCCATTATGCTGACAACTATCTAAAATATTTTGCATGGTGTTATTCCAATCTTCGGTTGTTTGTACGACATGTAATTGCACATCTAACCCTTCATGATAATAAATTTGCAAATGCATATCATCATAAAGATTTTGACCAGTTTTTGCCTCCCCTTCTCTTAAGGATTCAATAATATACAGTGTGTTAAATTTAAAATTTTTCATAATTATAACTATATGGTCGTTCGGTCGATACTTTTAAATGCATAAATAATGTTCTTTATCTTACATGTTTCGCAAACAATATGTCCCTTGAAACAATACTTCCATTAATGGATTTTTGGTCATCTTTCTATTCCAATAACGATTTACTACTTTTTCATATAGGTCATATGTGGAAAAAATACTGATACAATCCAACCAACGCATATCATAACTCTCTGCCCTATTAGAGTTTATTACATCTATAGCACATGTTTTGTCAAATATATGTGTGTTAGTGTTATGCTCTTTGTCCTCGGTCTGTCTTTCTTGCAAGTATTTATCGGCATCTCGTTTTGTGGCGAAAGCAAATACGCATTCAAATCGAGAGATGCAATTTGAATGTAATTGTTGCCGTCCTCTTTCCCATAGATATTCCCATATTGCCCATGATTCGTTGGGGTCAAGAAAAATGCCCAACGATACATACTTATTAAAATATAATAATATGTCTTTTGTTTTTAAAATTGTATAGTCTTGGTTATTGATATTTTGCGCGGAAAAAAATTCATCTCCATGATTAATGACAGTTTCTAACACATGACAATATAAATTCCATTCCGTTAACGCCTGTACTGCGGTAGTAAGTTGGCATCCAGTATCCTTCCAAAATTCGACAATTAACTCAAAGACAGGACTCAATGCACGCGTCCTTTGGAGACGCAGAGTTAATCCTCTTTTAGAGGTATCCATTTCTTTTCCAACCTGTTCAAATAGCGGATTGATCACTCTATATAATTGCATCTTTGCCATGTTTTTAATGTCTTTTATCTCCCGATATCTTCATTCATTGCCTTAAATAATACAAAATTGAGTTGCCGTAAACATTGACAAGTTGGGCGCAAAACATCTATCATAGTATTAAAATCAAGTTTGTCACCATGAAAAAACGTACACCTCATTTTATACAAGTATTGCAACAAGCTATGTAATGTTTCCGGATTATTCACGTCCCAATTCCTTATTAATGCCAAATCATTTCCCGTAAAATTAATTCTTGCGGAAATTGAGCCTATCTTATTCTTGAATTCTTCCACATGAGGACGTAAATCTATTAAAAGGTCTTGCACATTAATTTTATTAGTCAAATAATTGAATATCACATCGGCTGCTAATACCCTGTCTCCGAATATATTACGATTGTTCCTTGTTTGCTGTTGAAAAGTCAAGGCCATCTCAATATATGCAATGTAAGACAAACAAAAATCATTAAAATACCCAAACACTTTGCGCTCAACAGAGTTAGTACGGGGCACATACTTTCGACGATGAATAGAAAAATCTATAAATCGACGTTTGTACAAAAACTTATCTCTATCAAATGTGTTATTTGCCATATTCTTTTGCCCTTTGATCGTGCGAGCGTCACGATTGTTTATTGTTTGTATTATTATTCATTTAGCATTCATTTCCACGACCATCTCGCGACCATCCTGAACGTCATTGTAGGGTTTCTATCCCTTTTATACTTGTTCCCTTTCGGACTAAGCTTGTTCCCTTTTTTATTCAACTTGTTCCCTTTCGGACTAAGCTTGTGTCTTTGTACTAGGTTTGTATAAATTTGCTTGTCTATTTTATGCCACCTTGTCTTTTTTTATACAAGCTTGTATCTTTTTATCTAGCTTGTGTCTTTTTATGCTCAAAACCTCTTTCAAAAAAGACACAACCTCTGTTTTCTTGTCCTACCTTTGTCGGTACTATTGTTTTGTGATTGTTCTAATTGTACTTTTCTTAGGTTCTTCTCGGAACATGGTCCCGTGATGGTCCTGTTCTAAATAGTACAATCTGTGCTATATGACATGTCCTGTACTTTGTATTTGTAGTTCAATTATCTTTCTCTGTCTTGTGCCGGTCATCTCCCGCTCTTCGGTCGGTGTCACAGTTAGCACACTTGGTCCTTTTTTGACATCATGAATCCATAAATAAAAAGCGACTATTCGCTTTCGGAATAATCGCTTGATAGTGATAATATTAGAAGAGTAAACTTATTTCTTCTTGGGTAGACTCTTCTTCTCTTCTGACTTAAGTCTTCGCTCTAC